>NZ_JADDOJ010000088.1 GCF_015159745.1 Ramlibacter aquaticus | reverse complement strand
CTCGAGCGGTTGCCGACACACCCGGCCAGCCGGATCGACGAACTGCTTCCGCATCGCTGGGCACCGTCGGCCTGAGGGTCCTCACCGTAGGCCGGCAGCCGTCAAGGTGACTTGGCCGGACGCATACACCCCAGCTCCGTCAGGCCCTGCTCAGATTGAGCAATGTAGCTGCTGCCAGGGACTATGCAAGCCGCGGCCTGCGCGCACTCGCCGGGTTCGCCGGGAAGATGAAGATCAGGTATCAGGATCTCGAGGTCGGCTTGGATTACGAGCCTGAGCCCGGCCTGGCTGACAACGGCGACCTGGAGCACGATCTGCAGGCGCTCTTCGAGCAGGTCGGGCAGGCCGCGAACGCTGCCGGTACCGCCGAAGCGATCTTCATTGACGAGCTGCAATACGTGGCTGAGGATCAGTTGGCGGTCCTTATCACGGCGATGCATCGCATCGAGCAGCAGCAGCTGCCGGTCGTTCTTGTGGGCGCAGGCCTGCCGCAGCTGCGTGGCCGGATGGGCAACGCAAAGTCCTATGCGGAGCGTCTGTTCAACTTCCCGGAAATCGGACCACTCCCGCGTCAAGCCGCTGAACGCGCGATTCGCGTGCCAATGCATAAGGAAGAGGTAGAAATCGACGAAGCTGCACTCAGTCGCCTCGTCGAAGTCACCCACGGCTACCTGCCCGAAACTCGCCCGTCCAACCTGGTGGTGCCGTGCTAGGGAAGGTGAGGTTAATGTGGGAACACGAGCCTGGAAGAGCCCCGAAACGCCCCCTGAAGCGCCTCCACTACCCACATTTACCTCACCTGAGCGCATCAGGTCGCACCCACTTCCCACAAAGCGCTCACCTTCCAAGCCTGGTGGCACTTGCCACTACCCACAATCACCTCACCTTCACCAGGAGGAAGCTGGTGGCCAGCTACGGCATCGACCGCGTGCGTCGCAACCTGCGCTACATGAACGACCTGATCGCCCAGGACCCCGCCAAGGTGAAGCGGCCCGCGGCCTACCTCAAGGCCGCCGTCCAGGGCGACTATGCAGAGCAGGAACTGGAGGAGCCCACCAACATCGTGCCCATGGAGGGCGGGGACGGCGCGCTGGCCAGCGGGACCGATGCCGCCAAGGAGGTGCTGCTGCAGGAATACCAGGACCGCCTGCGCAAGGACGCGAACGCGCTGTTCCTCGAAATGCCCCGCAGGGAAAGCGACCACTACTGGGATCAGTACGTCGCTCAGCGCAAGAAGGAAAAGAACAAGACGCTGGTCGGCTCCATCGAGAGCAAGGGGCTGAAGTCCAAGCTCGTACAGGTGGACTTCTACAACTGGCTGGCTGACAAGCTGTACGGCGCGATCACGGAGACCTCGTTCCTCAACTACCTCGTGCAGCGAGAAGCGCCGCGGACCCGCAGCCGCCGCACTAAAGCGACCTGATTGTGCTCGGCCAGACCGTGCCAACGCTGGAGAAACACGGGCAGCGGCCCGGGCGCCGGCGGCTCGTCGCGATCAAATGATCTAGACATTCGGCTCAAATGAGCGTACAAGAGTATTATGTCCTCCAAAGTCATCCTCCCAGGAACTGCATCCCGAGCTGGACGCAAAGGGACCAGCTCATCGCTGATACCGCAGCAACGTAAGCCGACTGGGAAGTTTGAGGTCATCAACGGGAAGGTGGCCGTCTTCAAGGCTGCAAAGACCAAGGCCCGTTGGCGCGGCGGTGAGGCTTTCTTCCTGAACATCTACACGGCCGAGCCGATGCAGCGCGTGGACACGATCAAGCAGGGCGTCAATGCAGGCATCGTCGACTGGATGGCCAAAGAGATGGCCATGCCCAAGGACCGCCTTCTGCCAGCGTTGGGGCTGTCCGCCGCAACGGTCAACCGTCGCGCCAGCGCTGATCAACCGCTGTCTTCCGAAGACAGCGAACGCGTCCTGGGTATGGCGCGCCTGGTGGGCCAAGTCCAGGCCATGGTGAACCAATCGGGGAACCCTGAAGGCTTCAACGCGGCGCAGTGGGTAGCCCATTGGCTGGAGGAGCCGCTGGACGCTATCGGCGGTCGCAAGCCGGCCGAACTCATGGACACTTTTGAGGGACAGTCGATCGTCTCCAACCTGCTCGCCCGGATGCAGAGCGGAGCCTACGCTTGAGCGGTGGCGTGTCGCTCTGGCGGATAGCCACCGACACCCCTGACTACACCGCTGACGACCTCACAGGCGCTGGCGCCAAGGCGACAGGCGGACGCTGGAACCGCGTAGGAGGCGCCGTCCTCTACACCTCGACCTCCATCGCACTGGCGTGCCTGGAGACGGCCGTTCACCTCAAGGCCGGGAGCTTGCCCCTCAATCGCTACTTGGTGCGCTTGGACGTTCCGGATGCGACCTGGGCAGCCAGAGAGGTGGCAGACGCGGCTCACCTGGTCGGATGGGACGCTCTGCCAGAGGGCAAGGTGTCGCTCGACTTCGGGGATGCCTGGCTCGCAAGCGGTCGCTCCCCGGCCCTCCTCGTTCCATCAGTGGTCGTACCCGAGGAGTTCAATGTGCTGCTGAATCCCTTGCACCCGCTGCTGCACGCGGTGAAAGCCAAGAAGCTGCGAAAGTGGATCTACGACCCGCGCCTGCGCACCTGATGCTGAGAAGGGCATGGTGCTTAGAACCACGATGGAGGATGGCACTGCGGGTTGAACGACAGGCGGTTCGGACCGCATACAGGCGATGGAGCCGGACCAGGCGCTGCTGCTCAAGACCTACGACTCCGAAACCGACGGGCGCGCGCGCTTCATGGGCCACAGCGCCTTCGAGGACCCGACCACGCCGCCGGGCGCGCCGCGACGCGAAAGCATCGAGGTGCGCACCATGGCGTTCTTCTGATGGCTGCGCATGGCGCAACGGCCATGGTGCGGCGTCCCTCAGGGGCGGGGCCGCGCGATGGCGAACGGATCTGCATGGGCTCGCTGGCGGCCGAGCCGGCGGCCGCGCCACGCCTCCTCTCGGGCACGCAGCACGCCAGCTTGAATTACCTGCAGGCGCAGGCGGGCGAGTTGCACACCTGGTCTTTCGACCCGCCGGACGGCGGGCCGCGCTTCAACGGCCGGCTGCAGGCGCACGAGGTGGCACTCGCCGACGGGCGCCTGCTCGACCAACCGCGACGGCTGGGCCCAAGGGGCTTCAGCTGCGTGGCGCATCGCAGCGACGTGGATGACTTCTGGGACGAGGCCGCGCTGCGCGGCCGCCACTACCCGGAAGCCGAGGCTCTGGTGCGTGAGCTCACTGGCGCGCGCCAGGCCTTCGTCTTCGACCACACGCTGCGCCGTCGCGCGGCGCACCGGCCCCCGCTGGATGGCCTGGGCGGCTCCTTCGCCGCGGTGCGCGAGCCGGTTGGCCGGGTGCACTTGGACTACACGCCGGTCTCCGGGCCTGCACGCGCGCGAGGTGATGGCGGCGCACGGGATGGAGGATCGCGGCCAGCCCTGGATGATCGTGGGCTTGTGGCGCGCCTTGCACGACGAGCCCCTGGGTGATGCGCCACTGGCGGTGGCCGACGCGCGCAGCGTGGACTCGGCCGACCTGGTCACCAACCACCTGATCTACCCGCACCGTCGCGGCCAGACCTTCGCCATGCTGTACAACCCGGCACACGCCTGGCATCACCTGCCCGGCATGACGCGGGACGAGGTGCTGGCCTTCGTGCATTTCGACCATCGCTGCGCGCACGATGGTGTGCCGCGGGGCGTGCCGCACACCGCTTTCGAACATCCCGCGACACCGCCTCACGCGCGGCCGCGCGAGAGTCTGGAATTGCGGGTGCTTGCGCTGCTGGATAGCTGATGTACTTGGCACGATCGGTTCGCACTGAAAGCGACGGCCATCGCTGTCATTGTCCTCATCCTCACCTTGGTGTTCCTGCAATTTCCAAATGTCTGCTTGGGGTCGAGGCTGTGTGAAAACCGTCTGACGTCAAGACCGCTGTGCCGATAGAGTCCTTCCGGAAGCGGACTCTGGAGTCGGCATGCCTCGATTCATTGAAGGACAGGACCGGCAACAAGTGACCTTGATGTCCGAGTGCCTGGACGACGTCATCGCCGACGACAACCCGGTCCGGGTGATCGGTGCTTTCGTCGGCGAGTTGGATCTGACGAAGCTTGGGTTCGAAGGTGGCCAGCCCGCTGCAACGGGTCGGCCGTCCTATGATCCCGGCGACCTGCTGAAGGTCTACATCTACGGCTACCTGAATCGCGTCCAGTCCAGCCGCCGGCTCGAACGCGAATGCCAACGCAATCTCGAACTGAGGTGGCTAACGGGTCGGTTGGCACCGGACTTCAGACCATTGCCGACTTCCGCCGCGGCAACGGCACGGGTGGCCCGAAGACCCGCGGCGAACTGATCGCTTTGAAGCCCTACGGCAAGCGCTGATCCCAGCAGGACGTTCGATCCAGCGTGCTCGCGCTCGGCCAGAAGCGGTCGACTCGCTTTTGTGGTCAGCTAGAAAGCGCTGGCAGCACTTTTCCGGAGCATGAGCCGAACCCTATGGATGCTGCTCCCGGCCGTCTGCACACCCCTTTCAGCGTGACCTCATCTCCATCCTCAAGGAAGGTGCGCGTCTCGCCGTTGGCCATGCGGATCGGCGCCTTGCCGCCCTGCGTGAGTTCCAGCAGCGACCCAGCTTGTTCCGGACGGGGGCCGGACAAGGTGCCCGAACCGAACAGGTCGCCCGGCCGCAGGGTACAGCCGTTCACCGTGTGGTGGGCTACCAGCTGTGCCACGGTCCAGTAAGCCGCTTCGGCGAAATTGCTCCTGCTGATGCACTCACCCGCATGGCCCGATGCGCGCATCGCGGCCGTTTGCAGCCACACCTCGAGCTCGATGCCGAAGGCACCCGCTTGGGCATTGTCTTCAGAGTGCAGGTAGGGCAGGGGCTGCGGGTCGCCTTCGGGCCGTGTGAAGGCCTGGCGGTAGGGTGCGAGCGCCTCCATGGTCACAATCCAGGGCGAGACTGTACTGGCGAAGTTCTTGGACAGGAAGGGCCCCAGTGGCTGGTATTCCCAGGCCTGCACGTCGCGCGCGCTCCAGTCGTTGAACAGCGTCAGGCCGAACACATGGTCCTCGGCCTGCGCCATGGCCACCGGCTCGCCGGCCGCATTGCCGGGGCCGACCACGATGCCCAGTTCCAGCTCGAAGTCCAACCGGGCGCTGGGCTGCAGAGTCGGCACCTCTGCGTCCACTGCCTTCACTTGGCTGCGCGGGCGCACGAATGGCGTTCCGCTGGGGATGAGCGTGGACGATCGCCCGTGGTAGCCGATGGGCACCCACTTGTAGTTGGGCAGCAGCGGGTTGTCGGGCCGGAAGAGCTTGCCGACGGCCGTCGCGTGGTGGATGCCGACGTAGAAGTCCGTGTAGTCGCCCACGTCGCAGGGCAGGCCCAGCTCGACCCTGGTTTGCGCATGCAGGCAGGTGGACCAAGGAGCCTGCAGCCGGCTGCCCGCGCGCAGCCCGCGCGAGAGCGCCAGGCGCAGCGCCGACCTTTCGGCCTGGGGCAAGGTCAGTACTTGTGCCATGGCGGCATGGTCCAGCAGGCCGGCAGCCCGCAGGTCCAGCACTTCGTCGCCGATAGCGACGCCGATGCGCCAGGGTTCGGCCGGGGCGGTGCGGAAGCGCCCGAAGGGCAGGTTCTGCACGGGGAAGTCGCAGCCCGGCGCATTGGCGCTGGTGACCCAGCTGCGAAGCGCCGGGTCGTGGGTTTCATTCAGCAGGTTCATCGCGCTCCACATGCCGGCCTCAGGCGTAGGTGCCGTCATGCATCCACGCCGCATGCGAGGGTGCGCGGCGAGTGCGGCTCCACTCGTCCAGCATCTCGCGCTTGACCGCATCGAGCTTCTGCATCATCCCGGGCGTGCCGCAATCGGCGGCGAGCTCGAGCCGGTGGCCGTTAGGGTCGAAGAAGTAGATGCTCTTGAAGATCGTGTGGTTGGTCGGGCCCAGCACTTCGATGCCTTCGGCTTCGAGCCGGGCCTTGGTGGTAAGCAAGGTATCGACCGAATCAACCTTGAGCGCGAGATGCTGCACCCATTCCGGCGTGTTCGTGTCGCGACCCATCGGAGGCTGGCCCGGCAGCTCGAAGAAGGCCAGCACGTTGCCGTTGCCCGCGTCGAGGAACACATGCATGTACGGGTCCGGGGCCTTGGTGGAAGGGACCTCGTTCTCGGCGATCGCCAGCACGAACATGATGCCCAGGTGCTTCTCGTACCACTCGACGGTTTCCTTCGCATCCTTGCAGCGGTACGCGACGTGGTGGATCTTCTGGATCAGGCTCATGGGGTTTCCGTTCAATGGGGGTGGGCGGGCTGCTCAGCGCATTGCGAGCAGTAGCTCGAGGGTGGCCGCGCAGCAGCAGAGTAGGGCGCTGCCCGTAAGGGCCTGCATGGCAGCGGCCGGTGCGGCGGATTGAGGAGTGGACTTCGTGAGCACCTGACGACGAGCGCGTCCGGCGCGCAGGCAGCCTGCGAGCGCAGCGAGCACGAGGATCAGCACGACGCCCAGCCAGGCCCCAGGCAACTGCAGCGCCACGCGCAAGAGCAGCATTCCATTGCCCAGCACTGCCAGCATGCTGCGGTTCCACGCCAGCGCCGTGCGCTCGGGTTGAAGCCCGGGGTCTTTCATCCGAAGATGGGCGAAAGCAGCAGCCAGGCGACGGCGAGTGCGGCGGGGGCCAGCCCACCGCACAGCACGGCAAGTGTCGCGCTCGAGGGAAGCGGTCTGTCATGCCGCATGGAAATCTCGTTCGACCGCCAGCGGAAGTAAGCGGCGCCGCAGAGCCAGGCCGCCAGGAACGTGAGTGCGGCCGCCAGCAGGGTCATGGCACGGGGCGGGCCGAGCCGGTCGGCGAACTGGTGCAGGAGGATGCCCCCCGCGAGGATGGCGAGCGCGGTGCGCACCCAGGCCAGGCAGGTGCGCTCGTTGGCCAGTGAAAAGCGGTAATCGGGGTCGCTGCCCTGGATCCGCCAGTCGGGTCTCTTCATGGCGCGGTGCCGGCTCACTCGCCGGTGATCCCCTGTGCTTTGATCACGCGCGCCCAACGGTCCCGGCCGGCCTTCAGCGCTGCTGCGGCCTGCTGCTCGGTGCCGACCACGGGTTCGATGTCCAGCTCGCGCAGCCGCGCCACCACCTGCGAATCCGCGATGACCTTGCGCAAGTCCGTGTTGATCTGCTGGACCGTGGCATCCGGCGTGGAGCCGGGCACCATGAGCGCATAGCCGAAGTCCGCGGTCGCACCCCCGTACCCCAGTTCGGTCAGGGTGGGCACGCCCGGTGCCAGGGGCGAGCGCCGCGAACCGGATACGGCCAAGGCCTTGAGCTTGCCGGCGGCGACGTGCTGGGCCACCGTCGGGGTGGCGATGAAGCCCGCCTGGACCTGGCCGCCGAGCAGGTCGATCAGCGCCGGGGCATTGCCGCGGTAGGGAATGTGCGTGAACTTGCTGCCTGTAAGCAGCGAATGCAGGCCTTCCATGGTGAGGTGCCCCGGGCTCGCGTTGCCGGCGGAGCCGTAGGTCAGGCCTGCCTTGGTCGCCGCCTGCGTGAAGCCCTTGATGTCGGCGATGCCCGTGGACGGGTTGACCACCAGCATCTGGCTGAAACGGCCCAGCATGGCGACCGGACGCAGGTCCTTGTCCACATTGAAGCCCATGCGCTTGCCGTAGATCGTCGGGTTGGCGGTCAGTGAGGTGTCCAGGGTGAGCAGCAGGGTGTGGCCGTCTCCGGGCGCCCGCGCGACGAACTGCGCGCCCACGTTGCCTGTCGCGCCAGCCTTGTTGTCGACGATGACCGGCTGCTTCCAGGTGGCGGCCAGCCGCTCGGCCAGCGCTCGGGCGACGATGTCGTTGGGTCCGCCCGCGGGGAAGGGCACGACCAGCGTGACCTGCCTGCCGGGAAAGGCCTGGGCATGGGCTGCGACCATGCACGAGGAGATGACGATGCTGCCCAGCAGGAGCTGTAGGCTGGTTCGGCGCTGGCGGTTCATGCGAAGTCTCCGGGGTGTACTGCCGCAATTCTGGGAGGGGGCGGTGGTCGCCACAAGCCCGGCGAGCTGGGATCCATAAGCAAGACTTATGATTGGGGATCTGGCGTCCGAAGGCCGCCCCGCATTGCAAGGAGGCAGCATGCAGCTGCAGCACCTCGTGCTCCTGGACCTGGTCGTCAGCCGCGGCAGCTTTTCGGTCGCCGCGACCGCAGGTGGCATTACACAGCCCGCGGTCTCGCAGGCTATGCAGGGTCTGGAGCAGGCCCTGGGCCTCAAGCTTTTCGAGAAGTCCGGGCGCCACAAGGTGCCGACCGCAGCGGGGCTGCAGCTGGCCCGGCTGGCAAAGCAGTTCGGGGCCAGCGTTGAGCAGCTCAAGGGAAGCCCGGACCAGCGGCCAGGCGCGGCCCGGGCACGGCGCCATTCGCTGCATGTCGGGATGGCGGCCGCGGCGTCCTTCCTGTACGGCGCGTGTGTGGAGCGGGCGTGGCACGCCCACATGCCGGACGGCCTGGTGCGCTTTGCAGCAGGTTCGGCCGCCCAGCTCCTCGCCGGCCTCGAGTCGGGCGAGTTAGACCTTGTTGTCGTTCCGCGTCCGCGGATGTTCGAGGCCGTCGGGCTGCGCGAAGTGGTGGTGCACATTAGCAGCCCGGCTGTCTATGTGCGCAAGGGGCATCCGCTGGCTGGTGCGAGTTCGCTGGCCCAGATCCAGGGCCAGGCCTGGGTCGTCGCCGGTCTGGCGGGCACTTCGGGCAACGTGGTCGAGGAAGCCTACGCCGTACGCGGCCTGGGCGCGCCGCGCATCGTGGCGCAAGGCGGCGATTACGCCACCGTGTTGCGTATCGTGGCACAGAGCGACCTGATGTGCGTCGTGCCCCATCCGGCCCTGCTCGACACGATGCAGCCCGGGGCGGTGGTGCCGCTGCGGCTGCAAGAGGGGCTGCCGCGCTATGAAGTCTGCCTGTACTCGCCGGAGCGCCCGCGGGGGCGTCGGGCCGCAGCGACCGAGGCCGTCATCGAGGCAGTCATCGCGCAGGCCGGTGCGACCGATGCGGCGCAGAAGGCGAAGCCCCGGCGCAGGACCGTGCGCGCGTGACTATGCATAACGATCCCTTATAGGAACGACCTGCGGAGCGTTGCACGCACCGGTTCAGGCGCCAAGAATGCGACGCCTCCCCTGAACCCGCGTATGCAACCCAACTTCCTCATCTTCATCACCGACCAGCACCGGGCTGACCACCTTGGCTGTTATGGCAACCCCATCGTGCGCACGCCGCATATCGACAGGCTGGCTGAGCAGGGGCAGCGCTTTGAGCGAACGTACGTGGCGAACCCCGTCTGCATGCCCAACCGGGGTTCGATCATGACTTCGCGCATGCCCTCCGTGCATGGGGCGCGCAGCAATGGCGTGCCCCTGCCTCTGGAGAGCGTGACCTTCGCCGATGTGCTGTCGGAAGCCGGCTACCGCACGGCGCTCATCGGCAAGAGCCACCTGCAGAACATGGAGGACAATCCACCCCTGCTGCCACCGCGCCACATCCCCGAAGGAGTAGTCGAATCCGGTTTCAAGGAAGCGCGCCGGGATACGTTGCCGCCAGGCGCGTACGAGCAGGAGTTGCGTTCCCGCTGGGCCGACAGTCGCCACCGCATCCACACGCCGTACTACGGCTTCCAGGAGGTGGTGCTCTGCAACCACCATGCCGACGAATGCTTCGGTGACTGGCTCCGTTGGCTGGAGGGCGCGCGCCCCGAGCTGGCCGCCCGGCTGGGTCGCGAGCATGGCGAACGCGACCCCCGCTATGTCGCGCCCCAGGCCTGGAAGACGCGCCTGGACGAGGACAGCTATCCCACGCACTTCATTGCCACGCAAACCGTCCAATGGCTCAGCGAGCACGCGCGCAGCCAGCCTTCACGGCCGTTTGCGCTGATGTGTTCGTTTCCCGACCCGCACCATCCCTGGACCCCGCCGGGCCGCTACTGGGACATGTACAAGCCCGAAGACATCCCGGTGCCCGCGACCATGATTGGCGGCCATCCTGGGGAACAGCATGTCGAGTGGCTGCGACGGGAGCGTGCCGCCGGCCATGCCAATACGCAGGGCCCCCGTTTGTTCGCAGCTTCCGAGCGCGAGGTCAGGGAAATGATCGCGCTCACCTACGGGATGATCACGAACATCGACGACCGCATCGGGCTGGTGATGCAGGCCCTGCGCGCCGCCGGCTTGGATGAGAACACGGTCGTGGTCTTCACTTCGGACCACGGTGACCTTATGGGCGACCACGGCATCGTGCTCAAGGGCCCCCTGCATTACCAGGGCCTGGTCCGGGTGCCCTTCATCTGGCGCGACCCCGCCAGCCACGGCGCAGGCGGGTCCCGCGACGACCTGGCGTCGTCCATGGACCTGGGCGCCAGCATCCTGAGCCGCGCCGGCATCGCGCCGCCCAATGGCGTGCAGGGAAAGGCGCTGTACACCCCTGATGGCGTACCGGCACCGGCCTGCCGCGATGCGGTCCTGATCGAGGAGAACCAGCAGCGCGCGTACTTGGGATTTGATGAGCCAGTCCGTGTCCGTACTGTGGTGACGGACCGCTACCGCATGAGCGTGTTCGCGGAGGGTGCCTGGGGCGAACTCTATGACCTCCAGGCGGACCCCTTAGAGATGCGCAACCTCTGGGGTGACGCCGATGCCGCACCCGTGAAGCATCAGCTCATGTTCCGCCTTGTCCAACTGCTGACCGAGCATGCGGATACGAGCCCGAAGCCGACGCGAGTGGCCTAGGTGTGAAGGCTGGAGTGGTTCACGATCAGCCAATCAGAAATGCGATTCGCTGAGGCTACGCGCCAACCTCATCGCGGTTGGATTGCGACCACTCTCCCCCTTGCATCCCCCATCGACCAACCCTGTGCGGATTGGATGCGCAGTAACCCCGGCTTAAGGCCGGGGGTGGTGAGCCGCGAGAACACGGAGGATGTTGTCCTGTGTTTTCCGGGCGGCGGTGCGCTCGGCTTGCGTGAGTTTCGTGTTCGCTGAATTATCGGCGGCGCTGTGGAATATCGCGTGCAGTTCACGGACGCCCTTGCGGCCCAAATCTTGAATGGTCGGGATATCCTCGTCCTCGGCCATGGTCTCTTCGAACAGGGCGCGCTGCTGCGCGCTCATGACAGGTCGAGCTTCGCGCCCGCACTCAGTGCAGTGGGCGTGTCGCCCGCGCTGCCACACCGCTTCATGCCGCGGCCGACCTGCCACTGGCGAACGAGGTTCGCGTTCACGCCATGCACCTGGGCCACCGCCGCAACCGACGCGCCGGGCTCACCGCATGCAGCCAGCACGGCCGCCTTGAACTGCGCGTCATGCGTGCGGCGCTTGGGCGATTGAGATGTTTGCGATTGCATTGCTGTCCATCAATTTTTTGATGGACAGCATCGTCACTGGCGCGTCAGCGCAAGACAAGGTGGGACGGCTGGACGCTCACGCTTTGGGTGTCGTCGGCGTTGATGCTCAACGGCGCATTTCGATATTCGAAGACGCGGTGCCTGGTGCCTCCAATGACCAAGCGTTCGAACTGGTACGCGAGGAGCTTCTGTCGGTTCACAACAACGTGCTGTCCGAGTTGGAAGCGACGAAGTGAAACCTGAAGTCGCGGGACGAGCTGCTCTCCGCAGAAAGGCAGGGCCGGGCAGATGCCGACGCTGGGCGGCAGGCATGGACCAGCCAGATGCGCCGCGCGCAACCCAGGTGGACCAGCGGCTGCGCAAGGAACGCTCGCTCGCGCCGACGATGCGCCGAATCGAGCAGCTGCCAGCCGGGGTCATGGTGGAGTGGGATGGCCGCGCCTGGCTGGTGGGCAGCAACGGCCGCATGCGGCCGTGGTCCTTCGAGGGGTATGGGCCGGCGCAGTACGCGCCAGCAGACGAACTGCGCGTGCTGCCCCCTGCTTCAATCCTGGCGGCAATTCGAGTGGGCTACGTTCCAGCTGTTCACGCCACCGCGCAGTGAATGGAGGAAGGCCTCCCGCAGGCCCCTGGGCGACGAACCCGTCACCACTAAATCGGAAGCAGGGGCCTGACCACAGGTCGCGCAGCTCTTCGCGCTGTCAGCCGCGCACGGTGGCCAGCGGCAGAAACAACATCAACGGCGATTCGGGCAGAGCGATGAAGCCGTGGTGACGGTAGAAGCTCGCTGCAGTCTCGGCCTTGGCGTCGACCACGAGTGCAAAGGCGGCGATCTCAGCCCGGGCGGCGCGGTCCAGTGCATCCGCCAGGAGCGCACCACCGAGGCCTTGGCCCTTGAACGCCTGGTCGACAGCCAGGAGGCCCATGCGGATAGCCGGCACGCTGGGATAGCGGGGCAGCTTCTTGGCTGTGGCAGCCGGAAGGCCTGCCAGAGGCACGCTTGCCGCCGCCAACGTGTAGTAGCCGGCCACCCGCGTTCCGTTGGGCGAGGCCACGAAGCACACGGCCACGCGTCGGCGGATGTCCTGGGTGACTTGCTGATGGAAGTAGCGGTTCAGTGGCAGCGAGTCGCTGAGAAAGGCGCTGCGGTCATGGGCTGCACCAAGCAGCTCAAGCCGGAACGGGGCGCCGCTCATCCAGCCTGCAGGAGCTTGCTGCGGCGCTTGAAGGCGCGCTTCAGTGCAGGGGACTGCTTCGGCGGCGCAAGGAGTGCTTGGGCGAAGCACTCCTGGTCGGCCAAGGAAACCCGGATCAGGTCAGCCTGCTCGATGGCTTGCTGCGCGGCTTCCTGTACAGCAGACACAACGAAGTCAGTCATGGTTCGCCCCTGCAACTCGGCGGCGCGCTTGAGCATCGAATGCAGGTCGGTGCTGATTCGAGCTTCGAGTCGGGCTGTGGTGCTGGCAGTGGTCATGGAAGGGTCTTCGCCACATCGTACGGCAAAATGCCGTACAAGAGGGCGCCACCGCGCTGTAGCGTGCCATTGCTCTGCTCCTAGCCCGCCTGCGACGCCAGCCCGGCGCGCCAGCCACCCTTCGGGTTGAACTGCTGCCACGGCTCGATCTCGAGCTCCGCATCGGTGCCCAGGTCCGGCCACAGGCCTGTCTCGCTGCAGGCCTTGTAGGCCGTGAGCGCCGCCTGGTACTTACGCGCGCCGTTGTCCATGAAGGTTGAGCCCGCCGACAGCGTGCTGACGGAGTAGGGCGCCTCGGTCTCGGCGGCCACGAAAACGAACGGCTCGAGCGCCTGGGAGCCTTCGTACAGGCCCCGTCCGAACGAGTACAGGAAAGCCTGCAGGTCGTAGTCCATGTCCACCGCATCCCGCAGGAACGCCAGGGGGTCGCTGTGCCGGGTGGACTTCAGGTCGATGGTGAGGTCCAGGTGGTAGGCGTCCATCCGCAGCCTGATGCGCAGGCCTGTCGCCGGGTCCGTGTAGTAGACCGTCGCCTCGGGAATCGACTCTTCGATGAACTTGCCCACGCAGCGGCCCTTGTACGGGGTGGTCATCACCTTGTCAGCGAGGCCGCGGGCTTCCGCGAACGACGGCTCGTCGATCACCATCTTGTCCGGCCGGCCCGCCACAAACTCTTTGTATTCGCTCGTTCGCTTGCTGGCAACGCTAGGAAAGACGGCCACTTCTTGGGACAGCAGGTGTGGCTCCAGCACCAGCAGGTGAAGCACCGAGCCAAACACCATCGCATCGGTCTGCCTCGGCGGGCAGGCCAGAGCAACCTGGAAGTGGGCGGGTGACACCAGCAGCGGCTTGAGCATCGAGCAGGAGAGGGCGTCGCGGTCAGCGTGGTACTGGTGGGCGGGCATCCCGCGCACCAGGACGCTTTCGCCGACTGCTCCGGCAGCCGTAGTGCCGTGGTCGGCAACGCCTTCCAGGCAGGCCATAGCGGAGGCGAGATCGAATCGGTCCATGTCGTTTTCCCAGTGGTTCGAAACCATGAAAACACGAAGCGGCCTTCTGTCAAGGCCTGCACGAGGCGCCAAACCGTGTTCGGACGCCGTTTGGAGCCTCTTGACGGGCTATCGACCCATGCTACTTTCAATGCACAACAAGTAGTCGCATTTCTGGATGACAACAAACCAAACTGCTAGCCCACCGCCCATGTCGCGTGCCCAATGGGGAATAGAGGTTGACCGCGCGATCCTCCAGGGAGATGAGGCCAGCCTCTGGCAAGCCCTCGCGCGCGCGGCCGACCAGGACTCAGCGATGCAGGAGATTGCCGACCGCATCCCGCGCCTGATCTACAACCATCGTGGCCAGGTGCATCTGAGCGAGCTTTTCCTCGCGCCCGTGCTGGCCACCGGGGAGGCCGCCCAACTCTTCGATGACAAGGGCGCATGGCGCTCGGCCGCGAACTGCATCGAGGACACCTGCCGCAGCTGGTTCGGCCGCACCGCGGCACGCCTGAAGCTGTTCCCCTATGTGCGCCCCTACGACTGGCTGGGCACGTGGCGCCCAAACGTGCTTCGCTCGCACCTTCTGGCGACGGTGCCTGGCCAGAAGCTGCGGGCTGCACGCCTTGTGGCAGCGCTCCTGGGAGGCTTCCTCCTTGGAGCCGCCGCCTGGGGCGAGCAGCGGTGCCGTTGCTGGCGCTTTTGCTGCCCGCCGCCCTGGCTCTGTGCACCACCAGGTCGCAGGCGGCGGCGCTGGCCGGGGGCTATGCGGGCGGTGTGCTTCGATATGCGGCATCCTTTATCGGCGGCTGGTTCGACAACAACGTGCTGGTTTTCCTGCTGGCCGTTCTAGGGCGTGTTAACACTAAATGAGCCAACAATCAGAATGGCCGACACTGCTCGTTATGGAAATCACGCCCGAGCAATTTGGCCTCGTCGAACACTGTCTGCCCAAGCAACGAGGCAACGTCAGTATGACGAATTTGCAGGTGGTCAACGCGATGCTGTACGTGGCTGAACGCGGCTGCAAGTGGCGCGGCCTGCCCAAGCGGTTCGGCAACTGGCATACGATCTACACGCGCATGCGGCGCTGGACCAAGGCGGGCGTGCTGGACAAGATGTTCGAGCAGTTGCAGCGCGAGCAGGTGGTGCGCATCAGGATCGAGGCGGTTTCCTTGGACAGCACCAGCATCAAGGTGCATCCCGATGGCACAGGTGCTCTAACAAAAACGGACCCCAGGCCATCGGAAAATCCCGCGGGGGATTGAACACCAAGATTCATATGGTTGCCGCGGATGCTCGAACGGCCGTAACGTTCTGCTTGTCGCCCGGCCAGGCCCACGACGCCCCCAAGGCCGGCGTCTGATTGAGAGTTTGGGCGCCGCGAGCCGGCCAATTCACCTGCTCATGGACCGCGCCTACGAAGGCAACGAGACGCGTCAGTTGGCTCTCGAGCTTGGCTTTATCCCGGTTGTGCCGCCGCTGCAGACTCGTCTCGAGCTCTGGGAGTACGACCGCGAGATGTACAAGCGCCGCAACGAGGTCGAACGCCTGTTCCGGCGCTTGAAGGGATTCAGGCGGATCTTCTCTCGCTTCGAGAAGCTCGACGCGATGTTCCTCGGCTTCCTATGCTTCGCGCTGGTCGCCGACGGACTTCGCGGTTTGTGTTAACACTGTATAGTTTCTATCCTCCAACGGTTTGCGCGCAGCATAGCCGAGCCGCATCTTCCGATCGGGCGAGAAGTCTGTCCCGATTTCATGGGATGGCCCCACAAACGCGCCTCCCATGTAATAGCTGAGCGGTCCGCCCTGTGCACCGCACTCCTGTATGAGTCGAAGGAAGAGGTTCCCATGAGGAGTACATCGAAATCGATACTGGCGTTGACCTCTAGCCGCTCTGGAAAGACTACATGAAGTTGACTGGTCTCTTGTCAGTTTTGGCCTGTGCGGCCGTGATGTCGGCTTGCGGCGGAGGTGGAACTGATTCCACCAGCAGCAGTTCGAACGCCTCCGGCAGCACATCCAGCGCGTCACAAAGCGGAGATCTGCAGGCCTGCTCTAAACTTCAGTATCCGGGTACCGATACAGATCCTCAGACGTCGTACTACGACCAAATCGCGCAATTCGATGGATGCGCGTACAGGGCCACCGGCGACTCGGCGTACATCACCGACGGCAACAGGCAATGCACTGTTTTGGCGGGCTTGCTCCAGGCGACGAACAGCACATTCCGACCACTGTTCTGTAATGGCGGCTCTCTATCGTATTGACGAGTGACATCTCGAACGCGAATAGGTGCGTTGGCCGGGCGAGCGTGCCCGCGCTTGGTACCAGGGGTGCGAATGTGTCGGCGCCGTCCCTGTGAACCCGCAGCTGCTCGCAGCCCGCTGGCGGAGGCTGGCCCACGGCCAGAAGAGTATCCGTCGACCATGGCCCATCGCCTCCAACCTGCGCGGCCGTCCCGCTTGCGCTCGAAATAGCACCCAGGCGATGGCGGCAGTCGGGCTGCGCTGGTGCGCCAGCACGCGGGATGCGCCGACATAGGTCAGCGGAGGTGACCGCCCAGTGAACCGTCAGAAGGTGAACGTCACGGCCGTTCGAGCATCCGCGGCAACCATATGAATCTTGGTGTTCCATCCACCCCTGGATTTTCCAATGGCCTGTGGTCCGTTTTTTTTTAACGCACCGGTGACCGCAGCTGTGAGTGCAGCAAGTGCGGGCACGTGCAGTACCAGTATCTGCCGCCGTTGCCGCACGAGCAGCCCACGCAGCGGCTGCCCAGGAGCAGGAAGGCCCGGCGAGCTGCGCGCAAGAAGGCGCGCGCAGCTGCCGGCAGGCGCCGGCGCAAGCAGATCCGGCGCGCCCGCGCGGCGGCCGCGCAGAAGAAGGCCGCTGCATCGAACCAGTAGCCTTGTGAAGACCGCCCCCCGAGCAAAGGGGGCGGTCTTTTTTCCCGCATTTGTTGGATTTACAAGCAAGGCCTCTGCGTCCAACTCCCCCCATCTC
>NZ_JADDOJ010000087.1 GCF_015159745.1 Ramlibacter aquaticus | reverse complement strand
CCGCGCGCTCCGCGTCAGTGAGCTCGATGTTGCTGGTGCGGGTATATGCATTGGGCATGAGGCATCTCCGAGGATGCCTCATCCCATGCAGTTTTCGTGCCTATGAATTAGCGGGACAGGACACTAGATGGCGACCAGCTGCCGCACGCCCGCCGTCGCCATGTCCTCGCCATGGCCGCGGGCCACGAACTCGCCGCGTTCCATCACCAGGTACGCATCCGCGAGCTCCTCGGCGAAGTCGTAGTACTGCTCGACCAGCAGCACGCCGACCTTCTGCCCGCCCAGGCCCTGGTCCGCGATGCGGCGTATCACCCGGCCGATGTCCTTGATGATGGACGGCTGTATGCCCTCGGTGGGCTCGTCCAGCACCAGGAGGCGCGGGTAGGCCGCGAGCGCCCTGGCGATCGCGAGCTGCTGCTGCTGGCCCCCGGAGAGGTCGCCGCCGCGGCGGTGCAGCATCTGCTGGAGCACGGGGAAGAGCTCGAACAGTTCGGGCGGGATGGGCGTGCCCGCCGCCCTGGAGGCCAGGCCCATGCGCAGGTTCTCTTCCACCGTCAGGCGGGCGAAGATCTCCCGGCCCTGGGGCACGAAGCCGATGCCCGCCCGCGCGCGCTCGTAGGGCGGCAGGCCCTGGAGGGCGCGGCCCTCGAACTCGATGCTGCCCGAGCGAATGGGCACCAGGCCCATCAGCGACTTCAGCAGCGTGGTCTTGCCCACGCCGTTGCGCCCCAGCAGCACCGTCACCTTGCCGGCCGGCACCTCGAAGCTCAGGTCGCGCAGGATGTGGGACCCGCCGTAGTACTGCTGGATGTTCTTGACGTTGAGCATGAGTGTGCGGCCCGGTCCGTCACCGTCCGAGATAGACCTCGATCACGCGCTCGTCGGCCTGCACCTGCGCAAGGCTGCCCTGGGCCAGCACCGCGCCTTCGCATAGCACGGTGACGATGTCGGAGATCGTGCGGATGAAGCTCATGTCGTGTTCCACGACCATGAGCGAATGCCGGCCCTTGAGCGAGAGGAAGAGCTCGGCGGTGCGGGCGGTCTCCTCGTCGGTCATGCCGGCCACGGGCTCGTCCAGCAGCAGCAGCTTGGGGTCCTGCATCAGCAGCATGCCGATCTCCAGCCACTGCTTCTGGCCGTGGCTGAGCGTGCCTGCCAGGCGGTTCTCGCTGCCGGCGAGGTGGATGGTGCCCAGCACCTCGGCCAGGCGGTCGGCCTGGGCCGAGTCGAGCCGGAAGAGCACCGACGGCGTGACGCGCTTGTCGGTCTTCAAGGCCAGCTCCAGGTTCTCGAACACCGTGAGCTGCTCGAACACCGTGGGCTTCTGGAACTTGCGGCCAATGCCCATCTGCGCGATCTCGGGCTCGGTGTAGCGCAGCAGGTCGATGGTGCTGCCGAAGAACACGGTGCCTTCGTCGGGCCGGGTCTTGCCCGTGATGATGTCCATCATCGTGGTCTTGCCCGCGCCGTTGGGGCCGATGATGCAGCGCAGCTCGCCGGGCGCGATGTCCAGCGAGAGCTTGTTGATCGCGCGGAAGCCGTCGAAGCTCACGCTCACGTCCTCCAGGTAGAGGATGCGGCCGTGGGTGGTGTCCACCTCGCCCGCCGTCACCGGCCGCCCGGCCGCGGCGGCGCGCCCGCCGGACGCCGTGCGGCCCTGGACCTCGCGCTCGCGTTGCGCGCCCTGGCGGCGCGCGCCTTCGTCCATCAGGTCGGGGGTCACAGGCGGCGCCCCTTGCGCAGGCGGCGCGCCAGCCCCACCACGCCGTCCGGCAGGAACAGCGTGACCGCGATGAAGAGCGCGCCCAGGAAGTAGAGCCAGATCTCGGGCGCGGTGACGGTGAGCCAGCTCTTGGCCCCGTTGATCAGGAAGGCGCCCAGGATGGGCCCGACCAGCGTCGCCCGGCCCCCCACGGCCGCCCAGATCGCGATCTCGATCGAATTGGCCGGGCTCATCTCGCCCGGGTTGATGATGCCCACCTGCGGCACGTAGAGCGCGCCGGCCACGCCACACATCATGGCCGAGAGCGTCCAGATGGTGAGCTTGAAGCCGATGGGGTTGTAGCCGGAGAACATGACGCGTGATTCCGCGTCGCGGATCGCCTGCAGCACGCGGCCGAACTTGGAGCCCACCAGCCAGCGCCCCATGAGGAAGAAGCCCAGCAGCAGCAGGCCGGTGATGACGAACAGGCCCATGCGCATCGCCGGCGTGGCGAGGGGCAGGCCCAGGATGCGCTTGAAGTCGGTGAAGCCGTTGTTGCCGCCGAAGCCGGTCTCGTTGCGGAAGAACAGCAGCATGGCGGCGAAGGTCATGGCCTGCGTGATGATGGAGAAGTACACGCCCTTGATGCGCGAGCGGAAGGCGAAGAAGCCGAACACGAAGGCCAGCAGGCCCGGCACCGCGACGATGAACAGCAGCGTGGCCGCGAAGCTGCCGGAGAAGGTCCAGTGCCAGGGCAGCGACTTCCAGTCGAGGAAGACCATGAAGTCGGGCAGGTCGCTGTGGTAGTTGCCGTCGCGCCCGATCTGGCGCATGAGGTACATGCCCATGGCATAGCCGCCCAGCGCGAAGAAGAGGCCGTGGCCCAGCGAGAGGATGCCGGTGTAGCCCCAGATCAGGTCCATCGCCAGCGCGCAGATCGCGTAGCACATGATCTTCCCCAGCAGGCCGACCATGTAGTCGGACAGGTGCAGCGCGCTGCCGTCCGGCACGGCGAGGTTGAGCAGGGGCGCCAGCACGCACACGGCCACGAGCGCGAGCAGGAAGGCCACCCAGCCGGTGCGCGAGAGCAGCGGCTCACGGCGCGGCAGCAGCAGGGGCGGGAGCAGGACGGGCGAGTTCTGGCTCATGCTTCGGCGCTCCGGCCCTTGATCGCGAACAGCCCCTGCGGCCGCTTCTGGATGAAGACGATGATGAACACGAGCACCGCGATCTTGGCCAGCACCGCGCCGGCCCAGCCCTCGATGAACTTGTTCAGCACGCCCAGGCCCAGCGCCGCGTAGACCGTGCCGGCGAGCTGGCCAACCCCGCCCAGCACCACGACCATGAACGCGTCCACGATGTAGCTCTGGCCCAGGTCCGGCCCCACGTTGCCGACCTGGCTGAGCGCACAGCCGGCCAGGCCCGCGATGCCCGAGCCCAGCGCGAAGGCATAGGTGTCGATGCGCGCAGTGTTCACGCCCATGCAGGAGGCGATGGGCCGGTTCTGGGTGACGCCGCGCACGAACAGGCCGAGCCGCGTGCGGCCGACCAGGAAGGCCATGCCCGCCAGCACCGCGAAGGCGAAGGCGATGATGACGATGCGGTTCCAGGGCAGCTGCAGGTTGCCCATGACGGCGATGCCGCCGCTCATCCAGCGCGGGTTCTCCACGCCCACGTTCTGCGCGCCGAAAAGGCTGCGCACCCCCTGCATCAGCATCAGGCTGATACCCCAGGTGGCCAGCAGCGTCTCCAGCGGCCGGCCGTAGAGGAAGCGGATCACGCTGCGCTCCAGCACGGCGCCCATCAGGGCCGACGCGCCGAAGGCGGCGGGCAGCGCCGCCACCAGGTACCAGTCGAAGGCGCCGGGCAGGTACTTCTGGAACAGGCCTTGCACCACGTAGGTGGCGTAGGCGCCGATCATCATCAGCTCGCCGTGCGCCATGTTGATCACGCCCATCAGGCCGTAGGTGATCGCCAGGCCCAGCGCCACCAGCAGCAGGATGGAGCCCAGGCTGATGCCGGAGAAGATGGCACCCAGCCGGTCGCCCCAGACCAGCGAGGCATCGACCTTGCGCAGGCTGGCCTGCAGGGCGGCCTTCACGTCGGGATCGGTCTCGGCGGCGAGCCGTTCGAGCAGCACACTCTTGGTGTTGGTGCTGCGCCCCTGGGCCAGCAGCTCGGCCGCGGCCATGCGCCGGGATGTGTCGGCGCTGCCCAGCAGCACCGCCGCGCGCACCAGCCCGAGCTGCTCCTTCAGGCCGGCATCGGTCTCGGCCTGGAAAGCCTTCTCGATCAGCGGCAGGCGGGCCTCGTCGGTCTCGTTCTGCAGCACCTTGATCGCCTCGCCGCGCTGCTTCGCATCCTTGGAGAAGAGCTTGAGCGCGGCGCTCGCGGTGTCCAGCTCGCCGCGCATGCGGTTGTTGTTGACCACGTCCTCGGCGTCGGCGGGCACGGCGACATCCACGCCGGTGACCGGGTCGCTGCCCTTGCCGTCCCGCACCACGAGCACGCGGGGGCCCGCCAGCTTGACAGCGTCGTCGGACAGGGCCTGGATGAAGGCGGCCGTGCGCGCGTCGGCGTTGGCGATGGCCTTGTTGAGGGCTTCGAGGCGCGCGTCGGTCTCGCCGGAGGCCATGGCGCGGGCCTCCTCGGCGGTCAGCGCATGGACCGGGAGGGCGGCGGCCAGCACGAGGCCGGTCAGGAGGATTCGGAGTGGCATGAGAGAGGAAGGACCTGGCGCATGGGCTGCGGGTGGCAGGCCATGCGCGAGGGCCCTCCCGGGCCCGCGCCCCCGGGCGGCAAGCCCGGGGCGTGCGACAGCAAACTACTTGGACGCGACCTTGGCCGGCTCGTCGGGCTTCTTGTCGTTGCCTTCGATGTAGGGCGACCAGGGCTTGGCCTTGATCGGGCCGGGCGTCTTCCACACCACGTTGAACTGGCCGTCGGCCTTCACCTCGCCGATGAACACCGGCTTGTGCAGGTGGTGGTTCTTCTCGTCCATCATGGCCGTGAAGCCCGACGGCGCCTTGAAGGTCTGGCCCGCCATCGCGGCGATCACCTTGTCCACGTCGGTGGACTTGGCCTTCTCGACGGCCTGCTTCCACATGTGGATGCCGATCCAGGTCGCTTCCATGGGGTCGTTGGTGAGCGGCTTGTCCTTGTGGCCGGCGATGCCCTTGGCCTTGGCGTAGGCGCTCCACTGCTTGATGAAGGCGTCGTTGGTCGGGTTCTTGATGGACATGAAGTAGTTCCAGGCGGCCAGGTGGCCGACCAGGGGCTTGGTGTCCACGCCGCGCAGTTCCTCCTCGCCCACGGAGAAGGCGACCACCGGCACGTCCTTGGCCTTCAGGCCCTGGTTGCCCAGTTCCTTGTAGAAGGGCACGTTGGAGTCGCCGTTGATGGTGGACACCACGGCCGTCTTCTTGCCCTCGCCGGCGAACTTCTTGATCTTGGCGATGATGGTCTGGTAGTCGGAGTGGCCGAAGGGCGTGTACTCCTCCATGATGTCCTCGTCCTTCACGCCCTTGGTGTGCAGGAAGGCGCGCAGGATCTTGTTGGTGGTGCGCGGGTAGACGTAGTCGGTGCCCAGCAGCACGAAGCGCTTGGCCCCGCCGCCGTCCTTGCTCATCAGGTACTCCACGGCCGGGATCGCCTGCTGGTTGGGCGCGGCGCCGGTGTAGAACACGTTCTTGGACAGTTCCTCGCCCTCGTACTGCACCGGGTAGAACAGCAGGCCATTGTTCTCCTCGAACACCGGCAGCACCGACTTGCGGCTGACCGAGGTCCAGCAGCCGAACACCACGGCGACCTTGTCCTGGGTCAGCAGCTGCTTGGCCTTCTCGGCGAACAGCGGCCAGTTGGAGGCCGGGTCCACCACCACGGGCTCGAGCTTCTTGCCGAGCACGCCGCCGTGGGCGTTGATGTCGTCGATGGCCATGAGCACCGTGTCCTTGAGGACGGTCTCGGAGATGGCCATGGTGCCGGACAGGCTGTGCAGCACGCCGACCTTGATGGTGTCGGCGGCCTGGGCGGGCAGCGCGGAAAGGCCGGCCGCGGCCGCGAGGGTGGCGGCGGCGATGGCCTGCAGGGTGAAGCGACGTTGCATGGTGGAAGGCTCCTGGCGATGGAAGGGTGTCGCCCCGCTGCACCGCAGGACAGCCGGCGCGCAGGGACAGCACCCATGCTAGGGATGAGGTCTGGCGGCTGAAATACGGCACATGGCGTACACATCGCCTGTGAAGGCCGCCCGCAGGGGCGCGCGGGCCTGGCCCGGCAGGGGACGAACGGACGCGCCCGCGTCCGACACAGCACACAGCGGGATGGCTGTCCAATGGCGCCAGCCCACAGGACACCCCACCCCATGAACACCTTCCTCAGCAAGCTCAGCCCGAGCATCACCGACATGATCCGCATGGACCATGCGCATGTGATGACCGCCTTCCACCAGTACGAGGCGGGCTCCTCGCCGCGGGTCAAGAAGGGCCTGGTGGACAGCGTGTCCGTGGCGCTGGAGATCCACGCCCAGCTCGAGGAGGAGATCTTCTACCCCGCGCTGCGCGCCGTGGAGGACACCGACTTCATGAAGAAGAGCGTGCCCGAGCACGACGAGATGCGCCGGCTCATCGGCCAGCTGCGCAAGCTCGAGCCGGGCGACGCCAAGTACGACGAGACCTTCTACGAACTCATGAACCACGTGATCCATCACGTGGCCGACGAGGAAACCCTGCTGCTGCCGGCCGCCGAACGCGTGCTGGCGGACCAGCTGGGTGAACTGGGCGCGCGCATGACGAAGCGCCGCCTGCAACTGGCCGCCCCACGCACGGGCGAGATCGCGGGGGGCATGGCGCGTGCCATGGGTCCCGGCGCGCTCGTCGCGGGCGCCGGTGCGCTGCTGGCCTGCGGCTACCTGCTGGCACGCCCCCGGGGTGACCGGGCGGCCTGGGTCCGCCGCGGCCAGAAGACCGCACAGCGCTGAGACGCCCACCACCATTGAAGACACGAAGGACCCCGATGAATACGCTGATCGTCTTTTCCCACCTGCGCTGGAATTTCGTCTACCAGCGACCGCAGCACCTGCTCTCCAGGCTGGCGAAGCGATGGCGCATCGTCTTCATCGAGGAGCCCGTGCCTGCATCGCCCGCCAACACGCTGGAACGCATCGAGGCTTCGCCCGGCGTGCAGGTCTGGCGTCCGCACGTGACCGGCGAGGCGCCGGGCTTCCATGACGACCACCTCGCGGTGCTGCAACGCATGGTGAACGCCGAGATGCGCGCCCAGGACATCACCGACTACTGGACCTGGTTCTACACGCCCATGGCGCTGCCGCTGGCCAACGGGCTGGCCCCGCGTGGCGTGGTGTACGACTGCATGGACGAGCTGTCGGCCTTCAAGAACGCGCCGCGCCAGCTGCTGCAGCGCGAGAACGCGCTGTTCAAGCTTGCCGACCTGGTGTTCACCGGCGGGCGCAGCATCTTCAACGCCAAGCGCGGCCGGCACCCCGACGTGCACTGCTTTCCCAGCAGCGTGGACGCCGAGCACTTCCGCCGCGTGCGCGGCGAGCACCCGCTGCACATGGACATCCCGCGGCCGCGCCTGGGCTACTGTGGCGTGATCGACGAGCGCATCAACCTGGACCTGGTGGACGCGATCGCCGCCGCCCGGCCGGAGTGGGAGGTGGTGATGGTGGGCCCGACCGCGAAGATCGACCCCGCCGCCCTGCCCCGGCGCGACAACATCCACTGGCTGGGCCAGCAGAGCTACGACGACCTGCCCTCCTTCATCTCGGGCTGGGACGTGTGCCTGATGCCCTTCGCGCTGAACGACGCGACACGCTACATCAGCCCGACCAAGACCCTGGAGTACATGGCTTGCGGCAAGCCCTCGGTCAGCACCTCCATCCGCGACGTGGTCGAGCCCTATGGCGAACTGGTGCGCATCGCCGACACGCCCGAGGGCTTCATCGCCGACATCGAGATGATCATGGCCCGCACGCCCGCGGAGCAGCTGGAACACGCCAAGGCCCTGGCCGAGGTGGTGGCGCGCACCTCCTGGGACGCGACCGCCGACGCGATGGCGGCGCTGATCGCGCAGGCGGACGAGCGCCTGCAGGACAGCAGCGATTTCGTGGACTCGCAGCCGGCGGCCGACGAGGCGCCGCTGCAGGTCTCCAGCGTGGCGCAGGCGGTGTCCCAGGTGGCGCAGCCGGAGAAGTCCAAGGCGCGCGTGACGGCGGCCTGAGCTTGCGGCCCGGCGCGCCCGCCCGGGCGCCGCCAGGCCGAAGCGCGGCCTCAGAGTTCGAACTGCGGGTTCAGCAGCCGGATGCGCGAGAGCGCCATCCCGGCTGCCGCGGTGCGCGTCTCCACGCCCAGCTTGGCGAAGATGCGCTCCATGTGCTTCTTCACCGTGGCGGGGCTGGCCCCCACGATGTCGGCGATGTCGCGGTTGATCTTGCCCTTCACCACCCAGTAGAGCACCTCGGCCTCGCGCGCCGTGAGCTTGAACGACAGGCTCATGGCCTCGATCACCGCGCCGTCGGAGGCCTCGCGCATCACGATCAGCCAATCGTCGTCGTCCCCCGTCTGCTGGTGCAGGCGGAAGGTGAGGCGCCGGGCGCCGCGCTCGATGGCCAGGCGCGGCGGCTCGACCTGGCGCTGCGCCAGGGGCAGGTGGCGCAGCAGCCAGTCCGCCACCTCGGGCGGTGTGTGCGAGGCGCTGCCGAAGTACTGCGTGAGCAGCTCGCGCGCCAGCGGCGTCTGCCACATGAGCTTGCCGTCCTGCGCCCGCACCGTGATGCTGGCGTAGCCGAAGGCATCCAGCGCGTTGCGCGTCTGGCGGGCCATGCGCGCGCCCTGCATGTGCACCCCCATGCGCGCCAGCACCTCCTTGGGCTTGATCGGCTTGGTCACGTAGTCGACGCCCCCCGCCTCCAGCGCGGCCACCAGGTGCTCGGTCTCGGTCAGGCCGGTCATGAAGATGATGGGGATGTGCGCCGTCTGCGGCTGCGCCTTCAGGCGCTTGGCGACCTCGAAGCCGTCCATGCCCGGCATCATCGCGTCCAGCAGCACGATGTCCGGCAGGGCCTGCGTGGCCCGCTGCAGCGCCGCTTCGCCGCCGGTCGCCACCAGCACCGTGTAGCCCGATTCGTCCAGTGCGTCGTGCAGCACCGAGAGGTTGTCCGGCACGTCGTCCACGATCAGCACCAGCTCGCTGGTGCTGCGGTCCAGGCCCTGCAGCGCACTCATGCGCGGTCCTCCTGCGCAGCCCCGGGGGCCTCGGCCAGCTTGCGCGCCATGGCTTCGAACTGGAACTGCCGCGCCCAGTCGCGCATGGTGGCGACGAAGGCCTCGCAGCGGGGATCGCCCTCGGCGATCGCGTCCAGCCGGCTCATGATGCCGCGCAGGTAGCCCAGCTCCACCACCTCGCGCAGCGCGCCCAGGGCCTGCGGCGCGGGCCAGGCCCACGGCGCGGGCGCGGCAGGCGCGGGCAGGGGCACCGCGGCGGGCGCCGGCACCCAGGCCAGGTCCAGGCGGCGTTCCAGCCAGTCCAGCAGCTCGCTGTGCCGCAGGGGCTTGACCAGGAAGTCCTGCGCGGTGATGCCGACGTCGTTGTCCAGGGACTTGTCGAAGGCGTTGGCCGAGACAATGGCCAGGGCCGCGCGGTCCAGCCCGAGCTTCTTCAGGCGGCGCAGGGTCTCCCAGCCGTCGATGCCGGGCATGGCCAGGTCCATCAGCACCGCGTCCGGGGCCAGCCCGGCCGCGACCAGGTCCAGGGCGTCGTGGCCGCTCGCGGCCGTGCGCACCTCGAAGCCCAGCGGGCGCAGGATCTGCACCAGCAGCTCGCGGTCGGCGTCCTCGTTGTCGACCACCAGGATGCGGCGGCGCGCGCCGGCATAGGCCGTGCGCGGGCCGCGCAGCGGCTGCGGCGGCGCCTCGCGCACCTCGGGCAGGAACAGCTGCACGTGGAAGCGGGCCCCCTGCCCGGGCACGGAGTCGGCCGAGAGCCGTCCGCCCATGAGGTCCGTGAGCATCTTGGCGATGGTCAGCCCCAGCCCGGCGCCGGGCGCGGCGTTCTGCGCGCTGCTGCCGCGCGCGAACGGCTCGAAGATGCGCTCCAGCTCGGCGGCGCCCAGGCCGGGGCCGGTGTCCTCGATGTCGACCCAGGCCATTTCGCGCGCGTAGCGCACGCGCAGCGTCACCTGCCCCAGGCTGGTGAACTTCACTGCGTTGCCCAGCAGGTTGATGAGGATCTGCCGCACCCGCTTCTCGTCGGCGCGCACCCAGGCCGGCAGCGGCCCCACCGGCTCGAAGCGGAAGGCCAGGCCCTTGGCCGCCGCCTGGGGCTCGAACATGCCGGCCATCTCGTGGATGCAATCCGAGAAGCGCATGGGCTTCTGGTCCAGGGTGAGCTTGCCGCTCTCGATGCGCGCGATGTCCAGGGTGCCCTCGATCAGCTGCAGCAGGTGCTCGCCGCCGCGCCGTATCACCTGCACCGCCTGCTTGCGGTGTCCGGGAATGGCGGCGTCCTCGGCCATCAGCTGGGCGTAGCCCAGGATGGAATTGAGCGGGGTGCGCAGTTCGTGGCTGATGGCGCTGATGTAGCGGCTCTTGGCCTGGTTGGCCTGCTCGGCCGCCTGGCGGGCCTTCTGCAGCGCCTCGTCGGTGCGGGCGTGGGACTCGATCTCGCGCATCAGCGCGTGCGTCTGGCGGTTGGATTCCTCCTGCGCCACCTGCCGGCTCTTGTGCGCCAGCACCAGCCACCAGGCCACGATGCCGGCGATCACCACCAGCGCCACCCAGGCCTTGAAGAAGCCGGAACGCAGCATCTCGACCGGCGGCGCGGTGTCTCCCGCCAGTGCCGAGAGCGCGCCCACCTCCTGGTGGTAGAGCAGCCCGAACACCGTGGCCAGCAGCGGCACCACGATCAGCATCAGCAGCAGGAAATGCGAGAGGCCGGTGTCCAGGTAGGGCCACGCAAAGCGCGGCGTGAGCCGGCGCAGGGCGCCCGACCACTGCGCCGACAGGCTCGCCTGCGGCTTGCACAGGTCGCCGCAGCGCGCGTCCAGCGTGCAGCACAGCGAGCAGATCGGGCCCTGGTAGGCCGGGCAGTGGGCCATGTCCGGGGTCTCGTAGTCGCGCTCGCAGATCACGCAGCGCGCGGTGGCCCCGGCCGCCTGCAGCGGCGCACTGCGCGCGATGTAGTAGCGCCCGCCGGTGGCCCAGGCGATCAGGGGCGAGGCGACGAAGGCCGTGCCCAGGGCGATCAGCGCCGAGAAGGCCTGCGGGCCGGGCCCGAACACGCCCAGGTGCGCCGGGATCGCCAGCGCCGAGGCCAGCGCCATCGCGCCCACGCCCACCGGGTTCACGTCGTACAGGTGGGCGCGCTTGAACTCGATGCCGGGCGGCGAGAGGCCCAGCGGCTTGTTCACCACCAGGTCGGCCACCACCGCCATCATCCACGCGATGGCGATGTTGGAGTACAGCCCCAGCACCTCGCCCAGCGCCTGGAACACGTTCATCTCCATCAGCAGGAAGGCGATCAGCGTGTTGAACAGCACCCACACCACGCGCCCGGGGTGGCTGTGGGTCACGCGCGAGAAGAAGTTGGACCAGGCCAGCGAGCCGGCGTAGGCATTGGTCACGTTGATCTTCAGCTGCGACACCACCACGAAGAGCGCGGTGGCCGCCACCGCCCAGCCGTAGCGCGGGAACACGGACTCGTAGGCGGCCAGGTACATCTGGTTCGGGTCCACCGCGCGCTCGGGCGGCACGCTGTGCCCCAGCGCCAGCCAGGCCAGCAGGGCACCGCCCAGCATCTTGGCCACGCCCAGCAGCACCCAGCCCGGGCCGCCCGCCAGCACGCCCGCCCACCAGGCCGTGCGGTTGGCCCGCGTGCGCGCGGGCATGAAGCGCAGGTAGTCGGCCTGCTCGCCCATCTGCGTGATCAGCGCGATGCCCACGGTGAGCGCGGCACCGAAGAGGTGCAGGTCGAAGCCGGCACCGGCGGCTTTTTCACCGGCGTAGTGCGTGATCCCGGCGAACGCACCAGGATCGCGCACCAGCACGAAGGCGAAGGGCACCACCAGCAGCACCAGCCAGAGCGGTTGCGTCCACACCTGCAGCCGGCTGATGGTGGAGACCCCGTGCGTCACCAGGGGCACCACGACCAGCGCGCACACCAGGTAGCCCCAGGCCGGCGGAATGCCCCAGGCCAGCTCCAGCGCGTAGGCCATGACGGCCGCCTCCAGCGCGAAGAAGATGAAGGTGAAGGAGGCGTAGATCAGCGAGGTGAGCGTGGAGCCGATGTAGCCGAAGCCCGCGCCGCGGGTGAGCAGGTCCATGTCCACGCCATGCCGGGCCGCGTAGGTGCTGATCGGCACGCCGGCGAGGAAGATGATGAGCCCGGTCGCGAGGATGGCCCAGAAGGCGTTCGCCCAGCCGTACTGCACGAACAGCGTGGCGCCCACCGCCTCCAGGATGAGGAAGGACGCGGCGCCGAAGGCGGTGTTGGCGACGCGGCCTATGGACCATTTGCGGAAGCGTTGCGGCGTGAAGCGCAGCGCCCAGTCCTCCATGGTCTCGCTGGCGACCCAGCTGTTGTAGTCGCGGCGCACCTTGACCACCCGCTGCAGGGGCGTGCCGGCGCCAGGGGACGGGGTTTCGCTCACGGGCTGCGGGGTGCAGGTTCCATGCCACGGATGGGCCGATGGGCGTATGGCCCCGGCACGGGCCTTGCACTACGATGGGGCGACCCTGCGAGCCGGCGGCGCGACCGCCCAGGAAACAGCCCCATGGAACTCACGCCCCGCGAAAAAGACAAGCTCCTCCTCTTCACCGCCGCCCTGCTGGCGGAACGGCGCAAGGCGCGCGGCCTGAAGCTGAACTACCCCGAGGCCGTGGCCTTGATCTCCGCCGCCGTGATGGAGGGCGCGCGGGACGGCAAGACCGTGGCCCAGCTCATGAGCGAGGGCCGCGAGGTGCTGACCCGCCAGGACGTGATGGAGGGCATCGCGGAGATGATCCCGGACATCCAGGTCGAGGCGACCTTTCCGGACGGAACCAAGCTGGTGACCGTGCACCAGCCGATCAATTGACCCCCCCGATGCGCCTGCGGCGCCTCCCCCCAGGGGGCGCCACCGGCGGCCCGGCAAAGCCGGTTCCGCGGTGGCCCTGAACCAGAAAAGGAGTTCTCTGTGCACAAGCTGATCACGCGCTCCCTCCCGATGGCCGCGCCCGCCCTCGCCTTCGCCCACGAGGGCCACGGCGTGGAGGGCCTGCACTGGCACGCCACCGACGTCCTGGGCATGCTGGTGCTGGGCGCCCTGGCGGCCGCGGCCCTGTGGGTGGCGCGCCGATGATCCCGGGCGAGCTCATCACCGAGCCGGGCGAATTGCTGCTCAACCCCGGCCGCCGCACGCTCACCGTGGTGGTGAAGAACACCGCCGACCGGCCGATCCAGGTCGGTTCGCACTACCACTTCGCCGAGACCAACGGCGCGCTCGATTTCGACCGGGCCGCGGCACGCGGCATGCGGCTGAACATCGCTTCGGGCACCGCAGTGCGCTTCGAGCCCGGCCAGCAGCGCACGGTGGAACTGGTCGATTTCGCCGGCGACCGCGTGGTGGTCGGCTTCCGCGGCCTGGTGCAGGGAGCGCTCTGAGATGGCGACGAAACCAGCTTCCATGGGCCGGCGGGCGTACGCCGAGATCTTCGGCCCCACCACCGGCGATCGGGTCCGCCTGGCCGACACGGGCCTGGTGATCGAGGTGGAGGACGACTACACCCTGCGCGCCGGCGGCTACGGCGAGGAGGTGAAGTTCGGCGGCGGCAAGACCATCCGCGACGGCATGGCGCAGAGCCAGCGCACGCGCGCCCAGGGGGCGATGGACTGCGTGCTGACCAACGCGCTCATCCTGGACCACTGGGGCATCGTCAAGGCCGACATCGGCCTGAAGGACGGCCGCATCGCCGCCATCGGCAAGGCCGGCAACCCGGACACGCAGCCGGGCGTGGACATCGTCATCGGCCCCGGCACCGAGATCATCGCCTGCGAGGGCACCATCGTCACCGCCGGCGGCATCGACAGCCACATCCACTTCATCTGCCCGCAGCAGATCGAGGAGGCGCTGGCCTCGGGCATCACCACCATGATGGGCGGCGGCACCGGCCCGGCCACCGGCACCTTCGCCACCACCTGCACGCCCGGCCCCTGGAACATGGCGCGCATGCTGCAGGCGGCCGAGGCCTTCCCCATGAACCTGGGCTTCCTCGGCAAGGGCAACGCCAGCCGGCCCGAGCCGCTGCGCGAGCAGATCGAGGCCGGCGCCATCGGCCTCAAGCTGCACGAGGACTGGGGCACCACGCCCGCGGCGATCAGCAACTGCCTGGACGTGGCCGACGAGACCGACACGCAGGTCGCGATCCACTCGGACACGCTGAACGAATCCGGCTTCGTCGAGAACACCATCGCGGCGACCCAGGGGCGAGGCCTGTGCGCCTTCCACACCGAGGGCGCGGGCGGCGGCCACGCGCCGGACATCCTGCGCGTGGTGGGCGAGGCCAACTTCCTGCCCTCCTCCACCAACCCCACCATGCCGTACACCGTGAACACGCTGGACGAGCACGTGGACATGCTGATGGTGTGCCACCACCTGGACCCGGCGATCCCGGAGGACCTGGCCTTCGCGGAGAGCCGCATCCGCAAGGAGACCATCGCCGCCGAGGACATCCTGCACGACATGGGCGCGATCAGCATGTTCAGCTCCGACTCGCAGGCCATGGGCCGCGTGGGCGAGGTGATCCTGCGCTGCTGGCAGACCGCGCACAAGATGAAGCTGCAGCGCGGCGCGCTGCCGGGCGAGAGCGATCGCAATGACAACCTGCGCGCCAGGCGCTACGTCGCCAAGCTGACCATCAACCCGGCGATCGCGCACGGCATCAGCCACGAGGTGGGCAGCATCGAGGTGGGCAAGTGGGCCGACCTGGTGGTCTGGAAGCCGGCCTTCTTCGGCGTCAAGCCGGCCCTCATCCTCAAGGGCGGCTTCATCGCGATGGCGGCCATGGGCGACCCCAATGCCTCCATCCCGACACCGCAGCCGGTGCACTACCGGCCCATGTTCGGCGCCCACGGCCGCGCGGTGCAGCAGGGCTCGCTGACCTTCGTGTCGCAGGCCGGGCTGGCCGCGGGCATCGGCGAGCGCTTCGGCCTCGCCAAGCCGCTGGTGGCGGTGAAGAACATCCGTGGCGTGCGCAAGCAGCACATGGTGCACAACGACGCGCTGCCGACGATGGAGATCGACCCCCAGACCTACGCCGTGCGCGCCGACGGCCAGCTGCTGACCTGCGAGCCGGCCTCCCTGCTGCCCATGGCGCAGCGATACTTCCTCTTCTGATGCTGCAAGTCTCCAAGATCATCCCGGGTGGGCAGGGGCTGGCCCCCGTGCTCGCGAAACGCGCGGCCACGGTCGAACTCGACTGGGACGTGCGCCAGAAAAGCCGCTTCGACTGCACCGACTCGCAGGGCCGCACCCTCGGCGTCTTCCTGCCCCGCGGCACCGCGGTGCGCGGCGGCGACGTGCTGGTGGCGGCCGACGGCTCGCTGGTGCGCGTCATCGCCGCGCCGCAGCCGGTGCTGCAGGTCACGGCCTGCACGCAGCACGGCTCGCCCTTCGACCTCACGCGCGCCGCCTACCACCTGGGCAACCGCCACGTGCCCATCGAGCTGCGGCCCGACCGGCTGCAGATCGAGCCCGACCATGTGCTCGCGGACATGCTGCGCAGCATGCACCTGATCGTGCAGGAGGCGCTGGCGCCCTTCGAGCCGGAGGGCGGGGCCTACGGGGCAGGCGGGCACGGGCATGGGCATGCCGCGCACGATCACGATCACGATCACGATCACGATCACGGCCATGGCCGCGGCCTGGGCCCGGTGCTGGGCCATGCCCACCACCACGACGACGCGTGCAACCATGAGCACGGCCCCGACACCGGCCGCTGACGCGGCGCTGCTCCAGCTGATCTGGCTCGCCTCGCCGGCGCTGCCGGTGGGCGGCTTCTCCTATTCCGAAGGGCTGGAAGCGGCGGTGGACCATGGGCGGGTGCACGACGAGGCCAGTGCCGCGGAGTGGCTCTCGCACCAGCTGCGCATCACGCTGGCGCGGGCCGATCTCGCGGTGGTCGGCGAGGCCGTGCAGGCCTGGCGCAACCAGGACCTGGACCGCATCGCCGCGCTGAACGACTGGGTTCTGCACACGCGAGAAACCGCCGAGCTGCGCCTGCAGGCCGAGCAGATGGGCCGCTCCATGCTCGAGTGGCTGAAGTCGCTGGGCCGGGCCGTCCCGGGGGCGCGCGAGGGCGGCAGCACGATGCCGCTCACCTACCCGCTCGCCTTCGCCTTCGCCGCCTCGGGCACCCTGGCCGCGCCGCGCCAGGCCATGCTGGCCTTCGCCTTCGGCTGGGCCGAGAACATGGGCCAGGCCGCGATCAAGGCCGTGCCGCTGGGCCAGGGCTCGGGCCAGCGCATCCTCATGCGGCTGGCGGCGGAGATTCCGCCTGCGGTGGACGCGGCCCTGGCCCTCGCCCCCGGCGAGCGCCAATCCTTCGCCCCCATGCTGGCCATCCTGTCCGCGCGTCACGAGACGCAGTACTCACGCCTGTTCCGATCATGAGCACCCTGCACCACATCCCCGGCCGCACCAAGACGCTCCCGCCCCTGCGCGTGGGCATCGGCGGCCCCGTCGGCTCCGGCAAGACCACGCTGCTGGAGATGCTCTGCAAGGCCATGCGCGAGCGCTGGGACCTGGTCGCCATCACCAACGACATCTACACCAAGGAAGACCAGCGCCTGCTCACCGTCAGCGGCGCGCTGCCGGCCGAGCGCATCATGGGCGTGGAGACGGGCGGCTGCCCGCACACCGCCATCCGCGAGGACGCCTCCATCAACCTGGAGGCGATCGACCGCATGCTGGGCGATTTCCCGCAGGCGGACGTGGTGTTCGTGGAATCGGGCGGCGACAACCTGGCCGCCACCTTCAGCCCCGAGCTGTCGGACCTGACGATCTACGTGATCGACGTGGCCGCGGGCGAGAAGATCCCGCGCAAGGGCGGCCCCGGCATCACCAAGAGCGACCTCTTCGTCATCAACAAGACCGACCTCGCGCCGCACGTGGGCGCCGACCTGTCGGTGATGGAAGCCGACACCCAGCGCATGCGCCGCGGCAAGCCCTATGTCATGACCAACCTGAAGACCCGCGAGGGCCTGGCGCAGGTGGTGGAATTCATAGAACGCAAGGGAATGCTGGGCGCCTGACGGCCCGGCCCTTCCGGTCGGGCATGGGGGGCGGCACCGCGCCAGGGCGGCGGGCACGCGGGTCCCGGCGATGCCCAGGCGCGCCGGCCCGTACTACAGTGGGGGCAGCACACGCCGCCCGCCCA
>NZ_JADDOJ010000086.1 GCF_015159745.1 Ramlibacter aquaticus | reverse complement strand
GCGCCACGCGCGAGTACAAGCTGCCCAACGGCTTCACGCTCATCGTGCGGCCGGACCACCGCGCACCGACCGCGGTCCAGATGGTCTACGTGCGCGTGGGCTCCATGGATGAGGTCGACGGTTGGTCGGGCCTGGCGCACATGCTGGAGCACATGCTCTTCAAGGGCACCAAGACCCTGAAGCCGGGCGAGTTCTCGCAGCGCGTGGCCGCGCTGGGCGGGCGTGAGAACGCCTCCACCATGCAGGACACCACGCTCTACTTCCAGCAGATCCCGGCCAACCGGCTGGAAGACGTGATGAAGCTGGAGTCCGACCGCTTCGCCAACAACCAGTGGCCGGACGACGAGTTCAAGCGCGAGCTGGAAGTGGTCAAGGAGGAGCGCCGCTGGCGCATCGAGGACAACCCCCGCTCCCGCCTGTGGGAGGCCCTGGGCGCGGCCACCTTCGAGGCCTCGCCCTACCGGCGGCCCGTGATCGGCTGGATGAGCGACCTGGACAGCATGCACCCGCAGGACGCGCGCGATTTCTACCACCGCTGGTACGTGCCCGCCAACGCCGTGGTCGTGGTCGCCGGCGACGTGGACCCGCAGAAGGTGCTGCAGCTGGCCACCAAGTACTACGGCAGCATCCCGGCGCGCCCCGTGCCCGAGCGCAAGCCGCGCATCGAGCCCGCGCAGGCCGGCGAGCGCCGTATCGACTTCAAGGCCCCGGCCGAGCAGGCCTACGTGGCGCTGGCCTTCAAGGTGCCGCAGCTCACCTCCTTCGAGGACACGCCCGCCAACAACGACGCGCTGGCCCTGACGGTGCTGTCCGCCGTGCTCGACGGCTACAGCGGCGCCCGCCTGGACCGTGCGCTCACCCAGGGCCCGGACCGCGTGGCCGACGGCGCCAGCGCCGACAACGGCCTCTGGGGCCGCGGGCCGCAGCTGTTCACCCTCTCGGGCGTGCCCGCCAAGGGCAAGACGCCGGAGCAGGTGGAGGCGGCCCTGCGGGCCGAGGTGGCCCGCGTGGCCCGCGACGGCGTGACCGAGGCCGAGCTGCAGCGCGTGAAGACGCAGTGGATCGCCAGCCAGGTCTACAAGCGCGACTCCGTCATGAACCAGGCCCGCGAACTGGGCAGCTACTGGATCAACGGCTTCCCGCTGGACGCCGACGAGCGCCTGATCGCGCGCCTGCGCCAGGTCACGGCCGCCCAGGTGCAGCAGGTGGCCGCCAAGTATTTCGGCGACGACCAGCTCACCGTGGGCATCCTGCGCCCGCAGCCGCTGGACCCCAACCGCAAACCCCGCACCGCGCCCCCGGCGGGCGTGCGCGACTGAAGGCATGACACGCATGTTCACCCGCAAGCCCCGACTCGCCGCCGCCCTTGCCGCCGCGGGCACCGTGCTGGCCCTGGCGGCCGGCCCCGCCTCGGCCGCCATCCCGATCCAGAAGTGGACGCAGCCCAGCGGCGCCCAGGTCTACCTGGTCGAGAGCCCCTCCATCCCCATGGTCGACGTGCGCGTGGAGTTCGATGCCGGCAGCCGGCGCGAGCCCGACACGCAGGCCGGCCTGGCCGCCGTCACCGCCGGCATGACCTCCAAGGGCATCGCCGCCCACGGCAGCGAACCGGCCCTGGACGAGAACCAGCTCGGCGAGGCCTGGGCCGACCTGGGCGCCGACTTCGACGCCGGGGCCGGCAACGACCGCATGGGCTTCTCGCTGCGTTCGCTGACCTATCCCGACATCCTGCCGCGCGCGGTGGCGCTGGCCGCGCGCCAGCTGGGCGAGCCGGCCTTCCCCGAGGCGGTCTGGCAGCGCGAGCGCGAGCGCATCTCGGCCGGCATCCGCGAGGCGGACACGCGCCCGGCCACGGTGGCGGGCAAGGCCTTCCGCAAGGCGGTGTACAGCGGCCATCCCTACGGCCACGAGACCACGCCCGAGTCGCTCTCGCACATCGGCGTGGCCGACATGCGGCGCTTCTACGGCCTGCTGGAGCCCTGCCGGGCCAAGGTGAGCATCGTGGGCGCGGTCTCGCGGGCCCAGGCCGACCAGATCGTCACCACCCTGCTGTCGCGCCTGCCGGCCGCCCAGGCCGGCCAGTGCGCCGCGCTGCCGGCGGTGCCCGAGGTGCCGCCGCTGGCCGCGCCGTCCGAGATCGACGTCCCCTTCGCCGCCGCCCAGGCCCAGGTGCTGCTGGGCCAGCCCGGCGCCAAGCGCAAGGACCCCGACTTCTTCCCGCTGCTGGTGGGCAACTACGTGCTGGGCGGCGGCGGCCTGGTGTCGCGCCTGTCGGCCGAGGTGCGTGAGAAGCGCGGCCTGACCTACGGCGTGGGCAGCGGCTTCTCGCCCGGCATGCACGCGGGCGCCTTCGGCATCAGCCTGAGCACCCGGCCCGACCAGGCCGCGCAGGCCCTGCAGGTGGTGCGCGAGGTGCTGCAGCGCTTCGTCAAGGACGGCCCGACCGAGAAGGAGCTGCAGGCCGCCAAGGACTACTACATCGGCGGCTTCCCGCTGCTCCTGGACAGCAACCGCAAGCTGCTGGACAACATCGCCAACATCGCCTGGTACGACCTGCCGCTGGACTACCTGGACACCTGGGTGGACCACATCCGGGCGGTGACCCCGGCGCAGGTGCGGACGGCCTTCGAGCGCAAGCTGGACCCGCAGCGCATGGTGACGGTGGTGGTGGGGGCCCAGCCGCCCGCGGTGGCCGCGGCGCCCGCCAAGCCCTGATCGGCCGCCCGCTGCCCTGCGCTGGCCCGGGGCAGGCACATTCTGGCTCCTGGCGTGACCTGGCACCCTGTCATTGTTGACAGGGGGTGGCACGGACCGGCCGCCCGCCTGCTTCACAATCACTGTCGAGCTGTCACGCTTGAGATGTCGGGTGAGGGGCAGGCCGGCAGGGAGTCGCTTCCGCAAGAGGAGCGCGCCGGCTTCGCTTAAGCTTGCCCGCATGGCAACCCGAACGGCATCCCGCGCCGCCCCGCATGAAGTGCGCATCATCGGCGGCCAATGGAAGCGCACCCGACTGGCCGTGCTGGACCGGCCGGGCCTGCGCCCCACGCCCGACCGCGTGCGCGAAACCCTCTTCAACTGGCTGGGCCAGGACCTGTCCGGCTGGCGCTGCGTCGACGTGTTCGCCGGCACCGGCGCGCTGGGCTTGGAAGCCGCCTCGCGCGGCGCGGCCGAGGTGCTGCTGGTCGAGCAGGACCCGCAGCTCGTGGAGCGCTTGCGCGCCACGGTGTCCAGGCTGGACGCGCAGGCCGTGGTCGCGGTCCAGCGCGGCAACGGCCTGAACCTGCTGGCCGGCCTCGCGCCCGCCAGCCGCGACCTGGTCTTCCTGGACCCCCCCTTCGACGCCGACCTGTGGGCGAAGGCGTTGCGCGCCGCGGCGGCCGCCGTCCAGCCCGAAGGCCGCATCTACCTGGAGGCGCCCAGCGCCTGGGACGATGCGGCGCTGGCGCCCTACGGCCTGGTGCTGCAACGCCACCTCAAGGCGGGCGCCGTGCACGCCCACTTGCTGGGCCGGGCTGCATAATCCGCCGGAAACGAAGCCGACGCAGCGGCCAGGCCGCAGGAGACCCCCATGTCCAACAGTGTGCTTGCCGTCTACCCCGGCACTTTCGACCCCATGACCCTGGGCCATGAGGATGTGGTGCGGCGCGCGACCCAGCTGTTCGACCGGGTCATCGTGGCCGTGGCGGCCGGCCACCACAAGAAGGCCATGTTCACCCTGGCCGAGCGGATCGACATGGTGCGCGAGCTCACCAAGGGCTACCCCCAGGTGGCGGTGGAGAGCTACTCCGGCCTGCTGCGCGACTTCATGGTGGCGCGCGGTGGCAAGGCGGTGGTGCGCGGGCTGCGCGCGGTGACCGACTTCGACTACGAGTTCCAGCTGGCCGGCATGAACCGAAGCCTGATGCCGGCGGTGGAAACCATCTTCCTCACGCCCAGCGACAAGTACCAGTTCATCAGCAGCACCTTCGTGCGCGAGATCGCCGTGCTCGGCGGCGAGGTCGACAAGTTCGTCTCGCCGCTGGTGCAGCAGCGCCTGATGGAGAAGGTGCGCGCGCTGGGCCGCGACAACTGAGCGCGCGCCGCGCTCAGTCCAGCGTCTGCGCCGCCGGCGTGGGCGGGCTGGGCCAGGGGCGCTGCGGCCCGCGCAGCAGCTCGAAGGCCCGCGAGATGCGCAGCACGCCCAGGTCGTCGAAACGACGACCCGCGATCTGCAGGCCGATCGGCAGCCCGCCGGCGGTGTAGCCGCAGTTGATCGAGGCGGCCGGCTGCTCCGACATGTTGAAGGGCACCGTGAAGGCGATGTGCTCCAGCGGGCGCATCGGGTCGTTGGTGGGCGAGGCCCATTCCGCCGGTGCGGCGGGGCCCGGCGACACCGGCGACAGGACGAGGTCGTAGGGCGCGCAAGCGGCGACCGTGGCCACGCGCGTCTCATGGAAGCGGCTGGCGGCACGGAACACCGCCTCGCCCGTCATGCCGGCCGCGCTGTCGGCCCAGGCCCGGATGTAGGGCAGCACCGCCGCCCGGCGTGCGCGGGGCAGGGCCTGCAGGTCCATGTGCGAGCGCATGCGCCAGAAGTGGTCCATGCCGTCCAGCATCTCGGGCCTGAGGAAGGGCGCCATGGGCTCCACGTGCGCGCCGGCCTGCTCGAACAGCCGGGCCGCGGCCTGCACCGCCTCGCGCACTTCGGCGTCCACCGGCAGGCCGCACCCGGCGTCCAGCAGCAGGCCGATGCGCAGGCCGCGCAGCAGGGCAGGGCCGCGTTCGATGTCGGTCCAGGCGATGTCCTGGAAGGGCAGGCTCATGCTGTCGCGCGCGTCCGGCAGGCTGAGCACCTGCATCGCCCAGGCCGCGTCCGCCACGGTGCGCGTCATGGGGCCGGCCGCGCGGCCGGTGTAGGGCGGATCGATGGGGATGCGGCCCAGGCTGGGCTTGAGCGTGAAGATGCCGCACCAGCCCGCCGGCAGGCGCAGCGAGCCGCCGATGTCGGTGCCCAGGTGCAGCGGGCCGTAGCCCGCGGCCGCGGCCGCGCCCGCGCCCGCGCTGGAGCCGCCCGGCGTGCACGCCAGGTCCCAGGGGTTGCGCGCCAGCGCATGGAAGCTGGACAGGCCCGAGGACAGCATGCCGTAGTCGGGCATGGTGGTCTTGGCCAGAAACACCGCGCCCGCTTCGCGCAGGCGCGCCGCCGGCGGCGCATCGGCCGCGGCCGGCACCAGTTCGCAGGCCGCGGTGCCCAGGGGCGTGGGGTCGCCGCGTGTTGCGATGTTGTCCTTGATGGTGACCGGCACGCCGTCCAGCGGGCCCAGCGGCTGGCCGTGCAGCCAGCGCGCCTCGCTCTCGCGCGCCTGGGCCATCACCCGCTCGGGCTGCAGCAGGTACAGCGCCTGCAGGTGGCGCTCCCAGAGCTCCACGTGGCCCAGCACCGCCTCGGCCACCTCCACCGGGGAGAAATCGCGCCGGCGGAAGCCCTCGACCAGCTGCGGCACGCCCAGCGCGTGCAGGGCGTCGCTGCCTGCGGCGGGTGCGGCCATGCTCAGCCCCAGGACAGCGCCGCCAGGTCGTTCACCGACACCGGCATGTCCTTCCACAGCCCCTTGAGCTCCTTGCGGGCGATGGTGGGGAACTGGGGCTGGAACAGGTAGCCGTTCACCGCGTCGGTGGCCAGCAGCGTCTGGATCTCGCCCAGCAGCCTGGCGCGTTCCTTCGCGTTGCCGGTGGCCTTGAGCTTGTCGTAGAGCGCGTTGAACTTCGGCGACTGCCAGCCGAAGTAGTAGTCGGGCTTGGCGTAGTTGCCCAGGTCGAAGGCCTCCACGTGCGAGACGATGGTGAGGTCGAAGTTGTGCGGGCCGCCGAAGGTGCCGGACAGCCACTGCGCCCACTCCACGTTCTGGATCTTGACGTTGATGCCCACCTTGGCCAGCTCCGAGGCGATCACCTCGCCGCCCTGGCGCGCGTAGGCCGGCGGCGGCAGCGTCATCACCAGCTCCAGCGGGGTCTTCACGCCGGCTTCGGCCAGCAGCTGCCGGGCCTTGTCGGGGTTGTAGGGGTTGATCGCCGTGGTGTCGATGTAGCCCTCGGCGCCCGGCACGTAATGGCTGCCTATGGGCTGGCCGAAGCCGTCGGCCGCACCCTGGATCACCGCCTTGCGGTCGATGGCGGCCAGGATGGCGCGGCGCACGCGCACGTCGTCCAGCGGCTTGTGCCGGTGGTTGATCGAGAGGATGGTCTTGGCGCGCGAGCCGCCCACCAGCACCTGGAAGCGCGGGTCGTTGCGGAACTGCGGAACGATGCGCGTGGGCACGCGCGGGAAGGCGTCCACATCGCCGGAGAGCAGGGCGGCGGCGGCGGCGGCCGGGTCGGAGATGAAGCGGAAGGTCGCCTGCGAGATCTTCACCTTGGCGGCGTCGCGCCAGCCGGGCCACTTCACCAGCACGGCGCTGGCGCCCTTGTTCCAGGCCTGCAGCTGGTACGGGCCGGTGCCCACCGGCCGGGTGGCGTTGGTGTCCACGCTGCGGGGCTCCACGATGATGGCGGTGGGCTGGCCGAGCAGGAACGGCAGGTCGGGGTCGATCTCCTTGTTGAGCAGCACCACGGTGTGCTCGTCCACCACCTGCGTCGTGAGGTTGGCGAAGGTGCGCTTGTCCTTGTTGGTGCTCTTGTCGCCGCCCGCGCGGTCGAAGGCGAACTTGACCGTGTTCGCGTTGAAGGGCTCGCCGTTGTGGAACTTCACGCCCTTGCGCAGGCGGAAGGTGTAGGTCTTGAGGTCGGGCGAGACTTCCCAGCTCTCGGCCAGCAGCGGGGTGACCTTGTTGTCGCTGCCGATCTTGGTCAGCGTCTCGAAGATGTTGTAGAGCGTGATCTCGCCGATGGCCGCGGCGGCGTTGGCGGTGGGGTCCAGCCCCGGCGGCTCCAGCTGCATCGCCAGGGTGACCCGGTCCTTGCGGCCCTGGGCCAGGGCGGGCAGGGCCAGGGGCAGTGCGCCGGCGGCGGCGGCCGTGAGCAGGGTGCGGCGTTTCATGGCGGTCTCCTCGTTCTGGGCCGGGCGTGCGCGGGGCCCGCCACCGGCATTCGGAAAGCGATAGCTTATGCGATCGCGGCGCGGGGCACGGCCTCCACCAGGGCGCGGGTGTAGGGATGCGCGGGCGCCGAGAACATGGCGGCCGGATCGCCCCGCTCCACCACCTCGCCGTCGCGCAGCACCAGGGCCTCGTCGCACAGCTGCTGCACGATGGCCAGGTCGTGGCTGATGAGCAGGAAGGCGATGCCGAACTGCGCCTGCAGGTCCTGCATGAGGTTCAGCACCTGGGCCTGCACGGACACGTCGAGCGCGCTCACCGGCTCGTCGGCCACGATCAGGCGCGGCCGCGTGATGAGCGCGCGCGCGATCGCGATGCGCTGGCGCTGGCCGCCGGAGAATTCGTGCGGGTACTTGGCGAGGTCGCTGGCGCGCAGGCCCACGGCCTGCAGCGCGTCGGCCGCGCGTGCCTGCTGCTCGACGCGCGCCACCCCCTGCGCCGACAGCGGCTCGGCGACGATGCGGGCCACGGTGCAGCGCGGGTCCAGCGAACCGTAGGGGTCCTGGAACACCATCTGGAAGTCGCGCCGGGCCTGGCGCAGGGCCTCGCGCGGCAGGGCGTGCAGGTCGCGTCCGAGCAGGCGCACGCTGCCGGCGCTGGGCGTGTCCAGCGCCATCACCAGGCGCGCCAGCGTGGACTTGCCGGAGCCGGATTCGCCCACGATGCCCAGGCTGCGGCCGGCTTCCATGCGAAAGCTCACGCCCCGCAGTGCCTGCACCCGCCCGGGTGGCCTGAACAGGCTCTCGCGCGGCAGCGCGTAGTCGCGGCGCAGCCCGCTCACTTCCAGCAGCGGAGGCTGCGCGGCGGCGGCGCCGGGGGGCGTGGTGGTGACGGCAGCGCCGTCCTGCTTGGCTCGGGGTGCCGTGGTCATGCGGCCTCCTGGCGCGCCGCCGCCACGGCGTCCAGCCGAACGCAGCGCGCGAACTGGCCCGGCGCGGTTTCCACGGCCGGGGGAGGTGCCGACTCGCACAGGGGCGCCGTGAAAGGGCAGCGGCCGGCGAAGCGGCATCCCGCGGGCAGCTCGGCCAGTTCGGGCACGCTGCCGGGCAGCGTGGCCAGGCGTTCGCCGCGGCGGCGCGAGAGCGCCGGCCGGGCGCCCAGCAGGCCCAGGGTGTAGGGGTGCGCAGGGTGGGCGAAGACCTGCGCCGTGGGACCCGTCTCCACCGCCGTGCCGCCGTACATCACCAGCATGCGGCGCACGTTCTGCGCGATCACGCCCAGGTCGTGCGAGATCAGCACCAGCGCCATGCCGCGCTCGGTGACCAGGTCCGCCATCAGCTCGAGGATCTGCTTTTGCACCGTCACGTCCAGCGCGGTGGTGGGCTCGTCCGCCAGGAGCAGGCGCGGGCCGCAGGCCAGCGCCGCGGCGATCATGATGCGCTGGCGCTGGCCGCCCGAGAACTGGTGCGGGTAGGCGGCGGCGCGCTGTGCCGCATCGGGGATGCCCACGCGCTCCAGCAGGGCGATGGCCTCGCGCAGGGCCTGTTGCCGGTCCAGGCCGCGGTGCAGGCGCAGCGGCTCGGCCACCTGCGCGCCCACGGTGTGCAGCGGGTTGAGGGCGGTCATGGGCTCCTGGAACACCATGCCCATGCGGTCGCCGCGCAGCGCATCCAGGGCCCGCTCGGGCCGCCCCAGCAGTTCCTCGCCCTCGAAGCGGATGCTGCCCGTGGCGCGCGCGGACTCGGGCAGCAGGCCCATGAGCGCGAGCGCCGTGAGCGACTTGCCCGAACCCGATTCGCCGACGATGCCCAGGGTCTCGCCCGCCTCCAGCGAGAAGGAGAGATCGCGCACCGCCGCGGCGGGGCCGTGCGCCGTCTGCAGCGTGATCGTGAGGTCGCGGACGTCCAGCAGCGCCATGGTCGTCAGCGCTGGCGGGCCAGCCGCGGGTCCAGCAGGTCGCGCAGCCCGTCGCCCAGCAGGTTCAGGCCCAGCACCGCCAGCGCGATGCACAGGCCCGGGTACACGCCCAGCCAGGGCGCCTGGAACAGCAGGCTCTGCGCCTCGCTCAGCATGCGGCCCCAGGAAGGCTGCGGCGGCTGCGTGCCCAGGCCCAGGTAGGAGAGCGCGGCCTCGGCCAGGATCGCGATGGCGAAGCGGATGGTGGCCTGCACGATGAGCACGGGCGCGATGTTGGGCAGCACATGCTCCAGCGTGATCGCGAGCCGGCCCTTGCCGGCCGCGCGCGCCGCCAGCACGTACTCGCGCTGCCAGACCGCGTTGGCCGAGGCGCGCGTGATGCGCGCGAAGCTGGGGATGTTGTAGAGCCCGATCGCCACCATCGCGATCACCATGCCCGGGCCGAACACCGCCGTGAGCATGATGGCCGAGAGGATGGCGGGGAAAGCGAAGCCGAAGTCGGCCAGCCGCATCAGGACCTCCTCCGTCCAGCCGCGCAACGCCGAGGCCAGCAGGCCCAGCGCGGTGCCCACGGACAGGCCGATGCCCACGGCAACCACGCCCACCACGATGGAGGCGCGTGCGCCCACCAGCAGCTGCGCGGCGATGTCGCGGCCGAAGGCGTCGGTGCCCAGCCAGTGGGCGCTGCTGGCGGCCTGCAGCCGGGCCGCCATGTCGACCTCGGTGGCGGAGCCGGGCGTCCACACCAGCGAGAGCGCGGCCGCGGCCAGCAGCGCCAGCGTGAGCGCGGCCCCGATCGCGAAGCTGGGATGGCGCAGCGCGCGCATCACAGGTCGGCGGCCTTCACCCGCGGATCGATCACGGCGTAGAGCAGGTCCACCACGAAGTTGACGATGACCACCATGGCGGCGAGCAGCATCACGCAGTTGCGCACCACGATCAGGTCGCGGTTGGCGATGGACTGGAAGATCAGGCGGCCCAGCCCGGGCAGGTAGAACACGTTCTCCACCACGATGGTGCCGGCCAGCAGCTCGGCGAACTGCAGGCCCATCACGGTCACCACGGGGATCATGGCGTTGCGCAGCACGTGGCCCCAGAGCGCGCCGCGGCGCGACACGCCGCGCGCCCGCGCGGTGCGCACGAAGTCCTCGCGCAAGACGTCGAGCACGGCCGAGCGCGTGATGCGCGCGAGGATGGCCGACTGCACCACCGCCAGGGCAATGGCGGGCAGCAGCAGCGCGCGCAGGCCGGGCAGCAGGCCCTCGTCCCAGCCCGGGAATCCGCCCGCGGAGAACCACTGCAGCTTCACCGAGAAGAGCAGGATCAGCAGGATCGCGAACCAGAAGTTGGGCACCGCCACGCCCAGCTGCGAGAGCGCCATCACGCCCACGTCGGGCGCTTTGTTGTGGTGCGAAGCCGCGTAGACGCCGGCGGCGATCGCGACCACGGCCGTGAGCGTCATCGCCATCAGCGCCAGCGGCACCGTGAGCGCAAGCCGCTCGCGCACCAGCTCGCCGACCGGCGAGCCGTAGGCGTAGCTCAGGCCCATGTCGCCGGTGAAGAGGCCGTGGATCCAGGCCAGGTAGCGCTCGTGCACCGGGTGGTCCAGGCCGAGCTTGGCGGTGAGCGCCTGGATGGCCTCGGGTGACGCGTCGGCCCCCATGAGCACCTGGGCCGCATTGCCGGGCAGCACCTCCAGCACGCCGAATACCACCAGCGACGCGCCCGCCAGCGTCGCCAGGAGGGTGATCAGGCGCTTGAGGAGGAAGACGCTCATGAAGCAGCGGATAATGCCAGAACCATGGCCTTGATGATTACCGACGAGTGCATCAACTGCGATGTGTGCGAGCCGGAATGCCCCAACCAGGCGATCTACCTCGGCCCCGAGATCTACGAGATCGACCCGGACAAATGCACCGAGTGCGTGGGCCACTTCGATGAGCCGCAGTGCGTGCAGGTCTGCCCCGTGGCCTGCATCCCCGTCAACCCGCAGCGCATCGAGAACCGCGAGACGCTCTGGCAGAAGTACCAGCGCCTGACCGGCAAGGTGGACGACGCGGCCGCTGCGCCCGCGGCCCCCGGCCCCCAATCCTGATCAGTGCCGCGCCGCGCTGGCGGCGGCACCTGCCGGCGCTGCCTTGGCAGGCTTGGGCTTCTTCGCCTTGGCGGCCTTGGGCGGCTTGGGCACCTTGGCCTTGAACAGCGGCCCGTTCGGCTCCGGCAGGTCGTCCGCGGCCGCGGGGGGCACGGGCGCGCGCGGCGCATCCCGCTCGGCGCGCAGCCGCTGCTGTTCCAGGGTGCGTGCCGCCTGGGCCTCGCGCGCCACCTGGGCCTCGTGCAGCGCACGCTCGTCAGGGCTCCGGGGGTCCTGGGCCGTGATCGCCTGGCCGCCGGGGCAGGGCTGCGCCTGGTAGGTGTTGCCGCAGCGCCAGACGCCCTGGGCGGTTGCCTGGGCCCATGAAGGCGCGGCGCACATCAGCATGGCGAGAAGCGCCAGGGTGGCCCGGATGATGATGCGTGGTGGCGGTGGTGGCAGCAGGATCATCGGGGCCTCGCAAGGGGCCGCCCTTCAGGTGGGCGGTGCCGGCGGAGTCTGCGCCGGCCGGGGCGGCTTGGGCCGTGGCGGCTTCGTGGTGTGCACCATTTGCGTCGCCTTGGGCATGTCCCCGGCGATGAACTCGGGCGCCGCCTTGAGCGTGCGCTCTATGCAGGCTTCCATGGCGCTGCGCTGGTCGGGCGCGGGCCGCTTCAGCACCCAGTTCGCGACCTCCGCGCGGTCCCCCGGGTGGCCGATGCCCAGGCGCAGCCGCCAGTACTGGTCGGTGCCCAGCTGGGCGTGGATGTCGCGCAGGCCGTTGTGGCCCGCATGGCCGCCGCCGAACTTCAGCTTGGCCTCGCCGGGCGGGATGTCCAGCTCGTCGTGCACGACCAGGATCTCCTCCGGCTTGATCTTGTAGAAGCGCGCCAGCTGCGCCACCGACCGCCCCGACAGGTTCATGAAGGTCTGCGGCTCCAGCAGCCACACCGTGGCGGTGCCGGAGCCGCTGCGGCCCACCAGCCCCTGGAAGCCCCTTTCCATCACCAGGCTGGCCTTGAGCTCGCGCGCCAGCGCGTCCACCCACCAGAAGCCGGCGTTGTGGCGGGTGTCCTCGTAATCGGGGCCCGGGTTGCCCAGGCCGACGAACAGCTTGATCATGGTCAGGATTATCCGGTGGCCTGAAAAGCGAACGGCCCACCGAAGTGGGCCGTCCAGGTGCCAGGCGGCGAAGGATTACTTCTTGGCCTTGGCTTCGGGCTTGGCGTCCTTGGCCGGGGCAGCGGCGTCCGCGGCCGGAGCGGCTTCGGCGGCCTCGTCGCCACCGCCGGTCTGCACCACGGAGACCAGCACCGGGTTCGCCTTGCCGTGCGTCACGGCCGAGACGCCCTTGGGCAGCTGGATGTCGTTCAGGTGCAGGGACATGCCCTTCTTCAGGCCGGACAGGTCGACCTCGATGAACTCGGGCAGGTCGCCGGGCAGGCAGGAGATGTCCAGCTCGGACATGACGTGGTTGACCACGCAGTGCTCGAACTTGACGGCCTGGGATTCCTCGGCGTTCTTGTAGTGGACCGGCACCTTCATGTGCAGCTTGGTCTTGGCGTCCACGCGCTGGAAGTCGATGTGCAGGACCTGCTGCTTGTACGGGTGGTACTGCACGTCACGCAGCAGCACCTTGGCAGCCTGGCCGTTCACTTCCATGTCCAGAATGGACGAGTGGAAGGTTTCCTTCTTCAGGGCGTGCCACAGGGCGTTGTGGTCCAGTTCGACCAGCTGGGGCTGGCCCTCGCCACCGTAGACGATGCCGGGCGTGCGGCCCGTGTTGCGGAGACGGCGGCTCGCACCCGTGCCCTGCTTGGCGCGCTCGAAAGCGACGAATTTCATATCTAACTCCGGTTGAAGCCCACCGCGACCAGTGTGGCTCCCGTTTCAAAAAGGCGCCGCGGAAGGCGGCGCCGCAAAAGTCCTCAGAACAGGTTGTTCTGTTCCGAGAACAGGCTCATCACCGACTCGCCCTTGGCAATGCGCTGGATCGTTTCGGCGACCAGCGGAGCCACGGACAGTTGGCGGATCTTGGCGCAGCCGCGGGCTGCGTCGGACAGGGGGATGGTGTTGGTGACCACGACCTCGTCCAGGGCCGAACCCTTGGCGATGCGCTCGATCGCCGGGCCGGAAAAGATCGGGTGCGTGCAGTACGCATACACGTGCTTGGCGCCACGTTCCTTCAGCACCTCGGCCGCCTTCACCAGCGTGCCGGCGGTGTCGATCATGTCGTCCATGATGACGCAGTTGCGGCCTTCGATCTCGCCGATCACGTGCATGACCTCGCTCACGTTGGCGCGCGGGCGGCGCTTGTCGATGATGGCGAGGTCGGTGCCCAGCTGCTTGGCCAGGGCGCGCGCGCGCACCACGCCGCCCACGTCGGGCGAGACCACGATCAGGTTCTCGTAGTTCTTCTGGCGCAGGTCGTTGAGCAGCACCGGCGAGGCGTAGATGTTGTCGACCGGGATGTCGAAGAAGCCCTGGATCTGGTCGGCGTGCAGGTCCATGGTGAGCACGCGCGAGACGCCCACGGTCTGCAGCAGGTTGGCCACCACCTTGGCCGAGATCGGCACGCGCGAGGAGCGCGGACGGCGGTCCTGGCGGGCATAGCCGAAGTAGGGGATCACGGCACTGATGCGCTCGGCCGAGGCGCGCTTGAGCGCGTCGACCATGATGAGCAGCTCCATCAGGTTCTCGTTGGTCGGGGCGCAGGTGGACTGCACCACGAACACGTCGCGTGCGCGCACGTTGGTGTTGATCTCGACCGTCACCTCGCCGTCGGAGAAGCGGCCGACCGAAGCCGCGCCCAGCGTGATGCCCAGGTGGCCCGCAATCTCCGCGGCCAGCGCGGGATTGGCGTTGCCGGTGAACACCATGAAATCAGGAACGTTGGAAGTGACCTGCATCTGCGGAACCCAGCGATCAGTAAATTAATCGGGGTCAGACCCCGATCTCTTGCGCGTCAGCGAAACTGGCAGGGGAGGAAGGACTCGAACCCTCGCATGCCGGAATCAAAATCCGGTGCCTTAACCAACTTGGCGACTCCCCTACACGGGTTGCCGGCTGCAATCAGCCGACCACCGATGAATCGTCGCTGGGAGCCCACCCAGCCAGAGGATGGGCTTCCATGTTGCTGCACACCCGGACCTGCCAGCGAGCCGGTGCCGCCGCGGGGGTGGCCTCGCCGGGAAGGGGCGCGAAAACCGCGCTGCCCGACCCGGTCATGCGCCCCGAAAGGCCCTGCGCCGCCAGCCATTCGAGGGCTTGGGCGACACCTGGGCACAACCGCTGGGCAACCGGCTGCAGAACATTGCGCCCGAAGGCGTAAGGGTTTGCAGCAAAGCCTGAGAGTATAGCAGGCTCATGGCTGCGTTGTAGGAGGGGGTCGGAAAAGATTTTCGCGGTCTCCAGGCCCTCGGGCGGCTTGGCGACCAGGAAGCGGCCCGGCGGCAGCGCCAGCGGGGTCAGCCGCTCGCCGATGCCCTCGACCCAGGCGTTGTGCCCGCCCAGGAAGAAGGGCACATCCGCCCCCAGCCGCACGCCCAGCGCGGACAGGCGCGCGACGCTCCAGCCCAGGCCCCACAGCCGGTTGAGCGCCAGCAGGGTGGATGCGGCGTCGGAGGAGCCGCCGCCCATGCCGGCCTGCGCCGGCACCCGCTTCTCGATCGCGATGTGCGCGCCCCAGGGGGTGCCGCTGGCCTGCTGCAGCGCCCGGGCGGCGCGCAGCACCAGGTCGTCCGGCGGCAGTTCGGCCGCCAGGTCCTCGCGGCTCAGGCCGCCGCCTTCGCGCCGCTCGAAGTGCAGCGTGTCGCACCAGTCGATGAGCATGAAGGCCGATTGCAGCTCGTGCATGCCGTCGGGGCGCCGCCCCAGCACGTGCAGGAATAGGTTGAGCTTGGCCGGCGCCGCAACGTCCAGGATCGCGCGCATGGCTCAGCGGTCCAGCACCAGGCGCAGCTCGGCCGGTGGCGGCGGCTGGGTGCGGTGGGCGGCCAGCCGGCCGTCCGCGATGCGGGAGAGGTCGGGCGTCCAGCCGGGCACCGGCGTGGGCCGGCCGTCCAGCCAGTCGAACAGGGCCGCGACCGGAATGGGCGTGCCCGTGGCGGCGGCCGCCAGCGCGTCCAGGGAGCCGTACTCCTCCACCGTCCCGTTGGCCTCCAGCCGGGCGTGGCCGGGCTGCCACTTCAGCACGGCCAGGGTGGAGCCTATCGGGGTGCTCAGGCTCAGGCTGCCCTCGCTCGGGCTGCCGTCGAGCTGGAAGCTGGCCGAGACGGCGGACTGGGCCTGCGCCTGGCCGGCGGCGTCCAGCACCGTCAGGCCGAGCCGGCCGCTCCAGTGGCGGGCGTCCGGGGCCGGCGGGGCGACCGTCGCGCAACCGGCCAGCCACAGCGCGGCCACCAGCGCAGGCCAGGCGGCCCGGCGCCGGGGCAGGGGCCTCATGGCTTCTGCCCGGCGCGCAGGCGCTTGATGGTCTCCTGCAGCGTCTCGTTGTCGGCGCCCAGGATCAGGCCTTCCTTGAAGATGGCCTGCGCGCCGTCCTTGTCGCCCAGGCTCCACAGCACCTCGCCCAGGTGGGCGGCGATCTCGGGGTCGGGCCGGCTCTTGTAGGCCTGCTGCAGGATGCGGGCGGCCTCGGGCTTGTTGCCCAGGCGGAACTCGACCCAGCCCAGGCTGTCGGCGATGAAAGGATCGTCGGGCGCGAAGCTCAGCGCCTTCTGCACCAGGGCGCGGGCCTCGGTCAGGCGCACGTTGTGCTCGGCGAGGGAGTAGCCCAGCGCGTTGTAGGCCTGGTGGTAGTCGGGCTTGGCCGCGATCACGCGGCGCAGCAGCTTCTCCATGTCGTCCAGCTTGCCCATGCGCTCGGCCAGCATGGCCTGCTCGTACACCAGGTCGGGGTCCAGGGGCGGCTTCTCGGCCGCCTGGCCCAGGAGCTCGTAGGCGGTCTTGTACTGCTTGGCGTCGCGCAGCAGCTGTACTTCGGCCAGCAGCTTGAGCCTGGCATCGCCTTCCTCGCGCTCGGGGATGGCGCGGATCAGCTTGCGGCCTTCCTCCAGCTTGCCCTGGCGGGCCAGGATGGAGGCGCGCCGCTGCTGGGCGGCGATCAGGTCCTGCGGGTCCTCGATCTTGTCCAGCCAGGCCGAGGCGAGGGCGTAGTCCTTGCGCTTTTCGGCCAGGCGCGAGAGCGACAGGTAGGCCTGGGCCAGGCCGCGGTTGCGGTCCTCGCCCTTCTTCTGGGCCTGGGCCAGCTCCACGTAGCGCTTGAAGGTGCGCTCGGCGTCGGCGTCGCGGTTGTCCTGGGCCTGCAGGGTGCCCAGGGCCAGCCAGGCCTCGGGGAGGTCGGGCTTCTCGCGCGTGACGACTTCGAGCTGGGCCGCGGCGTCCTTGTAGCGCGACAGGTCGATCAGGCTGCGGGCGTAGGCCATGCGCAGCTCGGGCAGGGGCTTGCCTTCCAGGTAGCGCTTGAACAGGGCCTCGGCCGCGGGCTGCTTGGCGTCGAGCAGCTCCAGGGCCAGCAGGGCGGGCGCCTCGGCGCCGGGCTGCACCGCCTGGGCCTTGCGCGCCGCCTCCAGGGCCGCGGGCGCATCCCCGGCGGCCAGGCGCATGCGGCCGACCGCCGTCCAGGCGGCCGCGCCGGTGTCGGGCTGGGCCAGGTACTCGGCCAGGGCCTGTTCGACCACGGCCGCGGCCTGCTTCTTGTCGGCCACCCGGCTGTAGAAGCGCGGCACCAGCCCCAGCATGGCGGGCCGGTCCGCGGCGTCGGTGAGCGCGACCTCGTTGTGCAGCGGCTCCCCGGTTTCGGCGACCCGGTTGAGCGCGATCAGGATGCGCAGCACGTAGTTGTTGGCTTCGCGCGAGCTCGGGTGGGCCTGGTGCCAGGCCTGCGCCGCCTTCAGCGCCGCGTCCCCCGAGCGGGCCTGGAAGGCGATCTCCACGGCGCGCTGGTAGAGCTGGGCGTCGCCGGTCTTGCGGGCGGCGTCCAGGATCAGGTTGTAGCCGGTGGCGGGCTCGTCGCCGCGCGCGCTCAGCTCGCCCAGCAGCAGCTGGTAGAAGAGCGTGGCGTCCAGGGCGGACTGCGCGGGCGGCCCGGCGGGCGTGGTGGGGTCGGCCGCCGATGCCGCGGGCG
>NZ_JADDOJ010000085.1 GCF_015159745.1 Ramlibacter aquaticus | reverse complement strand
GGAGAAGGTGCCGGTGTTCCCCATTCCCGGCCACGGCCGCTACATGCGCCAGCCCCTCTACAACCGGGACTTCTGCCGTGCCATCGAGTGGTGCCTGCGCCACCAGCCGAAGGGCGCCATCTACGATCTCGTGGGGCAGGATCGCATCGATTACATCGACATCATTCGCGCCATACGCCGTGTCAAGGGCCTGCGGACGCCGATCGTTTGCATTCCGAAATGGCTGTTTGCCACCCTGCTGCGGATCTACGGCTTGTTCACCAAGCAGCCTCCATTCACTGCGGCGCAGCTCAAGGCGCTCACGGCTGGCGATGATTTCACGGGGGTCGATATCCGCAAAACCTTCGAACTCGAGCCCACTTCCGTGGAGGCCGGGCTGAAGGAAACGTTCACCCATCCGGTTTACGCCAAGTACGTGGTGGAGCGGGCATGAGCAAGGTCGCCGTCATCGGAGCAGGCCCCATGGGCCTCGCCGTCGCCTACGAGCTCGCCAAGAAAGGGGACGATGTCACCGTCTTCGAGAGAGACGCGCGTATCGGCGGCATGACCGCCGCGGTCGACTTTGGCGGAGTCCAGATCGAAAGGTACTACCACTTCGTCTGCGGTCCCGACGAAACAACGTTCCAGTACCTGAAGGAATTCGGCCTTTACGACAAGCTCAAGTGGACTGAGACCCACATGGGCTTCTACTACAACGGGAAGCTGCACGATTGGGGCCACCCCGTGGCCCTGCTGCGTTTCCCTGGCCTGACCCTTCCCGAGAAGGTGCGCTACGGACTTCACGTGATGCGCGCCAAGGGGGTGAGCGATTGGCGGCCCTACGATTCCTTCTCGTCGACGGAGTGGATCAAGCGCTCCATCGGTGAACGGGCATACAACGTGATGTGGAAAAGCCTGTTCCACTACAAGTTCTACGAGCTGCAGGACAGCCTTTCCGCGGCTTGGCTGGGCACGCGAATCAAGCGTGTCGCGCTGTCCCGCAAGAACCTGTTCCAGGAGCGCCTGGGCTACATCGAGGGTGGCTCTGAAGTTCTGATCGAAGCCGTGGCCCGCCGCATCACTGACCTTGGAGGCCGCATCCAACTGAACGCCTCGGTCCAGGAAATCGTCTCGTCTTCTCCTGCAGAAGCAGCGGGTCCGTCCAAGGTGGTCGGCGTGCGGGTGGGCGACCAGGTGCAGCACTTCGACCAGGTGGTCTCGACCATCCCCTTGCCCTACCTCTCCAGGATCGTGCCGGGCTTGCCCCCTGAAGAGCGGCGCAAGCACGAAGCCATCCGCAACGTTGGCGTGGTCTGCGTCCTCCTCAAGTTGAAGCGGCCGTTCACGCGCAATTTCTGGATGAACATCAACGATCCCCGGATCGAGATCCCGGGTCTCATCGAATACAGCAACCTCAATCCGTCTGTCGGGGCGACGATTCTCTATGCGCCCTTCTACATGCCCCAGACGCATCCGAAGTACGGTCGTCCGTTCCAGGAGTTCGTGGACGAGACGATTGCGGCCATGCGCTTGATCCGGCCTGACTGGGATTCGTCCGAGGTGATCGACAGCATGGCCTCGCGCTATGAGTACTCGCAGACAGTGTGCTCGCCCGGTTTCTACGATGCGCTGCCGCCGATGCAGAGTGGTCTCCAGGGTTTGTTCCTGGCCGACACCTCGCACTACTACCCCGAAGACCGCTCGATCCAGGAAAGCGTGAAGCTGGGCCAGCAATTGGCAGCCATGGCGCGGGCCGCGCGAACCGAGTGAGATGCGCCCCATGCTGAGCGCGCAGTTCGTACGCTTCGTCGTCGCCGGTGGCCTCGCGGCTGCGGCGAACTACGGCTCACGCTTCCTGTTCAGTGTGTGGCTGCCTTATGCGCTGGCCATCACCTGTGCCTACCTCGTGGGCATGACGGTGGCGTTCCTCCTGATGCGAAAGCATGTTTTCAGCGCAGTCGGCCAACCCTTGCTGCCGCAGGTGGTCAAGTTCGCAGTCGTGAACCTTTTTGCGCTGGTCCAGACGCTCGTGGTGAGTCTCGTGCTGGCGCGTTGGGGCCTGCCGGCGCTCGGCGTGCGACAACACGTGGAGTCGATTGCCCACCTGGTTGGTGTCGTGGTGCCCGTTTTCACGAGCTTTGTGGGCCACCGCCAGCTGACGTTCCGCCGCTCGACCTCGTGAGGCCTGCCGCCGTCGCTCCCGGGGCAGGATCGCGACGCACCCTGGTGCTGTGGTTGCTGGCCGGGCTTGCAGCCTATCTCGCGCTGACCTGGCTGTTTGGCGGAGCCGAGACCCTGGCGGCCTGCCGCGAAATCGGAAGTGCATGGGTCGTGGGAGGCCTCGCCCTGACGACGTTGAGCTTCGCGGTGCGCGCGATCCGATGGCACCTGATCCTCAGGGCCATGGGCGCGCACTTGCAAGTGAGGGTCAATGCCGCAATCTATCTCGCGGGTATCGGATTGAGCGCCACGCCGGGCAAACTGGGCGAAACAGTGCGCAGCGCTTTTCTCGTGCAGCGGGGCGTTGCCGTGCGCACCAGCCTGGCAGCCTTCCTGGCTGACCGCCTATCGGATCTTCATGCCGTGGTGTTGATGGTGCTTTTTCCGCTCGCATGGAGCCAGGGCTGGCATGAACCGGCCGTGCAGCGCTGGGCCCTGCTTTTCATGGCGATCTCCGGCGCGCCGATACTCCTTGGCCTGCTGCTTCGATGGAGGCGCTGGCCGAGCATGCTCGATCGACTGAGCCGCGTTCGCTGGGCAGGTCGCATGTCGGAGTGGCTACACGGCGGCGCCATCGAATTCACCAGGTTGTGGATGCCCCGCCTCGCCAGTCTTTCAGTCCTGGCGTCCCTCGTGGCCTACGGCCTGCAGGGCATCATCTTTTCCGGCATGGTTGCCCAGGTGGGCCCGCAGGTGTCCATCACCACCTCGTTCTGGATCTTTGCAGCATCTACCCTGGCTGGCGCGGCCAGCTTCATCCCCGGCGGCGTCGGGGCAATGGAGCTGGCGCTCGTGTTGCTGCTCCGTGGGCACGGGATTCCGGCGGGCAGCGCGCTCGCAGTGGCGCTTTGTCTGCGTGGCGTCACGTTCTGGTTCGGTATGGTGCTGGGTGCGCTGGGGCTCACCGTGGCAGCGCGTCATCAACGCACCCTGGCTGGGGCCGCATCCCAGGACTTCAGGGCAAGAAACTCGGGCAAGGCGTGATGCACCTGCTCGTCCCCGCACTCTGGCGAAGCCGACAAAGCCCGCTGCCACTTCAGATCGCAGGCGTGGTCCTCGGCTTGGGGGTGTGCCTGCTGGTTTTCGTTCCGTTCCTGCCCAGCTTCCCAGCCGCTGGCCTCGACTTGTCCTGGATGTACGCCATGAACGAGGCTGTCGGCAGGCAGCTTCGGTTCGGGCGCGACATCATCTTCACCTTCGGCCCGCTCGCGTCCATCTACACGCAGCAATACCACCCGGCCACGGATGGATTGATGGTGGTCGGTTCGCTGCTGATCGGCAGCGGTGTGATCGGTCTCCTCGGCTATGCCGCCAACAATGAGCGCCGCATCTGGTTGGCACTCGTGGGTCTGTTCGTGGCCCAAGCCGCCGCCCTCGACGCGTTTCTCATGCTGCTGCCGCTGTCGCTACTGTGTGCATCGGAGAAGGAGGGCCCGGCCCGAGACAGGCTGCGAACGTCCCTGTTGTGGCTCGGGGCGGCAGCATGCGGTCTCTTGCCTTTGGTGAAGGGAAGCATCACGCCCGTCGTCCTGGGGTGCGCGTATCTGGCTGTCATTGGGAGATGGACCCGGGGTGCGCGCGGGGAGGCCGCTGGCATTCCGATCGCCATGCTGGTGGCTGCGATTGCCGCCTGGTCGGCAGCCCACCAGCCTCTGTCGGGCTTGCCGGCTTTCTTCCGCGCGCAGGCCCCCATCATCACGGGCTACACCGAAGCGATGGCGCTGCCTGGACGACCCGCGGAGACCCTGGTCTATGCCCTCTCCGCCTTCGGGTTGCTGGTGCTGTCCTGGCGGGGAGGCGGGGCGGCGGGCCGGTGGCGCATCTGCACAGGCATGGCACTGGTTCTCTTCATAGCGTTCAAGGCCGGGTTCGTGCGGCATGACGATCACGCGATGATCTCGGGCATGGCCCTGGCGCTGGTCGGGCTTCTCATATTCTTGACGAGCGCGGGCCCGAGGGGCGCTGTGGCACTGGTCATCGGGTTGCTCGGGGGTGTTTACATACTCTCCTCCTATCACCCGATGAGCGTCGACGCGGTCGCCGGTAGGGCCATGCTTCGCATGGACGCGGGGGTCAGGGGGATCCAGATGCGATGGGCACATCCTGAAATGCTCACCCGCAGATACGCGGATTCCAGGAGGTCCATTGCCGCGATCTCGCCAGTGCGCACGGACGGTGCCAGGGTGGACATCTACCCTAGCGAGCTGTCATTCGTTCTCGCGAGCCGGTCAACCTGGTGGCCCCGCCCTGTCATCCAGAGCTATTCCGCCTACACCGGTGACCTGTTGCGCAAGAACGCAGACCATCTGTTAGCTGATGGTCCAGACGAAATCTTCCTTGGAATCCGTCCCATCGACGGTCGGCTTCCTGCACTGGATGACGGGTTGAGCTGGCCGGAAATCCTGCAGCACTACCAACCCGTTGCAGCAGACGGCAACTATGTCCAGTTCCGGCGGCGTGCCCAGACGCTGCAGATTCATTGGGGAAGCGAGGTCCAATTACCCGCTCGCCCCCTGGGCGTGCCAGCAGCACTGCCCACCGGCAGCGGGAACAAGCCGGTATGGGCCCGCATCGAGGTCGAACCCACCTTGCTGGGGCGGTTGGCTGCGCTGCTGTACAAGACTCCAGCCGTCCATCTGGTCCTGGCTTATCCCCGGCACAGTTCCTCGTTTCGCCTGATTCCGTCGATCGCTGCTGCGGGCTTTCTCTTGTCGCCGACCGTCCTGACGACACAGGACTTCCTCATGCTTCAGTCCGCAAATTTCGATGGGCTGGTTGGGACCAACGAACGCGTGCCCCAATCCTTGACCGTCGGAGACGGACCGGGCGTTTCGTGGTTCTGGAAGAGCTTCACCGTGAGGGTGTCGACGCTGGACATACCCTCGGATCCAGCCGCTGATCGCTTGATCTTCAGCCGAGACCGCCCGGCAGACGCCCATGCCTCGATACCTGCCGGCGGCACTTGCTCGATCGAGGCCCTCAACGGCGTAGCGCTGGGCTCAGGCCCCGTCCCGGCGCGATGCCCATGAATTCCTGAGGCCCTACCAGGTCTCATTGATCGCGGGGTCTGCGCGGAACACCCCCGCGTCACGCGCTACCCCGACCAGCCGACCGTTCCAAGCGCCAGCACGACGCCAAACGCCAAGCCAGCAGCAAGGCTCGCCCTGTCCTTCACCGCAAACACCAACGGGTCGTCGTGCATCAACCCCCGATGCGCTTGCATCCACATCCAGCTCACCCAGAAGAGCAGCACGGGCACGGCCGCCCACATCACCTCGGGCGTGGCATACAGACGAAGCACCGCCTCGCTGTTCAGGTACAAGGCCAGCACCAGGACTGCGCCGTAGCCAGCCGTGACGCCCAAGGTCTGGATCAGCGGCGCGTCGGTGGTGTAGTAGCCCCGGCCATGCACCTTGGTCTTCCCGTTCATGATCTGTACTTCAAGTTCGGCGTAACGCTTCACGAACGCGAGCGACAGGAACAGGAAGACCGCAAAGGCCAGTAACCAGAAAGAAAGTGAAAGCCCCGCCGCCGCGGCGCCGGCCACGATCCTCACGGTGTAGAGCATGGCCAATGCCAGGCAATCCACCAGCATCAGCCGTTTCAGGGTCCAGGAATAGGCGCAGGTGAGAACGAAATAGAAACCCAGCCAAGGGAAAAAGGTCCCGCCCACTTTCCGGGCCAGGAGGCAACTCGCCACGAGCAGGGCCACGCCCAGCAACAGCCCCATCCAGACCGGCACGAGGCCGGCCGCGAAGGGTCGCGCCCGCTTGCGCGGGTGGGCCCGGTCACTCTCCAGGTCCAGCAAGTCGTTGAAGATGTAGACCGAGGACGCGCAAAGGCTGAATGAAACAAAAGCGACTGCCAGCGCGACCCAGAGGTTGGCGTCGCTGAACTGGTGCGCGGCCATCACCGGGACGAAGAGAAGGAGGTTCTTCAACCACTGGTGCGCACGCAAGACGCGGCGCCAGACGCCCAGTCCTTGTGGGCGCCGTTCGAAAATCTTTTCTACTGCGGCAAGCTGCCCGGCTTTCTGCGCCAGCGCGGTGGACCCGTTGACGACGACCGCACGGCGTGCGTGGCGCCACACCGCCAGGTCTGTCGTGGAGTTGCCCACGTAGTCGAATCCGCGCTCCCCGTAGAGGGTCACCAGGGCCTCGGCCTTGACCTTGCCGCCCAGGTTGCGCGAGCCATCGCTGCCCATCACCTCGTCGAAGATTCCCAGGTGGCTGGCGACGGCCTCCGCCACCGCCATGTCCGAGGCCGTGCACAGAACCAGGGTTCGGCCGGCGGCCTTCTGCTCCTTCAACCAGTGCAGGAGTTCCTCGTTGTAAGGCAGGTGCTGGGGGTCGAATTGGGCGCGCTCGGCCAGGTTGCGCTTCACCACGGCCTTGCCTTGCGACAGCCATACGGAAAGCCGCAGCAGGTCCCAGGGGCGGTCGCGCAAGACCCGCAGCGACGTCTCATGGAGCATGTCCGTGTGGACCAGCGTCCCGTCCAGGTCGACAACCAGCGGCTGCGAATTCAAGCGTTCCCCTCTGATGTTTTGTGAGTGGAAAGGAAGCCTCTCCCGATTTTCATTTTAAGGGGCTGCAGACCTGTACCCTGTCGTCCGGACCGCATTCCGGCGCTTGGGCCCTTGGGCGACAATGTGGGGCGAAGTGACCCGATCCCCTCATGCCCGTACTCACTCATTCAGGTCGACAGGCCCTCATGCGTTCGCCTGGTGCAGCCCGTGGGGGCTGAGGCCATGAATGGCAGCGTGCGCACCTGGGGGCTTCCCGGCCCCTTCGAGCATCGCCTGGTCACGCCCGAAGCCGCGGCAGAGGTTGCGCTTCCACGGGGCGACAGCTGGCTGGCGCACGGCAACAGCCGCAGTTACGGGGACGTTGCGCTGAATACCGGGCACACGCTGGTGCGTACGCGTTGGCTCGACCGCTACGTCTCCTTCGACGCCGAGACCGGCATCCTGGAGTGCGAGTCCGGCGTTCTTCTTTCCACCATCGTCGAGGACTTCGGTGCCCGGGGTTGGTCCCTCCCTGTCGTGCCGGGAACCAGCTACGTGACCGTGGGCGGCGCCATCGCCAACGACGTGCACGGAAAGAACCACCACGCTTGCGGAAGCTTCGGTGATCACGTCGAGTCTCTCCGCCTTTTGCGCACCGACGGCGCCGTGGTCGAGTGCTCACCGCGGGAAAATGCCGATTGGTTCGCCGCAACCATCGGAGGGCTCGGTCTGACCGGCCTGGTCACGCACGCACGCCTCAGGCTGCGCCGGGTTTCATCGGGCTGGATCGAGGTGTACGCGACGCGGTTCCGGGGCCTGGACGCTTTCTTCGAGCTCAATGCGCAGGCCGAAGCTCGCCATGAGTACACCGTCTCATGGATCGACTGCCTCTCGGGTGCGAAGGGCCTGCGGGGCGTCCTGTTGGCGGGCGACCATGCGTCCCGGGGTCCGCAGCCGGCAGATCCCTTGTTTCCGCCTCGTCCCCGGCGCATCAGCTTTCCGGTGACGCCACCCGTGTCGCTGGTGAATCCCTTGAGCCTGCGCCTGTTCAATGCCGCGTACTACCTCAAGGCGCCCAAGGCCGCGACCTTTCTGCAGCAGGGCTGGGACTACTTCTGGCCACTCGACAAGATTTCCCACTGGAACCGCATGTATGGCCGTCGTGGCCTGTTGCAGTACCAATTCGTGGTGCCGCCCGCTGCGGCGCGGGATGCGATTTCCGAGGTGCTGGGCCTGCTGCGGGCCGAGGGGACAGGGTCTTTCCTGGCGGTGCTCAAGACCTTCGGTGACCGTCCGGCGCCAGGCCTGCTCTCTTTCTCGCGGCCTGGCCTGACCTTGGCGCTCGATTTTCCGAATGTCCCCCGCGTCCGCGGGTTGTTCGCACGGCTGGATACGTGCATCCAGCAGGCCGGCGGCGCGCTCTATCCGGCCAAGGACGCCCTCGGTTCGAGCGCGCTGTTCCACGCGGCGTATCCACGCTGGGCCGAGTTCCAGGCCTATCGCGATCCCGGCGTTTCTTCAACTTTCCTGCGTCGAATGGAAGACACGCAATGAATATCCTGATCTATGGCGCAACCTCGCGCATCGCCCATGAATGCGCGCGCCTGTGGGCCCGGCAAGGGCATCGGCTGGTGCTGATGGGACGCGATGCGCAGCGTCTGGCCGGTGTCGTCGCCGACCTGCGGGTGATCGCAGGCAAGGACGAGGCGGTTGCTTTCGAGGTACTCAATCTCGCGGATGAGGCCGAGGTTCCCGGCCAACTCAAGGCCGCCGACCTGGCTGCCGGCGGCTTCGACGTGGCGTTGATCGCGCATGGGTCGCTGCCAAAGCAAGATCTGGCCCAGGGGGATCCGGCTCGGTTGCGCCAGGCCATCGAGGTGAATGCGCTCTCCGTCGCGCAACTCTGCGAGGCCATTGCGCCCCTGTTCGAGTCCCGCCGCCGCGGGACCCTGGCCGTGATCGGCTCCGTGGCAGGCGACCGCGGGCGCCAGTCCAACTACATCTATGGGGCCAGCAAGGGCTTCGTCGAACGTTATTGCCAGGGCTTGCGCAACCGGCTGTACCCAGCGGGCGTGGGCGTGGTGCTGGTCAAGCCTGGCCCGACCGATACGCCCATGACGGCCAACATGGACAAGCGCCCTGGGCGTCTCGCTAATCCCGCCGACGTTGCGCGCGACATCGTGAATGGCATCCAGCGGGGCCGCGCCGTCGTCTACACGCCGGGCATCTGGCGCTGGATCATGACCGTGATCCGCTGTATCCCTGAGCGTGTGTTCGTGCGCCTGAAACTGTGACGACGCCAGCGCCTTCCGCCAGTGCGCGCCCCAGCGTGGGCGTCGCCATGTGCGTCTACAACGGTGAACGCTACGTGCGCGCCCAGCTCGACAGCATCGCCGCGCAGACCGAGCGGCCGAGCCGTCTCGTCGTCCTCGACGACGGCTCCACGGATGGCACCTGGGACCTGCTCCAAGCCTGGGCCGCTACGGCGCCCTTCCCGGTGCATGCCGAGCGCAATGCCTCCAAGCTCGGCGTGGTGCGCAACTTCGAGAGGGCCTGCGCGCTGCTGGAGACCGACCTGATCTTCCTGTCCGACCAGGACGATGTCTGGTATCCCGACAAGGTCCGAATCTTCGTCGACACCTTTGTTTCCGATCCGAAGCTCACGCTGCTGCACAGCGACGCGGACCTGATCGATGGCAGCGGCGAGCGGCTGGGCCGGAGGCTGTTCGACACGCTGCTCGTGACTGCGCAAGAGCGCGAACTGGTCGCCAGCGGCAAGGCCTGGCAGGTCTACGCCAAGCGAAACCTCGTGACGGGCGCTGCCTGCGCATTCCGCCGGGAGTTGCTGGACGCCGCTCGTCCGTTCTCGGCCGCATGGGTGCACGACGAGTGGCTGGCGTTCCATGCCGCGCTGGCGGGTCGGGTGCGCATCTGGCCCGAGCCCGTGATGGCCTATCGTCTCCACGGCAGCAATACGGTGGGCCTGCCATTGCCCACACTGGGCTGGCGGCTGCGCACGACCTGGCAGGCGTTCCTCAAGCCCACGTCGCCGCGCCAGCGCGTGCGCGCAGAGCGCCTCGACGAGATCACGGCCGTCGCATGCCGGCTGGGGGCCGAGGCAGCGGCGATCGAGCATCTGCAAGAGGCCGCCGGCCATGCGCGGTTCCGGGCAGCCCTGCCGCGCAATCCGCTGAAGCGATTGGCGGGCATCCAGCGCGAGCACAGGGCGGGGCACTACAACGCCTGGTCGAACGGCCCGGTTTCCATGCTGCACGACTTCCTCATCGCCCGCTGACCACCGCAGGCGTCCGGGTCGGCTTCAGATCTTCCTGAACACCGCCGCCGCCGCCAGCCCCAGGTTGCCGAACAGCGTCTGCCGATGGATGCCGCTGCGCAGCAGGCACACCACCCGCGGCACCAGGCTCATCTGCCGCCCGCGCGCGAAGTTGCGCAGCACTTCCCGGTTCTCCGGCGTGAGCTGGTCCTCCAGCCGCTGCAGCGCGGCGATGTTGCCGTCGCTCCATTGGCGGAAGCGCCCCTGCCACAGCAGGCCCACCCGCTTCAGGCGCGCCGCCCAGGTGGAGTTCATGCCCACCAGGTTGCCCTCGTGCTGGCGGTAGCGCAGCATGGGCTCGCGGTCGTAATGCACCCGCCCGCCGCAGCCGGTGACGGCCATGTAGGCCCACCAGTCGTGCGTGATGACCGGCAGGTTCTGGCCGGCCTGCCGCAGCAGCGCCCGCGCCGCATTGTTGAAGACCATGGTGTTGCCGCCGCCGATGCTCTGCACCAGCGCATTCGCAAAGCTGGGCGGCTTGGTGAACAGCGGTGAAACCCCGATCTCGCGGTTCTGCGCATCCACCAGGCGGGTGCGCGCGCAGTACAGCGCCGGCACGTCCTGGGGCACGGTCTCCAGCCAGGCCAGCGCCCGCTCGAGCTTGCCGGGCTCCCAGATGTCGTCCTGGTCCGAGAAAGCGTAGTAGTCGGCCTGGATGGCCGGATTGCAGGTGAGCGAGAGGAAGTTCTCGCTGAAGCCCTTCGCGGGCCCGGCCTGCACCGACAGGCGGTGCTGGCCCCAGCGCTGCCGGTAGGCCTCGAGGATGGCCTGGGTCCCGTCCGTGGAGCCGTCGTCCGAAGCCCAGACTTCCCAGTTCGCGTGGGTCTGCACCTCGAACGAGTCGAGCTGCTCGGCCAGGAACTCCTGCCCATGGTAGGTGCCCAGCAGGATGGCGACCTTGGCGGACGAACCTGCCCGGCCACCCGCAGGCCCGGTCGCAGCCCGCTCAGTCGACCGCACGGACGCTGGCGCCTGTTCGCCGAATGCTGTTCGGGGGAACCCAAAGCGCGTTGCGAAATCGCCCGGCGCCTGCCCCATGAGCCGACTCATCAACCCGCCTCCGCTTCGCATGGATAAGCGCCAATCACCCCGGACGATGCTAGCACCGCCTCATGCTTGGGCAGAACCCCGGCCGCACGAGGCGCCTTTGCGAGCGGGCGCGCGGCGACACCGGCCGCTCGCGCGGCTCGGCAACCTGCGCCCCCTGGCAATTCATCGCGCTTCATCGGCATGGGTTCATCCCAGCAAGAAACATGGCAGCTCATCCTTCTCCAAAAGAAAAAGCCCGGGATCCCCGGGCCTCTCCTGTGCCTGATGCACCCCTGGAGCGCCTCGCGGCGCCCCTGGCGCTTCAAGCCGCTGCCAGCCAGTACCCCGCATTGAAGGGGCTGGACATGCGCAGCGCGAGCGGAGACACATCCACCAGCTTGTCGGTGGGCATCTTCTCGCCGGTTTCGGTCACCGGGGCGCTTGCCGCTTCGGTGCCTTGGGCCTCATTCGCCCGTTCCGCTTGGCCTGCTTGTGCGGAACGGGCTACAGAAAAGAATAGAAGCATCGGAAGGGTATCTTCCGGTCTCCCCAGTAATCCGACGTGTCGCGGAAGATGTCCAGAAGCTGCTCGCGCGCTTCCTTGTCGAACTTGGCGTTCGCGGGGATCTGCTCCAGCACGACGATGAAGCCGGGCTGCGGGCCCGACTTGTGCACCGGGTCGGTCATGCAGTCGTACAGGGCGTCGAAGTTCTTGCCGAAGTGCGCCGGCAGGATGAACTGCTCGGCGATCAGGTCCAGGACGTCCTGCTTGCTCTGGGCGGTGGCCAGGTTCGCATACAGGAAGTGGTGGCCCAGCGCGCGCGCGGCATCCTGCAGGTCCTGCACGCGGAACGCGCGGATCGACTGCACGATGTTCGCGCGCACGCCTTTGAGCGTCGCATCTGCGACTTCACGACGAAGTGGTGTTTCCATCTCCGCTACTCTTTCCATAGTCATCACAAAATCGTCCCGTTTCATCGGGCTTGCTCCACGATCAACCTGAAACTTGCGTAATGGTCGGCGGTGTAAAAACAGGCGTCCGGTGACCGGGGCGGGCCACCGCACACGATGCGCCGGGCCCCCCGGTCGTGCGCCCCTGGCGTGGGCACGGTGTACTCACGGTAATAGCCGCGCCTGTTAGGTGGCAGCAGCCGCTCCCGGTTCCCGAAAACCACGCCATCTTTTCCAGAGGGGAATGGGCCCCCCTGCCGGATCAGTCCATAGATCTCCTGGCCTTGCCGCGGCAGTTCCGACACGTTCACGACGGCCGGGCTGCCCAGGGGGGCTGGTGTGTCCGCGCGGGCCCGGGCTTGCGCCTGGGATCCGGCGACCACCACTGCCAGCAGAACGCTAGTTAGCGCAAACTTGACAGCGGCGATGCGCGCCATGACGGACCTTCTCCGAGACCTTGGGGATGCTTTTCCGGGGTTTCCTGACGCCGACGGGCTTCGGGTTAACCCGGAAAGTTTCGGGCCATAGTGTCGCCTATCGGTCCCCAAAACGCAAGCGGCTGCCCAATTTTTGGGCAGCCGCGCAAGGCCATTCCCCGGCCTGGACTTGACAGATAAGTTAGTGCCAGCTAGCGGCGCTGGCCTTAACGCACCGCGTTGGCGTCGGCCACCGTCAAAGCCGTCATGTTCACGATGCGGCGCACCGTGGTGCTGGACGTCAGGATATGCACCGGCTTGGCCGCGCCCAGCAGCACCGGGCCGATCGCGATGTTGCCGCCTGCCGCCACCTTGAGCAGGTTGTAGGAGATGTTGGCGGCGTCGATGTTGGGCAGCACCAGCAGGTTGGCGTCGCCCGACAGCGAGCTGTGCGGCATCACCTGGGCCCGGCCGGCGCTGTCCAGGGCGACGTCGCCGTGCATCTCGCCGTCGACTTCCAGCCAGGGCGCCTGGGCCTGCAGCAGCTCCAGGGTCTGGCGCATCTTCACTGCGCTGGGCTGGTTGGACGAGCCGAAGTTGGAATGCGACAGCAGAGCCACCTTGGGCTTGATGCCGAAACGCAGCATCTCCTCGGCCGCCATGACGGTGATCTCGGCCAGCTGCTCGGCGCTCGGGTCGTAGTTGACGTGCGTGTCCACCAGGAAGACTTGGCGGCCCGGCAGCAGCAGGCCGTTCATGCAGGCGTAGGTGCCTACGCCGGGGCGCTTGCCGATCACCTGGTCGATGTACTGCAGGTGCATGGGGTTGGAGCCCCAGGTGCCGCAGATCACGCCGTCGACCTCGTCCTTGTGCAGCAGCATGGCGCCGATGAGCGAGAGGCGGCGGCGCATCTCGATCTTGGCCAGCTGCACCGTCACGCCCTTGCGCTCGGTCATGCGGTGGTAGGTCTGCCAGAAGTCGCGGTAGCGGTGGTCCTGCTCGACGTTCACCACCTCGTAGTCCAGGCCCTCCTTCAGGCGCAGCCCGAACTTCTCGATGCGCTGCGCAATGATGGCCGGGCGGCCGATCAGGGTCGGGCGGGCGATGCTTTCGTCCACCACGATCTGCACCGCGCGCAGCACGCGCTCCTCCTCGCCCTCGCAGAAGGCGATGCGCTTCTTCTCCCCGGCCTTGGCGGCCGCGAAGATCGGCTTCATCGCCGTGCCGGAGGCATAGACGAAGCTCTGCAGCCGGTCGCGGTAGGCGTCCATGTCGGCAATGGGCCGCAGCGCCACGCCGCTGTCCGCCGCCGCCTGCGCCACCGCCGGCGCGATCTTCATCATCAGCCGCGGGTCGAAGGGCTTGGGGATGAGGTACTCGGCGCCGAAGGCCAGCTGCTGGCCGGCATAGGCCGCGGCCACCACCTCGCTCTGCTCGGCCTGCGCCAGATCGGCGATGGCGTGCACCGCGGCGATCTCCATCTCCACCGTGATGGTGGTGGCGCCGCTGTCCAGCGCGCCGCGGAAGATGTAGGGGAAGCACAGGACGTTGTTGACCTGGTTCGGGTAGTCGGTGCGGCCGGTGGCCATCACCGCGTCGCCGCGCACGGACTTCACGTCCTCGGGGCTGATCTCGGGGTTGGGGTTGGCCAGCGCCAGGATGAGCGGCTTGTCCGCCATGCGCGCGACCATGTCCTTCTTGAGCACGCCGGCGGCCGACAGGCCCAGGAAGATGTCCGCCCCTTCGATGACTTCGCTCAGCGTGCGCTGCGAGGTCTTCTGCGCGAACTGGATCTTGTCCTCGTCCATCAGCTCGGTGCGGCCCTCGTAGACCACGCCGGCCAGGTCGGTGGCCCAGATGTTTTCGCGCGGCAGGCCCAGCTTGACCAGCAGGTTCAGGCAGGCCAGTGCCGCGGCGCCGGCGCCCGAGGTGACGAGCTTGACCTTCTTCAGGTCCTTGCCGACCACCTTCAGGCCGTTGATGATGGCCGCGCCGACGACGATGGCCGTGCCGTGCTGGTCGTCATGGAAGACCGGGATCTTCATGCGCTCGCGCAGCTTGCGCTCCACGTAGAAGCAGTCCGGCGCCTTGATGTCCTCGAGGTTGATGCCGCCGAAGGTGGGCTCCAGCGCGGCGATGATGTCCACCAGCTTGTCGAGGTCCTGCTTCTCGTTGATCTCGATGTCGAACACATCGATGCCCGCGAATTTCTTGAACAGGACGCCCTTGCCCTCCATCACCGGCTTGGCGGCCAGCGGGCCGATGTCGCCCAGGCCCAGCACCGCGGTGCCGTTGGTCACCACCGCCACCAGGTTGCCGCGGCTGGTGTACTTGAAGGCGTTGTTCGGGTCCTTGACGATCTCCTCGCAGGGCGCGGCCACGCCGGGCGAATAGGCCAGGGCCAGGTCATGCTGGTTGACCAGCTGCTTGGTGGGCTGGATCGCCACCTTGCCGGGCGTGGGAACCTCGTGGTACTCCAGGGCGGCGCGGCGCAGCTCGGCGCGCTTGTCGTCGCCGCTGGTGGGGGAAGTGGGGGGCATGGGGCTCTTGTCTCCTGTGGCGCATCCGTCGCGCCGGGCCTCGCCTCAGCGATTGGGCGGGGGTGCGATTGTAGCCTTTGGGGGAAAACCCTAGTACGAAATTGCGCGTATGCGGGGTGATGGCTGCGCACGCCTCGCCGAAGCGATGCAAGGCCTGTGCCGCCCCGGCCCTGCCGGCGCGCGCACGCCATCCGGGCGCTGCCGCGCTGGCGCGGGCCCGGCCGGGCTCAGCCCCGCATCAGCGCTTCGATCTCGTCCGCCTTGACCGGCACGCACCGCGTGATCAGCTCGCAGCCGCCGGGCGTGACCACCGCGTCGTCCTCGATGCGGATGCCGATGTGGTGGAACTGCTCGGGCACGCCCGCGGCCGGCCGCACGTAGATGCCGGGCTCGATGGTCAGCACCATGCCCGGGCGCAGCACGCGGCTGGGCCGGTTCTTGATGGTCTCGCCGGACAGCGGGTCCTTGCGTTCGCTCACCTGGCCGACCTCGCCCGGCTCCACATAGCTGCCGCAGTCGTGCACGTCCATGCCCAGCCAGTGGCCGGTGCGGTGCATGTAGAACTGGAAATAGCTGCGCTTCTCGATCACGTCGTCTACGCTGCCCACCTTGTTGCGGTCCAGCAGGCCCAGGTCCAGCATGCCCTGCGACAGCACCTTCACCGTCGCCTCGTGCGGGTCGTTGAAGCGCGCGCCCGCCTTCGTGGCGGCGACGGCCGCGTCCTGCGAGGCCAACACCAGGTCGTAGAGCGCCCGCTGCGGCCCGCTGAAGCGGCCGTTCGCGGGGAAGGTGCGGGTGATGTCGCTGGCGTAGCCGTCCAGCTCGCAGCCGGCGTCGATCAGCACCAGCTCGCCGTCCTTCACCGGGGCGGTGTCGGCGCGGTAGTGCAGCACGCAGGCGTTGGGGCCGGCGGCGACGATGGAGCTGTAGGCGGGGTACTGCGAGCCGCCCATGCGGAACTCGTGCAGCAGCTCGGCGTCCAGGTGGTACTCGCGCAGGTCGCGGCCCTCTCGCAGCCAGCGCGCGGACAGCTGCATGGCGCGCACGTGGGCGCGAGCGCTGATGTCGGCCGCGCGGCGCATGGTGGCCAGCTCGTGCGCGTCCTTGACCAGGCGCATCTCGTCCAGCACGGCGCACAGGTCGTCCTGGTGCTCGGGGCACAGGGCGCCGTAGCGCACGCGGGCGCGCACCTGGTTCAGCCAGCCGCCCACGCGGCCTTCCAGCCCGCGGTGGATGGCGAAGGGGTACCAGACCGATTCGCGGTTCTCCAGCAGCTTGGGCAGCTGCGCGTCCAGCTCGGTGCTGGCGTACGCGGCGTCCACGCCCAGCGCCGCGGGCGCGGCCTGCGGGCCCAGGCGGAAGCCGTCCCAGATCTCGCGTTCCAGGTCCTTGGGCTGGCAGAACAGCGTGCTCCTGCCGTCGCCCGTGATCACCAGCCAGGCATTCGGCTCGGTGAAGCCGGTGAGGTAGTAGAAATAGCTGTCGGCACGGAACAGGAAGTCGCTGTCGCGGTTGCGCTGCTGTTCGGGGGCCGTGGGGATGATCGCGATGCCGGCCGCGCCGATCTTCTGCGCGACCTGGGCGCGCCGCTGCGCGTACACGCTGGTGGGAAGGCTTGTGGTCATGGTGTCACCTCGGCCGGATCGTCGGCGGTTGGGGGATTGTCGGCGAGCTGCGCCAGTTGTTCCGGCGTGCCCACGTTGTGCCATTCACCCGGATAGGGAATGGCGGGGATGCAGCCCTGGCGCATGGCTGCGAAAAGCATGGGGCCCAGCGGGGCCCGCGTGCCGGGCGCGATGCCGGCGAAGAAGCTGCGGCGGAACAGCCCGAAGTTGCTGTAGGTCCAGCGCCGGCCGTCGGGGCCGCTGCCCTCGGCCAACGCGCAGCCGCGCGCGTCGATGCCGAAGTCGCCGCCGGGGTGGAAGGGCGGGTTGGGCACCAGCCACAGCCGCGCCGGGTCGCCCGAGGCCGCGAAGCGCGCCAGCGCGTCCGGCGTGAACTCGAAGCCCGGCGCATAGATGTCGCCCGAGATGAGCCAGAAGCTCTCGTCCAGCAGCGGCAGCGCCTTGGCCACGCCACCGGCGGTCTCCAGGGCGCCGCCGTGGTCGCGGCCCTCCATCGAATACGCGATCGACAGGCCCCAGCGCGAGCCGTCGCCCAGGGCGTCGACGATGCGCTCCTCCAGCCAGGCGGTGTTGATCACCACCGCGTCGAAGCCGGCACGCGCCAGCGCCTCCAGGTGCCAGACGATGAGGGGCTTGCCGCGCACCGGCAGCAGCGGCTTGGGCGTGTGGTCGGTCAGGGGCCGCATGCGCTCGCCGCGGCCCGCCGCCATCACCATGGCGCGGGCCTTCACGCGGCGCGGCTCCCGCGCGGGGCGCCGGGGGGCTGGC
>NZ_JADDOJ010000084.1 GCF_015159745.1 Ramlibacter aquaticus | reverse complement strand
AGCTGATGGTGAAGAACCGCCAGGCCATCGAGGCCGTGGTCTACGGCAGCTGGTTCGGCCGCCTGGCCTACCGCCTGCGGCACCTGCTCAACCGCAACAGCCGCGCCGTGTTCGCCCGCCTCGCGCGGCTGCCGCACGGCTCGCTGACGCTGGAGCTGCCCGACGGCAGCGTGCAGCGCTTCGGCCAGGGCGAACCCACCGCCACGCTGCGCCTGGCCAACTGGAAGCCGGTCTCGGCGGCCCTGGCCAGCGGTGACATCGGCCTGGCCGAGGGCTGGATGGCCGGCGACTGGACCACGCCCTCGCTGGCCGACCTGCTGCAGCTGATGGTGAAGAACCGCCAGGCCATCGAGGCCGTGGTCTACGGCAGCTGGTTCGGCCGCCTGGCCTACCGCCTGCGGCACCTGCTCAACCGCAACAGCCGCGCCGGCAGCCGCCGCAACATCCAGGCCCACTACGACCTGGGCAACGGCTTCTACCGGCTCTGGCTGGACGAGACCATGAACTACTCGTCCGCCCTGTTCGGCGGCGACCGCAGCCAGCCCCTGCCGCAGGCGCAGCACGCCAAGGTGGCGCGCGCGCTGGACGCGGCCCGCGTCGCGGACGGCCATCGCGTGCTGGAGATCGGCTGCGGCTGGGGCGCGCTGGCCGAAGCCGGCGCGCGGCGCGGCGCGCACGTCACCGGCGTCACGCTCTCGCACGAACAGCTGGCCTGGGCCCAGGAGCGGCTGGCCGGCGCGGGCTTTTCGGAACGCGCCGACCTGCGCCTGCAGGACTACCGCGACATCCAGGACGCCCCCTTCGACGCGATCTGCTCCATCGAGATGGTGGAGGCCGTGGGCCGCGAATACTGGCCCAGCTACTTCGCCACCGTGGCGCGCCTGCTCAAGCCGGGCGGCCGCGCCTGCATCCAGAGCATCGTCATCGACGACGCCCTGTGGGATCGCTACATCCGCGGCACCGACTTCATCCAGCAGTACATCTTCCCCGGCGGCTGCCTGCCCTCGCGCACGCAGTTCGAGGCCCAGGCCCGCGCGGCCGGCCTGGTGGTGGAAGAGGCCTTCCACTTCGGCACCGACTACGCGCACACGCTGCGCCTGTGGCGCGAGCGCTTCATGGCCCAGCGCGAGGCGGTGATGGCGCAGGGCTTCGACGAGCGCTTCATGCGCCTGTGGGAGTTCTACCTGGCCTACTGCGAAGCCGCCTTCGACCAGGGCAACACCGACGTGGTGCAGTTCACGCTGCGCAAGGCGGAGGATGTCCGCGCCTGACGACGGCGCCGGCGCGGCCGGACCCGTGCACTTCGCGCCCGCCGTGCCCGGGGCCGCGTCGGCACGGCCCGCGCCCGCCGCCCCCGGCCTGCGCTGGGCCGGTTACGGGCTGCTCGCGCTGCCGCTCGCCTTCGCGGCGCTGCCGCTGTACGTCTCCCTGCCCGCCTGGTATGCGCAGCAGTACGGCGTGCCGCTGGCGGCGCTGGGCGGCCTCTTGCTGGCCGCGCGCATGGCCGACGCCGTCATCGACCCCTGGATCGGCCAGGCCCTGGACCGGCTCTTCGCGCGCTCTCTGCGCGGCGTGATCGCGCTGGCCCTGGTGGCCGCCTTCGCGCTGGCCGGCGGCTTCGCCCTGCTGTTCATGCCGCCGGTGCGCGGCACGGCCGCCCTGCTGGCCTGGGCCGGCATGGCGCTGGCGATCACCTACTTCGCCTGGAGCGCGCTCACCGTGCTGCACCAGGCCTGGGGCGCGATGCTGGGCGGCGATGCGGCGCAGCGCGCGGCCATCGCCGGCTGGCGCGAAGGCCTGGGCCTGGCCGGCGTGCTGCTGGCCGCGGTGCTGCCCTCCTTCGCCGGCTGGGCCACGACCTCGGCGGTGCTGGCCGTGCTGGCGCTGGGCGGCGTGGCGGCGCTGGCGGCCTCGCCCCGGCCGCGGGCCACGCGGGCGGCCGCCACGGGCCATGCGGGCAGCTGGCGCCTGCCCTTCGCGCAGCCCGCGTTCCGGCGCCTGCTCGCGGTCTTCCTGTTCAACGGGATCGCCAGCGCGGTGCCCGCCACGCTGCTGCTGTTCTTCGTGCGCGACCGGCTGCAGGCGCCGCCCGCGCTGGAGCCCGCCTTCCTGGGCACCTACTTCCTGGTCGGCGCCGCCTCGGTGCCGCTGTGGCTGCGCGGCGTGCGCCGCTTCGGCCTGGGCCCCTGCTGGCTGGCCGGCATGCTGCTGGCGGTGCTGGCCTTCGGCGGCGCCGCGCTGCTGGGCGCCGGCGACGGCATGGCCTTCCTGGCCGTGTGCGCCGCCAGCGGCCTGGCGCTGGGCGCCGACCTGCCCCTGCCGGGCGCGCTGCTGGCCGGCGTGATCGCCCGCGCCGGCCACAGCGGCCGCCACGAAGGCGCCTACGTGGGCTGGTGGAACTTCGCCACCAAGCTGAACCTCGCACTCGCGGCCGGCCTCGCGCTGCCGCTGCTCTCGCTGGCGGGCTATGCGCCCGGCAGCCGCGACCCCGCGGCGCTGGACGCGCTCACGCTCGCCTACTGCGCGCTGCCCTGCGGCCTGAAGCTGTGTGCTGCCGCGCTGCTGGCACGCGCCTTGCGAAAACCGGAAGGACTCCAATGATGATGAAACGACGACTCGCCCTCCTCGCGCTCTGCGCCCCGCTGCTGCTGGCCGCGTGCGCCAGCCCCGACGTGAAGGACTACGCCGGCGAGAAGCCGGTGCTGGACCTGTCGAAATACTTCAACGGCAAGGTCGATGCCTGGGGCATGTTCACCGACCGCTCCGGCCATGTCGTCAAGCGCTTCACCGTGGTGGTGGACGGCCGCTGGAGCGGCGATACCGGCACGCTGGACGAGGACTTCACCTACTCCGACGGCACCAAGCAGCGCCGCGTGTGGACGCTGCAGCGCGGCGCCGACGGGCGCTGGACCGGCCGCGCCGGCGACGTGGTCGGCGAGGCGGCCGGCGAATCGCGCGGCAACGCGCTGCACTGGAACTACACCCTGGCGCTGCCGGTGGACGGCCGCGTCATCGACGTGCAGATGGACGACTGGATGTACCTCATGAGCGATGACGTGCTGCTGAACAAGACCACCATGAGCAAGTTCGGCTTCCGCCTCGGCGAAGTCACGCTGGCCTTCAACCGCAGGCACTGAGGCCATGCCCCTGCTCCCCGCCCTGAACCCGCCGCTGGCCGACTGGCGCGGCCGCCGCGCCTGGATCGTCGGTGCCTCCACCGGCATCGGCCGCGCCGTGGCCGCGCTGCTGCACGAACGCGGGGCGCAGGTGACGGTGAGCGCACGCGACGAGGCGGCGCTGGCCGCCTTCGCCGCCGCGCACCCGGGCGCGCGGGCGCTGCGCGTGGACGTGACCGACGCCGCCCGCATGCGCGAGGCCTGGGACGAAGTCGCCCGCGAGGGCACGCCCGACCTGGTGCTGTACTGCGCCGGCTACTACAAGCCCACGCAGGCCCTGGCCTTCGACCTGGCCGAGATGCTGCGCCACGACGCCGTCAACTACGGCGGCGCGCTGCACCTGCTGGACGCCTGCCTGCCGGCCCTGGTGCGCGAAGGCCGCGGCCACCTCAGCCTGGTCTCCAGCGTGGCCGGCTACCGGGGCCTGCCGCGCAGCCTGGGCTACGGGCCGACCAAGGCCGCGCTGTCCAACCTCGCGCAGGCGCTCTACCTGGACCTGCACCCGCGCGGCATCGGCATCTCGCTGGTGAGCCCGGGCTTCGTGGCCACGCCGCTCACGGCGCAGAACGAGTTCCGCATGCCGGCGCTGATCACGCCCGAGGAGGCGGCGCAGGCCATGCTGGACGGCTGGGCGCGAGGCCTGTTCGAGCTGCACTTCCCGCGCCGCTTCACCTGGGTGATGAAGGCGCTCTCGCTGCTGCCCTTCCGGCTCTACCAGCGCCTGGTGCGCAGCGCCACGGGCAACGCATGAGCGAGGGCACGCAGGCGGCGCTGGCGCGCATCGTCGCCATGTTCGAGACGCTGGCGCCGGCCGACGTGGCGCGGCTGGGCGAGTACTACTGCGAGGACGCGTTCTTCAAGGACCCCTTCAACGAGGTGCGTGGCCTGCCGGCCGTGCAGCGCATCTTCGGCCACATGTTCGAGACCCTGGACGGGCCGCACTTCGTGGTGACCGAGCGCATGGCCGAAGGCGACGCCTGCTGGCTGGCCTGGGAATTCCGCTTCCGCTTCCGCAAGGGCGATGCGCAGGGCCAGGTGGTGCGCGGCGCGACGCACCTGCGGCTCGCCCCCGACGGCCGCATCCGCTGGCACCGCGACTACTGGGACGCGGCCGAGGAGCTGTACGAGAAGATCCCGCTGCTGGGCGCGCTGATGCGCTGGCTGAAGCGGCGCATCGCGGCGGCCTGAAACCCCGCGCGTGCCCGGCGCGGTTGCCGATGTTCGGCACCCTTCGCACAGGGCACTTCGCGAGAGATGCGCGGTGGACGCCGCTGGGCAACGGCGCGCAGCGCACAGGCCGCACCGGACCGCAGGCGCAGCCGCCGCGGCGCCCTAGGACGAGGCGCGCAGTTCGCGCAGCCGCGCCTGCAGCCCGCCGTCGCGCAGCACCTGGCGGGCGATGGCGGCTTCCAGCGCGGCCTCGTCGGCGCACACCGTCGCCCGGGCGCGGGCCCGCGTGATGCCGGTGTAGACCAGCTCGCGCGTGGCGACGCGCACCTCGGCCTGCGGCAGCACCAGCAGCACCTCGTCGAACTCCGAGCCCTGGGCCTTGTGCACCGTCATGGCGTAGGCCGTCTCGTGGCGCGGCATGCGGGCCGGCGGCACGGCGCGAAAGCCCGTGCCCTCCTGGAACCACACCATGGGCTGGCCCGAGGCATCCGGCAGGACGAGCCCGATGTCGCCGTTGAAGAGGCGCATCGCGTAGTCGTTCACGCCCACCATCACCGGGCGGCCCGGGTGCCAGGCACCCCAGTTCCCGCCCATGCGCTGGCGGGCCTCGCGCGTGAGCGCCTGGTTGATGCCCTCCACGCCCGCCGGCCCCTCGCGCAGCGCGCACAGCACGCGGAAGCGATCGAAGGCCTCCCAGGCCCGCGCCACGTCCTGCGGGTGCGCGGCCACGGCGTCCATGAACGGCCCATGCCCGGCCCGCGCGAGGGCGGCCGGTGCGTCGCCCGCCGCCCAACGGATGGTGCCGTCACCGCCCGCGCGCAGCCACGCCAGCGCGCCCCGCACCTCGCCCTGGCGCACCAGGGTGGCCAGGCGGCCTATGCCCGAGTCGGCGGGGAAGCGCCAGTTCTTCTCCAGCCATTCCACGGGCAGCAGCGCGCGGTCGGCCGAGAGGTCGGCGAACACCGCGCCCGATTCCACGGCCGCCAGCTGGTCCTTGTCGCCCAGCAGCACGATGCGCGCGGCCGGTGGCACGGCCTCCAGCAGCCGGGTGGCGAGCTGCAGGTCCAGCATGGAGGCCTCGTCCACCACCAGCAGGTCCAGCGCCAGCGGCTGGGCCGCGTCGTGGGCGAAGCCGCCCCCGGGGCGCAGGCCCAGCAGCCGGTGCACGGTGTAGGACTCGCGCGGCAGCAGCGCGCGCAGCGCCGGGTCCAGGCCGGCGGCGCGCTGGTGCAGCGCCTCGGTCATGCGGGCCGCGGCCTTGCCCGTGGGCGCGGCCAGCGCGATGCGCAGGCCCGGCTCGGCCTGCAGCGCCGCGGCGATGTCCTGCGCCACCCGCGTGGTCTTGCCGGTGCCTGGGCCGCCGCTGATGATGGCCAGCCGCCCGGCCTGCGCGGCCTGCAGCAGGCGGCATGCGAGTCGGCGCTCGTCGTCGAAGGCGCGGTGCAGGTAGAGCCGGCCCTCGTCGTCCAGCAGCAGCGGGCAGGCGCCCGGCGCCGCGGGCGTGCCCACCACCCCGGAGGCGAGCAGCGACGCGCGCGTGGCCTGCAGGGCCGCCAGCCGGATGCACACATGGCCCTGGGCCATGGCCAGGCTGACGGCGCGGGCCGCGTCGGCCGCGTCGCGCGCGGCCTCGGGGCTTGCGCCCAACTCGCGCGACCAGAGTTCGACGTGCTGGGCCAGGCCTTCGGCCAGCGCCGCCTCGGGCGCGAGCAAGGCGGACTCGCCTTGGGCCTGGAACGGTGAAAGCACCGGCTGCTCCACCCGCTCCGTCTGCTCCACCCGCTCCGTCTGCTCCATCCGGTCCGTCTGCGTCGTCTGGGTCGTCTGTTCCGTCTGCTGCGACTGCTGCGCCTGCTCCGTCTGCTGCGCCGGCAGGCTCTGCGCCGCCCCGTCCGCCTGCGCCACCGGCGGCAGAAGGTCCTGCTGCGCCGATGGCGCCAGCCCCTGGTGCTGCGGCTTCTGGGCTTGCCTCGGCTTGGGCGGCTGCTTCGGCTGCGGTTCCTCGTCGAACAGGTCCCGTGTCATGCAGCCTCCTGCAGCCAGGCCATTTCGGCGTCCAGCGCCTCGATGAATTCGCGCGAAGGCCGGTGCGCGTAGACGCCGGCCGGCTGGCCCTGCGCGTCGACCCAGCCCGGGCGCACGCCGCGCACGAAGAGGTAGAACACGCCACCCAGGTGGGTGTCGTAGTCGTAGCCGGCCAGCCGGCCGCGCAGCCAGCGGTGCAGGGCCAGCGTGTACACCAGGTACTGCAGGTGGTAGCCCGCGGCGTCCATGGCCCGCGCGAGCTGCGCGGGCCCGTAGTCGGCCGCGCGCCAGCCCAGGTGGTTGGACTTCCAGTCCACGATCCACCAGCGCCCGCCTTGCTCGGCCACCAGGTCGATGAAGCCGCGCAGGTAGCCGCGCAGCACGGGCTGCGAGAGCTCGGGCACCGGGTAGCCGTGGCGCTGCATCAGCGCGGCCAGGCGCTCCATCGAAAGGCCGGGCGCATGCAGGTTGAACTCCATCTCGGTCACGCGGCGGTGCAGCGCGTCCAGGCGGAAGCCGCCCGGCAGGCCCGGCGCGGGCAGCGGCGTGGCGACCACGTCGCGCGCCATGCCGGCCAGCATCGCGGCCACCGGCGTGCCCGGGGGGCCGCCCGGCGGCCGCGCGCGCAGCGCCGTGGCGATCGCGTGCGGCCAGTGCGTGCGGTCGCGGAAGTCGATGCGCTCCAGCACGGCGTGCAGCGTCTCGCCGGCGCGGGCGCCGCGCACGAAGCGCAGGATGTCGTCCGCCGGCACGTCCGCCGGCGCGGTGCGGGCCGTGGCCGCGGCCTCGGGCGCGAGGGCGGCGCGCGCGTCGTGGTCGGCGGCCGCGTCCTGGCTGCCGCCGTGGGCCAGGCTGCTGTAGCTGCCCAGCTGCCAGCCCCAGGGGATGCGCGCGGGCGGCGGCAGGGCCGACAGGGCCTCGGGCGCCAGCGGCGACGGGGCCAGCGGCCGGCCCGGGCCCTGCGGCAGCGGCGCCATCGCGGCCGCGGGGGCCAGCGCCTGCGCGAAGCGGGCCCAGGCCGGCCCGACCTCGGTCGCCGCGCGCCGCTCATCGCGCCACTGCGCGGGCGTGCGGTCCGCGCCCATCACCAGCCAGTTCAGCGGGTTGGCGCTGCATTCGCTGTCGCTCCCGGACGCGTTCGTGTAGCCGCCCACCACCAGGTAGAGCCGGTGCACGGCCCGCGTCAGGGCGACGTAGATGAGGCGCAGGCGCTCGGCCTCGCGCTCGGCCCGCATGCGCGGCTTCTCCGTGTCGCGTGCCGTGGCACGGTAGTCGATGACGTGGGTGCCGTCGTCCGCGTGGTACTCGCAGCCGGGCAGGCCGTCCCCGCCGCCGCCCGGGTGGCCGTCCCACAGGCCGGGGCAGAACACCACCGGGTACTCCAGCCCCTTGGACTTGTGGATGGTCACGATCTGCACCAGGTTGCGGTCGGACTCCAGCCGCACCTGGAAGGCCTCGGCCCGGTTCTCCTGCCGCTGGCGCTGGAACCAGCGCAGCAGGGCCTCCGGCCCGGGGTGGTCGCGCGCCGCCTCGTGCAGGCATTCGGCCAGGTGGCGGAAGTTGGTCAGGCGCCGCTCGCCGTCGCTGCGCGCCAGCATGCGCGCGTGCACGCCGGCCTCCACGGCCATGCGGCGCAGCATGGGGCCCACGCCGCGTGCCAGCCACTCGGCGCGCCAGCGGCGCAGGGCCTGGGCATGGCCGTCCAGCGCGGCTTCGTCCCCGGCCAGCGCCTCCAGGGCGCCAGCGTCCAGGCCCAGCAGCTCGGTGGCCAGGGCGGCGCGCAGGCGGCCGCTGCGCGCGGGCTCCAGCACCGCGAGCAGCAGCCGCTCCATCTCCTCGGCGTCGCTGGATTCGAAGATGCTGGACTGCGCCAGCTCCACGCTGCCCACCTCCAGGGCGGCCAGCGCCTGGCGCATCGCGCTGCCCTCGCGGTGGCTGCGCACCAGCACCGCGATGTCGGCGGCGCGCAGCGGGCCGTCGCCGTGCAGCACGCGGCCGGCCGCGGCGTCGCGCAGCAGCCGCGCCACCTCGGCCGCGCAGGCCTGCGTCGCCCGCTCGCGTGCCTGCGCCTTGGTGGGCGGCGCAGCCTCGGGATCGTCCAGCCGCCACAGCTGCAGCGCAGCGCGGTCCGCGCCCATGTCGCTGAAGGGCTTGCGCTTCTTGCCGCCCTCGCTCACCGCGACATAGTGCAGGCCGTCCAGCATGAAGGCCCGCGGGTTGGCCTGGAACAGCGCATTCAGCGCGGCGATGAGCGCGCCGCTTGATCGCTGGTTCTGCGACAGCGTGTAGCGCTGCTGCGCCTGGCGGGCGGCCTGCAAATAGGTGTGCAGGTCGGCGTTGCGGAAGCTGTAGATCGCCTGCTTGGGGTCGCCGACCAGGAACAGGGTGCCGCCGCTGCCATACACACGGTGGAAGATCTCGAACTGCAGCGGGTCCGTGTCCTGGAACTCGTCGATCAGCGCGGCCGGGAAGCGCTGGCGCAAGGCCTGGGCCAGCGCGTCGCCACCCTCCCCGTGCAGGCGCTCGCGCAGGTTGGCGAGCATGTCGTCGTAGGCCAGCAGGCGGCGCTGGCGCTTGCGCTCGCGCAGCTCCTGCGGCACGGTCTCGACGAAGCGCCGCAGCAGCTGCCAGCGCGCCTGCTCCAGGGCCGCGCCCAGCGCCGTCCAGGCATCGAGCAGGTCCTGCGCAGCGTCGAAGAACGCATGCTCCACGCAGGCCGGCTTGGTCCTGCCGGGCTGGTAGTACGCACGCGCCAGCAGCTTCAGCTTGCCACCCGCCATCAGGGTCGCGGCCGGATCGCCCGCGCGCAGCACCGCATCCCACTCGAGGGCCGCCTGGGCGATCGTGCTGTCCTTGTAGCTGCCCTTGTTCAGGCTGGGCAGCGACGCCTTGACGCAGCCGAGGATCTCCTCGCGGTGGGCATGCCACAGCGCCTGCGCCCGCGCGTGCAGCGCGCGGAAGCCGTCCATGTCGGGCACGGCGGCGGGCCCGGCGCTGCCCTCGGGCCACTCGATGCGCGAGGCGGGCTTGCCGGCGTGCCGGCGCAGCAGGCTGGCGAAGCGCTCGGGCGTGTCCTTGCAGTGGCGCAGCCAGCCCGCCAGCGCCGGCGAGAGCGCGGCACCGGCGATCTCGCGGCGCCAGAAGTCGTTCGCCGCTTCCTGGCGCAGCTCGCTGTCGTCCTCCACCATCTCCTGGCGCAGCGGCATGCGCGAGGCCAGCGGCGTGTCGTCCAGGGCCCGCTTGCAGAAGCCGTGGATGGTGAAGATGGCCGCCTCGTCGAACTGCCGCAGCGCGCGCTCCAGCGTGTCGGCGATGCGCGCCTCGGCGATGCCGCGGGCCCGCATCGCGTCCAGGAACAGGCCGGCGAAGGGGTCGCCGCCCGCCTCGCCCGCCCTGGGCTGCAGGTGGCGCAGCACCTCGGCGATGCGGTCGCGCACGCGCTCGCGCAGCTCGGCGGTGGCGGCCTTGGTGAAGGTCACCACCAGCACCTCGCGCACCGGCAGGCCGCGCTCCACCAGCAGGCGCAGCACCAGGCCGCAGATGTTCCAGGTCTTGCCGGTGCCGGCGGAGGCCTCGATCAGCCGGGTGCCCTCCAGCGGGCAGTCGAACACCTTCAGCTCGTCGTCCATCAGGCCGCCCCCGCCACGGTGTCCAGCGGCAGGCGCTGGGACGGAAGGCCCTTGAACATGGCCTGCGCCAGCGCCACGAACTCCTCGTCGAAGGGGTCGGGCAGGCCGCGCAGCGCCAGCGCATGGCCGGGCTTGGCGCGCTCGCCCGGGGCGTTGTGGCCCTGCCAGGTCTTGCGGGCCTCGGCCAGCTTCTCGTGCTTCGCGATGAAGGTGGCGGCCGACCGCGGGAAGAAGTGCACCGGCCGGCTCAGCCCCTCGCGGTACGCCGCCATCAGTTCACGCAGCCGCTGGCGCGCCGCGTGCGGTTCCAGCGGCTCGTAGCGGGTGATGCCGTCGCGCGCCAGCCAGCGGGTCACGCAGGCCACGCCCGGCGGCGCCCAGGCGCACAGCACCAGGTGCGACAGCCAGGCCCGCGTGATGTCGGTGGGCCGCTCGTCGTCGTAGCGCCATCGCACCAGGCCCTCCGGCCGCAGGTCGGCCCAGGCCACGGCCAGCGACCAGGCCTCGCCTTCGAGGTCGAAGGCCAGCCGGGTGGACTGCGGCGGCAGCGGCGGCGTGGCCGTGGCCGCGCGCAGGGCGTCCGAAAAGGCGCGCAGCAGGCCCAGCTCGGACCGCAGCTCGGCCTCGCCCAGCGGGCCGCGCGGCATCTCGGTGCCGGCGCGCGCCAGGGCCAGCACCTGCGGCGCCGGCGCGCCCGCCAGCAGCACCGGCAGCAGGCGTTCGGCCAGCCGCGCCCGGCCGTCGAAGTCGGCCAGGAAAGGCTCGTCGTCCTGCAGGGTGTCCGCCTCCTGCGGCAGCTCCAGGCCGAGGCGGCGGCGCAGCAGGTAGCGCGAGGGGTTGCCGAAGAACTCCAGCAGGCGCTCCAGCGGCAGCTCGTGCCAGGCGGGCCCCGGCGCCGCCAGCGGCGTGGCGATGAAGGGCTGGGCCGGTTCGGCCACGGCCGCGTCCTCGTCCTCCCCCGTCTCGCCGCCTTGCGGGCCGTCGGCCAGGGCCACCGGCTTCAGGCCCTCGCGCAGGGCCCGCGCCAGGCCGGCGTCGTGGCTGCGGATGCGCGGGTCGCTGCCGGCCAGGAAGGCCAGGTGCGAGAAGGGCTGCAGCGGATGCTCCACCACCAGGCGCGCCGCCTCGGCAGGCTCCTGCAGCGCGCCGCGCACGTGGTCCAGCAGCTCGCCCACCAGCACCGAGGCCGGCAGCGGGCCGTTGTCGCGGATGCCGCGGCCGGTGTAGCTGAGGTACAGGCTGTCGCGCGCGGCCAGCAGCAGGTCCAGGAACAGGTTGCGCTGGTCGGTGCGGCGCTGCCGGTCGCCCACCCGCGGGGCCAGGGCCATCAGGTCGAACTCGGCCGGCCGGTCGGCGGTGGGGAAGGCGCCGTCGCCCAGCCCGATCACGCAGACCACGCGGAAGGGGATGTTGCGCAGGCTGCTCATGCCGCTGAAGGTGACGCGGCCGGTTTCGGCGCCGCCGTGGGCGTCGTCGTCCAGCACGCGCTCCAGGGCGGCGCGCACCACGGCCGCAGGCACCGCCTGCGCGAAGCCGGCGCGGGCCATGGCCCCAGCCAGGGTGTCGATCGCGGCGTGCAGTTCCAGGGTGTCGTCCAGCTCGCGCCCCTCGGGCGCGAGGAAGCGCTCCACCGCGGCGTGCAGCCGCCCGGTCCAGGCGTCGGGCGCGTGCTGCGCGCGCAGCAGCGCCGCGAAGCCGCGCAGCGCCTGCACGAACTGCCAGAAGGCGCCCAGGTCGGCCGCGTCCGGGCCACCGGCGCCGGCGCAGGGCAGCACGCCGCCCAGCGGCGCCTGCAGGCCGGCGGGCAGCGCATGGCCCAGGAACAGCCGCGACAGGCCGTCGGCCAGGGTGTGCGGTGTGCCGGCGGGCAGGCCCTCGCGCGCCACGTGGTCGGCATCCAGGCCCCAGCGGATGCCGCTGTCCAGGATCCAGCGGTGGATGCGCTCCAGGCCCTCGCCGTCCAGCCCGAAGCGCCGCGCCACGATGGGCTGCTGCAGCAGGCCGTGCACCTGGGTGGCGGTGCAGCGCGAGGTGGCGACCGCCAGCAGGCCCAGGAAGGCCCGCGCCGGCAGGTTGGCGCCGCTGCGCCGGCGGCCGGTCAGGGCGTAGGGGATGCGGGCCTCGTCGGCCGCGGTGCCGAACACGGCGTCCACCAGCGGGGCGGCGGCTTCCAGGTCGGGCGTGACCACCAGCACCTCGCAGGGCCGCAGGCCGGGGTCGGCCGCGAACAGGCCCAGCAGGTGGTCGTGCAGCACCTCCAGCTCGCGCGTGAGCGAGTGGCACACATGCACTTCGAGGCTGCGGTCGCTGGCGTCCAGCGCCAGCTTGCCGCCCTCGCCCAGCGGCACGAGGTCCAGCATGGAGGCCTGCAGCCGGGCCAGCAGGTGCCCGCCCGCCGGCGCCACGAAATGCTCATGGCTGCGGGCCTGGGCGGTGTCGGCCACGCCGTGCAGCAGCGAGAGCGTGCCCTTGGCCTGCCCGGCCCAGGACAGCAGCAGCGGGTGCAGCACCTCGCGCCCCTCGGCGCGCCCGGCTTCGGCGAGCCGGTCCAGCGCGCGCGGGCTGATGCCGTCGTCCCAGTACTCGCGGCTGGGGTTGAGCGCGTAGACGTGAAGGTCCATGCAGGCCGACAGCGCCTGCAGGGCCTGCAGGTACAGGGGCGGGATCGAGGCCAGCGCGAACACGTGCGCGGCGGCGGGCAGGCCGAAGCGCGCGCGTGCGCCCTCGCCGGCGCGCTCCAGCACGCGCGCCATCTCCTCCATCGGGTGCGGGCCGGTGGCCGACAGGTCCTGCGCGATGCGCTGCCAGGCGGCCGCCTGCCAGGACTCGTGCTCCGCCCGGGGCACCAGGCCGCGCTCGCCCGCGCCCCAGCGCTGCAGCCAGTCGGGCCGGTAGGTGATGTACTGCTCCAGCAGGCCGGCGGCGCGCTCCGCCAGCTCGAAGGCTTGCAGCGGGGCGCCGCCCGCGGCCTGCAGCCAGGCCGCCAGCGGCGGGTGGGCCGCCGTGAAGGCCGGGTCGCGCAGCAGCGCATACAGGCGCCAGGTGAGCGATGCGGCGTCGAAGGGCGACTCCTCGCCCACCTGCGGCAGCACGCGCGCGACCATGGCCCACAGCCAGCGCGCCAGGTAGCCGAACTGCAGGTTCGCGGCCACGCCCTCGCGCGCGGCCAGGCCCAGCGCCAGGTGACGGCTGGCCGCGCTGTGCGGGATGACGACGGTGTCGGGCTGCGCAGGGTCCTCGCGCGGGCCTTGCAGGGCCTGCAGCAGCAGGCTGGCCAGGGGTTCGAGTCGGTTGGAGAAATGCAGGTGCAGCATGCGCGGCGTCAGGGCAAGGCCGCCAGTATGGCCCGGGCCGGGCCCAGGGCGTGAGCCTGGGGTGAAGGGCCCGCCTTCGGGCGCTCAGGGCGTGGCAGGCGTCACGGACGGGCGGGCCGCCGCGCCCTGCGTGGCCGCCCGCCACAGCGCCTGCCGGCTCATGGGCAGCAGGGGCGCCAGCGCCAGCAGGCCGGTGCGGCCGATGCGCTGCGCCAGCGCATCCAGCGCGTCGAAGTGGACGGCCAGGGACTCGCCCGCGGACAGCGGACCACCGGCGTCGCGCGCCTGCTGCCGCTGCCGGGCGCGCAGCGCGAGCGCGGTGTACGCGCGCAGGTAGGCCTGGATGTCCTGCGCCACCGGGCCGTCGAAGTGCCGCCGCAGTGCCTGCAGGTAGCGCCCGCGCGGCGAATCCCCGGCAGGGCCGGGCGAGGACAGCAGGGCCAGGAACTGCGGGTCCAGGGACGCATCCGGCCCCAGCCAGCGCGCGAGCCGGGCCTGGCCGGCGCGCAGGACGCCGTACAGCAGCACCGGCAGCAGCAGCAGGCAGCCCAGGGCCGAGGCCAGCGGCGAGAGCCAGAACTGGTCGAACGCAGTGTGCAGGGCGATGGCCGCCGCCAGGCAGCCCGCCATGGCCAGCCCGCGCAGGTGCTGCACGGTGTACAGCACCTCCAGCAGCAGCATCGCGAAGAGGGCCGTGAGGGCGCCCTGCATCAGGGCCGTGCCCAGGCCGCGGACGACCCAGGTGGCCAGGGGCGCATGGGGCGCCGCCAACATGTAGCCGGCGCTGCCTGCCATGGCGAAGCCCAGGCCGGCGGCGAAGCCGAGGATGGCCGCATCGACCAGGAAGCCGATGCGGTGCAGGCGCAGCAGCGCGACCACCACCAGCGCCTTCAGGGATTCATCCAGGAAGGGGGCGACCCAGCGCGCGTAGCGCAGCGCGTCCAGGGCCAGCGCGTGGCGCAGGACGCTGCCCAGGACCAGCGCCAGCAGGGCGCAGGCGCCGCCGGCCAGCACCACCCCCAGTAGCCGACCCGGCCGCGTGAGCCCGTGGCTGTCGAAGAGCCACAACGCCGCGAGGAAGAGCAGGCCCGGGGCCAGCGCCACCCACGTGATGAGAAGTGCGTCCATGCCTGCCCCATCCCTTCCCAGGACCCGGGCGGGACGGTCCCGCCCGCGCGCCCATTGTGCGCCGTTCGCGCAGGCTCGCCCAGCCGGTTGCGCCTCATGCACGGGCCCCGCCAGCTGCGCCGGCGCTCATGCCCGCCCCGCGCGCGTAGGGACCCCAAGGCCTGGCTTCAGGCCGGCCGGGTGCCCAGCCACTGCAACGCGGCCAGCCCCGCTGCACGGCCCGTGGCCAGGCTGGCCGTCAGCAGGTAGCCGCCGGTGGGCGCTTCCCAGTCCAGCATCTCGCCGGCGCAGAAGGTGCCCGGGCGCGCGCCCAGCATGGCGGGGCCGTCCAGCGCCTCGAAGCGCACCCCGCCGGCGGTGCTGATGGCCTCGTCCACCGGCCGCGGCCGGGCCAGCACCAGCGGCAGGGCTTTGAGTGCGGTGGCCAGGGCCTGCGGGTCCTCCCACTGGGCCGGCGGCAGCAGCTCGTGCAGCAGGGCCGACTTCAGCGGGGGCAGGCCCAGCCGGCTGCGCAGGTGGGACGAGAGGCTGCGCGAGCCGCGCGGGTGCCGCACCGCCGCCAGCACCTGGGCCGGGCTGTGCTGGGGCAGCAGGTCCAGCAGCCAGGTGCTGCTGCCCCGGGCCTCGATCTCGTCGCGGATGCGGGCGGAGAAGGCGTAGACCAGGCTGCCCTCCACGCCGGTGTCCGTGAGCACGAACTCGCCCGCCTGCCAGGCCTCCTGCGGCGCCGAGGCCAGGCGGGCCGCCACCGGCTTGACGGGCTGGCCGGCGAAGCGCTCGCGCAGCAGCGCGCTCCAGCCCTGCGCACCGGGCCGGGTGGGCGCGACGTCGAAGCCGCAGTTGGCCGGCCGCAGCGGCGCCACGGCCACGCCCTGCGCCGCCAGCAGCGGCGCCCAGGCGCCGTCCGAGCCCAGTCGGGGCCAGCTCGCGCCGCCCAGCGCCAGCACCGTGGCCGCGGCGGTGTGCGCCACCTCGCCCGCGGGCGTGGCGAAGCGCAGCGCGCCCGCGCCGTCCCAGCCCAGCCAGCGGTGGCGCACGTGCACGCGCACGCCGGCGGCGCGCAGGCGGTGCAGCCAGGCGCGCAGCAGGGGCGCCGCCTTCATGTCGGTGGGAAAGACGCGGCCCGAGCTGCCGACGAAGGTCTGCACGCCCAGGCCATGGGCCCAGTCGCGCACCGCCTGGGCGCCGAAGGCCTGCAGCGCGGGCGCGAGGGCGGCGCTGCGCTCGCCGAAGCGCGCGAGGAAGGGGCCGGGCGCTTCGGAGTGCGTGAGGTTCAGGCCGCCGCGGCCGGCCAGCAGGAACTTGCGGCCCACCGAAGGCATGGCGTCGAACAGGTCCACCGTGACGCCGGCCCCGGCCAGCACCTCGGCGGCCATGAGACCGGCCGGCCCGCCGCCCACGATGGCGACCGAACGCGCACCGGCCGACGGGGCCGCACCGGGTGCGGCGGGCGCCGTGCTGCCGTCCGTGCTCATCGCGCCGCCTTCGCCGCCGGGGCCGTCACCGGCGCGCCGCCACCGCCTGCGTGACCTCGTTGTGGCCCTGCGCCGAGCCGGCGCCGGGCACGGTCTCGCCGGCGTCGCGGCGGGAGATCGCCTCCATGTGCGCGGCCACCTGCTCGGGCGCGTCGGCGCCCGTGCCCAGGTGCAGCCCGTGGGTGAGCGTCACGTAGGCGCGCTCGAAGGTGCCGGCGCCCGCGCACAGGATGGCGCGGGTGGGCGCGTCCTCGCCCACCAGGTTGAGCAGCGCGGGCGTGACGGCCTCGGGCTTGAGCAGGGCCAGCGCCTCGGGCGGCAGCAGGCCCTCGGTCATCTGCGTGTGCGCGGTGGGCGCCAGGCTGTTGACGCGGATGCCGTACTTCTCGCCTTCCAGCGCCAGCGTCTGCATCAGGCCCACCAGGGCCATCTTGGCCGCCCCGTAGTTGGACTGGCCGAAGTTGCCGTAGAGGCCCGAGGACGAGGTGGTCATGACGATGCGACCGTACTGCTGCGCGCGCATGATCTCCCAGACGGCCTTGCTGCAATGCACGGCGCCCATGAGGTGCACGTCCATCACCAGGCGGAAGTCGGCCATGTCCATCTTGGCGAAGCTCTTGTCGCGCAGGATGCCAGCGTTGTTGACCAGGATGTCCACGCGGCCCCAGGCCGCCATGGCCTCGGCCACCATGGCCTGCACGGCCTCGAAATCGGTCACCGAGGCCCGGCTGGCGAGGGCCTCGCCGCCGGCGGCGCGGATCTGCTCGACCACGCCGTCGGCCGCGGCCAGGTCGTTCACCACCACGCGGGCACCGCGCGCGGCCAGGGCCAGGGCGTGCGAGCGGCCCAGGCCGCCGCCCGCGCCGGTGACGATGGCCACGCGGCCGTCGAAACGCAGGGTCATGTTGTCTCTCTTTTCAAGGCTGTTGCAAGGGAAGGCCGCGATTGTGGCACCGCCGCCGGGCGTTGCCCTGGCCGCAGGCGACAGGCATGAGGGATCTCGCCCCTTTTCCCGGACCGCCGCCCTGCGCGCGCAGGCGCCCGGCGTGCCCATGCCGCTGCAGCCCCCGCAGCACCCGGGCCGTGACGCAGGGGGCCGCGCCCGCCTGAACCCGGCGCTCCACCGTGGCACGCAGCGCAGCCCTCCGTGCGTCGCCTGAAATGGGGGCGACAAGCCGCGTTCTTCCGGCCTTCGCCCGGACCCGCGCTGCCCATACTGCTTCCAGGGCCCGCGGTGTCGCGGGCCGGGGTCGACCACCATGCCCATCCTTGCCGCGCCCTGCTACCAGCTGATGTTCCGCTCGCTCTTCAACGCCGGGCGTGGCCTCGCCTTCCCCTGCGATGCCCGTGGCCAGGTCGACCTGGACCGGCTGAGCGAGCACTCACGCACCAATTACCTCTACGCGCGGGCCGTGGTCGGGCGCGAGTACGCGCTGCCCACGGTGGAGGCCCGGGCCGGGGACGGCGCCTAGGACCCGGCTGGCACAATCGGGGCGGTGACCCTGCCCCGTGTGTACCTCGCCGGCCCGGACGTGTTCCGGCCCGACGCCGAAGCCTTCGGGCGCGCGCTGGCGCAGGCCTGCGCCGCGCTCGGCCTGCAAGGCGTCTTCCCGCTCGATGGCGCC
>NZ_JADDOJ010000083.1 GCF_015159745.1 Ramlibacter aquaticus | reverse complement strand
GGGTGCATTCATGGGCGGGCTCCGCGGGGAAGAACCAGTGTAAGCCAGCGTGCGCCGGGCCCACACCGGGCCTTTTCCCATGCCGCGCGCGTGGCTCAGCGGGGAAAGCCGGCCCGGTACTCCTCCAGGTCCAGCACGCCGTCCTTGTTGACGTCCAGGTCCTCGAAGCTGCGCGGCAGCAGCGGCAGGCGCTGCGCCTCGGCACGCGTCAGGACGCCGTCGCCGTCGCTGTCGGCGTAGCGGAAGGCCTGGCGAACCTGCGCGTCGCTCCATTGGGACGGCGGCGCGGGCGGTGCCGGGCGGCCCGCCGTGCCTGCCGCGTCCGGGACGTCGCCGGCCTCGGTCACGTCCCCGGCCGCCGCCGGGTCGCCCTCGTCCTGCGCATGCCGGCGCGCGTTGCGCACGCCGCCGGGCGTGACGCGGCCCGACGGGGTCATCGCCGGCGCGGGCGTCACTGCGGCGCCTGGCACCCCCGGTGCGACCGGCGGCGTGGGCGTTCCTGGCGCAGGTGGCGCGGGCGGCATGTGCACGGCGGGGGGCACCTGTGCCAGGGCGCCCGCGCCCAGCAGCAGGGCGGCCAGCGTGCCCAGCGCCGCCCGCGCGCCGCGGCGCGTGGGCCGGTCACGCAGGAGAGGAAGGCCGGTCATGCGCGGATGCTGGCCGGGCAGGGCGGCTGCGCCCAGCGGCGGCCACCGGCTCTTCCTGTAGGACGCAGGCACAATCGACGCACCACGACGAAGACAACCTGGAGACTTTCCTGATGGGCAAGCGGCTCACCCAGATCGCGACGCGCACCGGCGACGACGGCACCACCGGCCTCGGCGACAACACCCGGGTGTCCAAGGACAGCCTGCGCGTGCGCGCCATGGGCGACGTGGACGAGCTGAACTCGCACATCGGCGTGCTGCTGTGCGAGGAGATGCCCGACGCGGTGCGCGGCCTGCTGGTGGAGATCCAGCACCAGCTCTTCAACCTGGGCGGGGAGTTGTCCATCCCCGGCTTCGAGCTGCTCAAGGCCGAGGCCGTGCTGGCACTGGACGACGCCCTGGAGCAGCACAATGCCACGCTGCCCAAGCTGCAGGAATTCATCCTGCCCGCCGGCAGCCGCGCGGCCGCCCAGGCCCATGTGTGCCGCACCGTGGCCCGCCGCGCCGAGCGCGCGGTGGTCGCGCTGGGCATGGCCGAGCCTTTGCGCGAGACGCCGCGCCAGTACCTCAACCGCCTGTCGGACCTGATGTTCGTGCTCGCCCGTGTGCTCAACCGCATGAACGGCGGCGACGACGTCTACTGGAAGAGCGAGCGCCTGCAGCGCGGCTGAGCGAAAGAGGGCTCTGCGACCCGCCCCTGGCGACGCGCATGCCGCCGCATGGAGGCTGCAAGCGTGCAGCGCCCACGCAGGCGAGCGGTACGCCTTCGCGACCTGGACGCGAGAACGGCGCCCGCCCCTCAGCGCGGCGCGAGGATGGCCATGGTGATGCGCGAGACGCAGGTCAGCCGGCCTTCGTCGTCGTGCAGGTCGATGTGCCAGACGTGGGTGGTGCGGCCCATGTGGACCGGCCGCGTGGTGCCGGTCACCCAGCCCGAGGTCGCGCCGCGGATGTGGTTGGCGTTGATGTCCAGGCCCACGGCGCGCCAGCCCTCGGGCGTGGCGTAGGCGGCGCCGCAGGAGCCCAGGGTCTCCGCCAGCACCACTGAAACGCCGCCGTGCAGCAGGCCGTAGGGCTGCCGCGTGCGGGTGTCCACCGGGACGCGGGCCCGGATGAAATCGTCGCCGACTTCGAGGAACTCGATGCCCAGCCGCTCAGGCGCGGTGTCCTTGTGCATGGCGCTGAGGTGCTCGACGGAAATGGGTTTTTGCCAGATGCGCATGGGCCCATTCTAGGAACCCGGGCGCCGCCCCGCGCGGCGCCCGGGCCGGCTTCAAGGGGCGTCGGCCACCGCCGCGCGCTGCACGGCGGCATGGCCGCGGCCCAGCAGCGCGTACAGCAGGATGGCGCCGAAGGTCGCGGTGCCTATCCCGCCCAGCGCGAAGCCGCCGAACTTCAGCGTGAAGTCACCGGTGCCCAGCACCAGGGTCACGGCGGCCACGATCAGGTTGCGGTTCTGCGAGAAGTCGACTCGGTTGTCGACCCAGATCTTGGCGCCGGCGATCGCGATCAGGCCGAACACCACGATGGACACGCCGCCCATCACGGGCAGCGGGATGGCCTGGATCACGGCGCCGAACTTGGGGCTGAAGCCCAGCACCACGGCCAGCAGCGCCGCCACCACGAAGACCGCGGTGGAGTAGATCTTGGTGGCCGCCATCACCCCGATGTTTTCCGCATAGGTGGTCACGCCGGTGCCGCCGGCCATGCCGCTGACGATGGTCGCCACGCCGTCGCCGATGAAGGCGCGGCCCAGGTAGGCGTCCAGGTTGCGGCCCGTCATCGCCGTCACGGCGCGGATGTGGCCCAGGTTCTCGGCCACCAGGATCACGGCCACCGGGGCGATGAGCAGCATCGCGTTCGCGTCGAACACCGGCGCGGTGAAGGCCGGCAGGCCGATCCAGGCCGCGTTCGCGATGCCCGCGAAGTCCATGGGCTTGCCCAGGCCCAGGCCGTTGGCGAGCACGGCGTAGACGACGGTGGCGAGGATCAGCCCGACCAGGATCAGCAGGCGCTGCACCATGCCGCGCGCCAGCACGGCCACCAGGCCCACGCACAGGAAGGTCACGGCCTGCATCCACGAATCGAAGTTGCTGGCCGCCATGTTCTTCACCGGCACCGAGGCCAGGTTCAGGCCGATCACCGCCACCACCGCCCCCGTCACCACCGGCGGCATCAGCTTCTCGATCCAGCCCGTGCCTGCGGCCTGCACGATGGCGCCTATGAGCGCGTACACCACCCCGCAGGCGATGATGCCGCCGAGCGCGACGGCGATGTTCGTGTTCGGCCCCTTGCCCGCATAGGCCGAGGCGGCGATGACCACGCCGATGAAGGCGAAGCTCGAGCCCAGGTAGCTGGGCACCCTGCCGGCGGTGATGAGGAAGAAGATCAGCGTGCCCACGCCGCTCATGAGGATGGCGATGTTGGGGTTGAAGCCCATGAGGATGGGCGCGAGCACCGTCGCGCCGAACATCGCGATCACGTGCTGCACGCCCATGGCCGCCGTCTGGGGCCAGGGCAGCCGCTCGTCCGGCGCGATCACGCCTCCCCGTTGAAGCACCTGCGCGTCACGCGCGGTCCAGCTGAACAGGCCCATGGAAGTCCCTTCCTCTCGTTGGTTGAAGTGCCGCGATGCTAGGCGCGGCGCGCGGGCCATGCAAGCGCCGTGCCCCCGGGCGTGAAGCAGCGCACGCCGGTGCCGCGATGTCGTGCCGGTGGCCCGCAGGCGCGCTTCTAGAATGTTTGCATGCCCACACCGATTCCCCAGATCCGGCTCTACCAGGACTGGCTGCGCCGCGAGCGCGGCCTCTCGTTCGACAGTTACGACACACTCTGGCGCTGGTCGGTGGAGGATCTGCCGGCCTTCTGGGGCAGCGTGTGGGACTACTTCGGCCTGCAATCCCCCACGCCGGCACGGCAGGTGCTGGACGAGGCCCGCATGCCGGGTGCCCGCTGGTTCGTGGGCGCGCAGTTCAACTACGCGCGCCAGGTCTTCCGGCACGTGGAGCCCGCGCACGCCGCGGGCCTGCCGGCCATCGTCAGCCGCAACGAGGCGGGGCTGGCGCGCGAGCTCTCCTGGCCCCGGCTGCGCCAGCAGGTGGCGGCCCTGGCCCTGCACCTGCAGGCGCAGGGCGTGCAGCGCGGCGACCGCGTGGCCGCCTACCTGCCCAACGTGCCCGAAGCCATCGTCGCCTTCCTGGCCTGCGCCAGCATCGGCGCGGTGTGGAGCATCTGCGCGCCCGACATGGGCACGGCGGCCGTGCTGGACCGCTTCAAGCAGATCGAGCCCAAGGTGCTGATCGCCTGCGACGGCGTGCGCTACGGCGGCCGCGACTTCGACCGGGCCGAGGTGGTGGCGCAGCTTCGCGAGGCGCTGCCCAGCGTGCAGCACCTGATGGTGCTGCGCAACCTCGGCCTGGCGGACGCCGCGCTGGCCGGGCTCGCGCCCTTCACCGACCTGCACGCCGCCTGCGAGCGCGACGACGCGGCGGTGCAGGCTTTCGAGCCCGAGTGGCTGCCCTTCGACCACCCGCTGTGGATCGTGTATTCCAGCGGCACCACAGGCCTGCCCAAGCCCATCGTGCACGGGCATGGCGGCACGGTGATCGTGGGCATCGCGTTGCTGGTGCTGCACAACGACATCGGCTGCAGCTACCACCCGAACACGGCGGGCGAGCGCTACCACTGGTACAGCTCCACCGGCTGGGTGATGTGGAACTCGCAGACCGCGGGCCTGCTCAACGGCACCACGATCTGCATCTACGACGGCAATCCCGGGGGCAGCAAGGAGCACCCGGACTGGGGCATCCTCTGGCGCTTCGCCGCCGAGACCGGCGTCAGCTTCTTCGGCGCGGGCGCGGCCTTCTTCAGCAACTGCATGAAGGCGGGCCTGGCGTTGTCCACCTGCGGCGACCTGCGCCGCGTGCGCGCGCTGGGCACCACCGGCTCGCCGCTGTCGGCCGAGGTGCAGGCCTGGGGCACGGCGCAGTTCGAGCGCCTGGGCACGCCCGACATCTGGTGGTGCAACATCTCCGGCGGCACCGATTTCGCCGGCGCCTTCATCGGCGGCCACCGCGAGCTGCCCCAGGTGCCGGGCGAAATGCAGTGCCGCCTGCTCGGCTGCGCCGTCGAGGCCTGGGACGAGAACGGCCGGCCGGTGGTGGACGCGGTGGGCGAGCTGGTCTGCGTCAAGCCCATCCCCTCCATGCCGCTGTACTTCTGGGGCGACACCGGCAACGCGCGCTACCTCTCCTCCTACTTCGACATGTACCCGGGCGTGTGGCGCCATGGCGACTGGCTGAAGGTCACGCCCAGCGGCAGCTGCATCATCTACGGCCGCAGCGACGCCACTATCAACCGCCACGGCCTGCGCATGGGCACCAGCGAGCTGTACAGCGCGGTGGAGGCGCTGCCCGAGGTGATGGACTCGCTGGTGGTGGACCTGGAGTACCTGGGCCGCGAGAGCTACATGCCGCTGTTCGTGGTGCTGCGGCCGGGCGTGCAGCTCGACGACGCGCTGAAGGCGCGCATCGCCGCCGCCGTGCGCACGGCGCTCTCGCCGCGCTTCGTGCCCGACGAGATCCTGCAGGTGCCCGAGGTGCCGCGCACGCTCTCGGGCAAGAAGCAGGAACTGCCAATCAAGAAACTGTTGCTGGGCCAGCCGCTGGACAAGGTGGTCAACCGCGATGCGATGGCGAACCCGGGCTGCCTGGCCTGGTACCAGGCCTTCGCCGACGCGCGCGCCGCGCGCCTGGCCGCCCCTAGCGCCGGTTGACCAGCACGATCCCCGCCGCCACGCCCAGCAGCGCCAGCACCAGTTGCAGCGTGAGCGGCTCGTGCAGCAGGGCGACGCCGAAGGCCAGCGCGAACACCGGCGTCAGGAAGGTGAAGGACGACATCTGCGTGGCGGGGTAGTACCGCAGCAGCCACATCCAGGTGAGGTAGCTGGCGAAGGCGCCCACCACGGTCTGCAGGGCGATCGAGCCCCAGGCCGCGGCGGAGTAGGCCAGCGACCAGTGCTCGCCCAGCGCGAGCGACAGCAGCGGCGAGACCAGCGCGGTCACCGCCACCTGGTAGAACAGGGTCTTCTCCGCGCTGGCGGTGGCGAGCTTGCTGGCGCGGATCACCAGCGTGGTCAGCCCCCACAGCATGCCCGCCGCCAGGGCCATCGCGTCGCCCAGCAGGTGCGTGGCCACGTCCCCGCCCGCGAAGCCCTCGCTGAAGGCGAGCACCACGCCCGCGAAGGCGACCACCAGCCCCGCCCACTGCACGCCGCGCAGCTTCTCCATGGGCACCAGCAGCGGCAGCAGGGTCGCGACCCAGAAGGGCGAGCTGTAGAGGAACACCGTCAGCCGTGACGCGGTGGTGCGCTGCAGCCCCAGGTAGATGAAGGTGAACTCGGCCGCGAACAGCAGGCCGGCCAGCAGCCCGGCGCGCAGCGTGCCGTCGCGCTGGAACAGCGGGATGCCGCGGGCCGCGCACCACGCCAGCAGCAACAGGCTGGCGCCGGCGAAACGGATGGCCGACTGCCAGATCGGCGGCACCTCGGCCACCGTGGCCTTGATGAGGATCTGCTGCAGGCCCCAGAACAGGCAGCAGGCGACGAGCAGGGCGGTGGCGCGGGCGTCGAGGTGGTTCTTGCGGACGGTCATCGCCGGCGATGGTAGCCCGGCCGCCGACCGCGTCCCAGCGCGGGCGCGTGCCTGCGGGACAGCGGGGCGGCGCGTCAGCGGCCGGCCAGCTTGGCCAGCAGGCGCTTGAGCGCGACCTGTTCGGCGCTGCCCAGGCTGCGCAGCATGGCCGCCTCGTGCTGGCGCGCCTTCTCCACCAGGGGCCGCGCCAGCCGCTTGCCGCCGGCGCTCACCGAGACTAGCGTGCGGCGCTGGTCCTGCGGGTCGGCCTGCAGCACCAGCCAGCCCTGTTCGGCCATGCGCTGCACCAGCTTGGTCACGGTGGGCTGCTTGGACAGCACCTCCAGCGCGAGCTGGCTCACGGTGAGCGGCTCGCCGTCGTGCAGGGTGGCGAGCACCCGCCACTCGATCATGGACAGGCCGGCCGCACGCACGTGGGCGTCGAAGTCGCGGTACAGCGCGTGGTTGGCCTGGCCCAGCAGGTAGCCCAGGTAGCCCTCGACGAAGCGCGCCTCGGCCATGGCGTCAGAGCGGGTGCTCGGTGAAGTAGCGGCCGCCGTGGAACAGCAGCGGCGAGGCCCCCGGGCGCCAGCTGCAGCGCTCCACCTCGCCGACGAAGATGACGTGGTCGCCCTCTTCGTAGCGGCTGCGGTTGAAGCATTCGAAGGTGGCGGCGGCGCCGTCCAGCAGGGGCGCGCCGCCCATGCCCTCGGTGAAGCCCACGCCGGCCCAGCGGTCCACCCCGCGTGCCGCGAAGCGCTCGGCCAGCGGCATCTGGTCGCGCGCGAGGATGTTGATCGCGTAGTGCGAGCCGGTGCGGAACACCGCCATGGACCCGGCCAGCTGCGACAGGCTCCACAGCACCAGCGGCGGGGCCAGCGAGACGGAGTTGAACGAGTTGGCGGTGAGGCCGATCACCTGGCCGTCGGCGCTGCGCGCGGTGACGATGGTGACGCCGGTGGCGAACATGCCCAGCGCGGTGCGGAACTCCTGCGAGGAGAAGCTGGGCGGGCGGGCTTGGGTGGGCGGCGTCACGGGCGGTATTGCATGAATTTTCATGTATTATGGTCCGAACCCCCACAGTCTGCCGGCATGCTTCAGGAAACACTGGAACCCGCATGGGTCGAGGCCTTCGAGACCGTGCTGTCGCGCTGCGGCGCCGCGCGCGGTGACACGGTCGCCGTGCTCAGCGAGAGCCAGAGCCGGCCCGTGCTGCCCGCCCTGGCGCGATTCGCGGCGCAGCGGCTGGGCTGCCAGGTCTTCTCGCTGCAGTTGCCCACGCGCTTCGAGCCCGGGCCTGCGGTGCGGTCCACCGGGGCCTCCACCGCGATCGGCGGCATGCAGCCCGTCGTGGCCGCGCTGGCCGCGAGCACCCTGGTGGTGGACTGCACCGTGGAAGGGCTGATGCACGCGCCCGAGCTGCCCGCCATCCTCCAGGGCGGTGCACGCGTCATCTACGTCAGCAACGAACACCCGGAAGCCCTGGTGCGCCTGCTGCCCGGCGAGGGCCTGGAGGCCCGCGTCAAGGACCACGTGAAGCGACTGCGCGCCGCCAAGGTGATGCGCGTGCACTCGGCCGCCGGCACCGACCTGGCCATCTCGCTGGAGGGCGCGGCCTGCGGCGGCAACTGGGGCACCACCACCCGCCCGGGCACCATGACGCACTGGCCCGGCGGGCTGGCGCTCGCCTTCCCGCGCGCAGGCAGCGTGAACGGCAGGCTGGTGCTGGCCGAGGGCGACGTGAACCTCACCTTCAAGCGCTACCTGGAAAAGCCGGTCACGCTCACCATCGAGGATGACCACGTCAACCGCATCGCAGGCAGCGGGGTGGACGCCGAGCTGATGCGCAGCTACATCGCCGCCTGGGGCGACCGCGAGGCCTACGCGGTGAGCCACGTGGGCTACGGCCTCAACGAGGCCGCGCGCTGGGACAGCATGGCGCTCTACGACAGGCGCGACTTCAACGGCACAGAACTGCGCGCCTTCGCCGGCAACTTCCTCTACAGCACGGGCGCCAACGAGGTCGCCGGCCGCTTCACCCGCGGCCACTTCGACCTGCCGCTGCGCGGCTGCACGGTGACGCTGGACGGCGTCGCCGTGGTCGAGGAAGGGCGCCTGCTGTGAACACCCCCAACTTCACCGTGCTGGGCGCAGGCCCCACGGTGCTCATGCTGCACGGCATCGGCGGCGGCCACCTGGCCTTCGCGCCGCAGGTGGAGACGCTGGCCTCGTCGGGCTATCGCGCGGTCGCCTGGGACATGCCCGGCTACGGCCGCAGCGCACCCATCGAGCCCTACACCTTCAAGGGCCTGGCGCAGGCCTGCATCCAGCTCATCGAGGACCTGCAGTGCGGCGACGTGACCCTGGTGGGCCACAGCATGGGCGGCATGGTCGCGCAGGAGGTGATGGCGCGCCGCCCCGAGCTGGTCAACAAGCTGGTGCTGTGCGGCACCTCGCCCGCCTTCGGCAAGCCCGACGGGGACTGGCAGGCCCGCTTCATCGCCGAGCGCACCGCGCCGCTGGACGCGGGCCACAGCATGGCCGAGCTGGCCGAGACGCTGGTGCCGCAGATGGTGGGCCCCGGATCCCTCCCCGAGGGCGTGCAGCTGGCCAAGCACTGCATGGGCCTGGTGCCGCCCGGCACCTACCGCCGCGCGCTGCAGGCCCTGGTCACCTTCGACCGCCGCACCGAACTCGCGCGCATCGCCGTGCCCACGCTGCTGATCGCGGGCGAGCACGACCGCAATGCGCCGCCCGCGGTGGTCAAGCGCATGGCCGACGCCATCCCCCGCAGCACCTACCTCGAGCTGCCCGGCATCGGGCACCTGCAGAACCTGGAAGCGCCCGACGCCTTCGACGGGATGCTGCTGAACTTCCTCGCATTGCCCCGCGCGCTGATGCACTGACGGCAGTGCGGGCGGCCGACCCCAAGGAGACTGGCATGGACGCGATCGCATCCCTGGGCTTCACGCCCGCGGTGGGTGACCTGGACTTCAGCCCGCAGCAGCGCTCGCTGCTCTCGCTCGCGCACACGCTGGGCGAGACGAAGTTCGCGCCCCGGGCCGCGCAGTGGGACCGCGAAGCCATCTTCCCCACGGCCAACTACGACGACCTGCGCGCGTCCGGCCTGCTGGCGCTGTGCGTGCCGCAGGCGGACGGCGGCGGTGGCGCCGACTACGCGACCTACATGATGGTGGCGGCCGAGATCGCCCGCTTCTGCGGCACCACGGCGCTGACCTGGAACATGCACATCTGCTCCACGATGTGGACCGGGGTGCTGGCCGACGGCATCCCGATGACGGACGCCCAGCGCGAGGAGCATCACCGCCGCCGCGCGCTGCACTTCCGCCGCGTGGTGAAGGAGGGCGCGATCTACGCCCAGCCCTTCTCCGAGGGCAGTGCCGCGGCCGCCGGCCGTGCGCCCTTCGGCACCACCGCGCGCAAGGTGGAGGGCGGCTGGCGGGTGAACGGCCGCAAGATCTTTGCCTCGCTGTCCGGCGCGGCCGACTACTACGGCATCCTGTGCACCGAGGACAAGGGCGACGAGAAGCCGGACCCGCGCGACACCCTGTACATCGCGGTGCCAGCCGGCAGCGAAGGCTTCTCGATCAGCGGCGAGTGGGATCCGCTGGGCATGCGCGGCACCGTGAGCCGCAACCTCAGCTTCGAGGACGTGTTCGTGGCGGACGACGAGCAGCTCATGCCGCGCGGCGTGTACTACAAGGGCGCGCAGACCTGGCCGGCCATGTTCTTCACGCTGGCCCCCACCTACCTGGGCCTGGCCAACGCGGCCTACGACTTCACGGTGCGCTACCTGCGCGGCGAGTGGCCGGGCGAGCCGCCGGTGAAGCGGCGCATGTACCCCACCAAGCAGGTGGCGGTGGCGCAGATGCGCATCCAGCTCGAGAACCTGAAAAGCATCTTCGTGCGCGCCATCCGCGAGGCGGGGCCCAACCCCAGCAAGGACCAGCGCATGCGCCTGTACGCGGCGCAGTACACCGTGATGGAAGGCGCGAACGACATCGCCCGGCTGGCGGTGCGCACCTGCGGCGGCCAGGGGATGATGCGGCACCTGCCGCTGGAGCGCATCTACCGGGACAGCCGCTGCGGCTCGCTGATGCTGCCCTGGACCGCCGAGCTGGTGCTGGACCGCATGGGCCGCGAGGCCCTCTACGAGCCGGGCGAGCGCGACGACTGAGCGGCCGCGGGCCGCGCGCGCGGCTGGCGCGACGGGCAGCGCGTGCTGCCGCGCGCTTCAGGCCGGCTGCAGCCCCCGGCGCGGCGCCTCGTGCGCGAAGCCATAGCAGTCGAAGGCCATCTCCGGCTGCCGGCCGCTGATCAGTTCCGCCATCGCCTTGCCCGAGCCCGCGCCATGGGTCCAGCCCAGGGTACCGTGCCCGGCGTTCACCCACAGGCGGCCCACCGGCGTGCGGCCGATGTAGGGGATGTTGGTGGGCGTGGCCGGGCGCAGGCCGCACCAGAATTGCGGGTCGCCGCCCTGCTCGGGCAGGCGCGTGTCGCAGACGCCGGGCAGCACCGCCTCGATGCGCGCGGCCAGCATGCGGCAGCGCGCCTTCGCCACGGGTGAATCCAGCGACAGGTCGTAGCCGCCCAGCTCGATGGTGCCGGCCACGCGCAGCGTGTCGCCCAGGCGGCTCGTGGCGCACTTCACGCTGTCGTCGATCATGCTCACGAAGGGCGCGCGCGATGGGTCCCGCAGGCGGAAGGTGGCGCTGTAGCCCTTGCCCGGGTAGATGGGCAGGTCCACGCCCACGCTGCGCAGCAGGGGCGCCGTGTACGAGCCGCAGGCCACCACCACCGCGTCGGCCTCCAGGGTGCGGGCGATGCCGCTGGCGCGGTCGCGCACCGCCACGCTGCGCACCTCGCCGCCGGCCTTGTGCAGGCGCAGCACCTCCTGCCCGTAGAGGACGGTGGCGCCGCGTGCCTGGGCACGCGCGGCGAGCTGCTCGGTGAACTCGCGCGCGTCGCCGCTCTCGTCGCTGGGCGTGTAGGTGCCGCCCACGATGTGCTGCGCGAAGCCGCGCAGCGCGGGCTCGATGGCCAGTAGCTCGTCGCGGCCGACCACCCGGCGCTGCACGCCGAAGCGCTGCATCAGCTGCGCGGCCTCGCCCGCATCGGCGAAGGCGGCCTCGTCGGTGTAGAAATGCGCGATGCCGCGCTCCAGCCGGTGGTAGTCGATGCCGGTGGCGGCCACCACGTCCTTGAGGGCGGCATGGCTGTAGTTGCCCAGCGCCACCAGCTGCGCCACGTTGCGCTCGAAAGCGCGGTCGTTGCACTGGGCGAGGAACTGCAGGCCCCAGCGCCACTGCTGCCAGTCGGCCTGGGGCCGGAACAGCAGGGGGGCGTCCTTGCGGAACATCCACTTCAGCAGCTTGGCCGGCGCCTGGCGGTTGGCCCAGGGCTCGCAGTAGCTGACCGAGATCTGCGCCGCGTTGGCGAAGCTGGTCTCGCGGGCTGGCGCGTCCTGCCGCTCGACCACGGTCACCGCGTGGCCGCGCTCCAGCAGGTGCCAGGCGGTGCTGATGCCGATGATGCCGGCGCCCAGGACAAGGACTTTCATGGCTGCAGTGTGCGACGGCTTGCTCCGCTGCAAAAGCAAAATTAAACTCCTGCGCGGATCATCACCAGGGCTAATGCAATGAGCACCTACGACCCCGACGCGCTGGAGTGCCTGGCGGCCATCGTGGAGGAGGGCGGTTTCGAGAAGGCCGCGCAGCGCCTGTCGGTGACGCAGTCGGCCGTCTCGCAGCGCCTGCGCGCCCTGGAGGCGCAGGTGGGCACCGTGCTGGTGGTGCGCAGCCGCCCGCTGCGGCCCACGCCGGCCGGCCAGCTGCTGATCAAGCACACCAAGCAACTGCGCCTGCTGCGCGCCGACCTGGAACGCGACTTGAAGGACCTGGCGCCCAGCGGCACCGGCAGCGGCCGCGACGAGGAGCGCATCTCGATCGCCATCAATGCCGACAGCATCGCGACCTGGGCGCTGCCTGCCCTGGACGCCCTGGCGCGCCAGGGCCTGCCGCTGGAGGTGATCGCCGACGACCAGGACTTCACGCAGGAGTGGCTGCGCGAAGGCCAGGTGCTGGGCTGCGTGACCACGCTGAAGCAGGCGCTGCGCGGCTGCCGCGTGGTGCCGCTGGGCGCCATGCGCTACATCGCCGTGGCCGAACCCGGGCTCGCCGCCTCGCGCCTGCCCCGGGGGCTCACGCCGCACAACTTCCTGGAGCTGCCCTTCGTGGCCTTCAACCGCAAGGACGACATGCAGTGCGAGTTCGTCGCCAAGGCCTTCGGGCTGCGGCGCCTGTCCCTGCGGCAGATGTTCGTGCCCAGCTCGGAGGGCCAGGTGCGGGCGGTGATGGCCGGCTGGGGGGTGAGCGTGGTGCCCGAGCCGCTGGTGCGCGGCCTGGTCGACCAGGGCCGGCTGGTCAACGTGCTGCCGGCCTTCGCGCTGCCGATCCAGCTGTACTGGCACTGCTGGAACCTGGAAAGCGAGCTGCTGGAGTCGCTGACCGTGGCGCTGGGCGATGCCGCGCGCGCGGCGCTGGCCGGCTGAACCCCGGCGCGCTCAGTCGCGCGTGAGATGCAGCGTCTGCCGCAGGGCCTGGGCCCGGTCGGCATCGAAGGGGCCTTCCACCCGCGCCAGCACCTTGCCCTCGCGGTCCAACACCAGCACCGAGGCGTGCTCGGGGCCGGAGAGCCCGGCCGCGCGGATGAAGGCTTCGCGGTTGGTGAACACGGGCACCAGGCGCGCCCGGTCGGCCTCGGTCGTGTGGCGCGAGAGCAGGCGCGACTCGATGTCGCGCCGGGCCTGCTCGGACCCCGGGTCGTCCAGCACCGGCATGCGCACCCAGGCGATGCGCTTGTCGTCGCGCAGGTTCAGGCCGGCGATCCAGCTGTCGATCTCGGCGCGCTGCTCGCGGCGGTAGGCGACCAGCACCAGGGTGCGCTCGGCAGGCAGCTGCGCGGGCAGCAGCAGGGGGTGCTGGTCCAGGCGTTTGGTGCTGAACGTGGGCAGCTGGCCCATCACGCTCGATTCGTTGGGCGCGGCATAGGCCAGCAGGAACGCGCCGGTCACGGCGGCCAGCCATGCCAGTGTCGGTGTCCAGCCTGAAGTCTTCATGGGGTCCCCCAATCCAAGCAGCCACAGTGTTTCACGCCCACGCGCCGGGCGTTTTTCCGCGGTGTAAAGCCCATGCTTTCGGTGCAGGCCGTTGTAACCGCGTGCACATGGCGCGCGCAGCCTTCCCACGCAAGATGCGGGCCGGGGCCTCAGGGGGCGCGGCGGGGGGCGCGGCTGGCCAGGTCCAGCACGCGTCGCGGCTGGAAGCCGACCTGCTCACCCTTTCGCTCGTAGCCCAGGGTGTTGGTGACCACGCGGCAGCGGCCCACCTCGTAATCGTGCTGGCAATGCAGGTGGCCGTGCAGCCACCAATCGGCCTGCGTGAACAGCTCATCCATGGCGTTGCAGAAGCCGGCCGTGGACGCGTTGAGGCCGTAGCGGGGGTCCGCGCTGCGCAGGCTCGGTGCGAAATGGGTCACCACGACGGTGAGCCCGTCGTGCGGCTGCACCAGCGCGTGGCGCAGCCAGGCCTGGCACAGCAGGCCCTGTTCGCGCCACTGCTCGGCCAGCAGGGGCTGGCCGCCGCGCGTGCTGCCGGTCTTCTCCAGGTAGAAGTTGGCGGCCCGGAAGGCCTTCTCCCGCTTCTTGAGGACGGCGGCCGGGCTCGCGGCCGCCAGGTCCTCGGGCGTGAGCAGGGCGTCGAAATCCGACCAGAGCGTGGTGCCCACGAAGCGCACCTCGCCGATCACCCGCGTCTCGCGCTCCAGCCAGGTGATGCCCAGGCGCTCGCAGGTCTCGCGCAGGCGGGCATGGGCCTCGTCGAAGTCGGTGTTGTCGTACTCGTGGTTGCCGGGCACGTACAGGACCGGCACGGGCCAGCCGCGCAGCGGCGAGAAACGTTCCAGCCCGAAGTCGGGCCCGGGCACCTGGTGGCGGGCCTGGTAGGCGCCGATGTCGCCCGCCAGAACCAGCAGCTCGGCCCCGGGGGCGGGCTCGAACTGGACGTGGGGCTGCACCTCGAGGTGCAGGTCGGAGAGCAGCTGGATCTTCACCGCGCCGATTGTGCGGCCCGGCGCAAGCCCGTGTGCGGCCGCGGGCCGGGCTCAGCCCGTGCCGAAGGCGCCGCGGGCGGCCCGGCCCATGGCCAGGCGCAGCCAGGCGTGGTCGCTGCGCTGGGCCTGGCGGCGGTGCCACAGCGCGTCCACGTGCACCGGCGGCACGGTGAAGGGCAGCTCGCGCAGCACCAGCTGGTCCTGCATGCCGGTCACGCGCACGAAGTGGCGCGGCAGCACGGTCAGCAGGTCGGAGCTGGCCACCACCAGGCCGGCGGTGAAGAACTGGTTCACGGTCAGCATGATGTGGCGCTTCTGGCCCAGGGAGGCCAGGGCCTCGTCCACGAAGCCATAGGGCCGGCCGGAAAAGCTCACCAGCATGTGCTGGGCCGCGCAGTAGCGCGCCAGCGTCAGCGGCCCCCGGGCCAGGGGGTTGCCGGCACGCATCACGCAGACGTATTCGCCCTCGTACAGGCGCTCGTGGTCGAAGGGCGCGACGCCGCCCTGCTGGGCCTGTGCCGTGAGGTCGGCCAGCACGGCGGGGAAGTAGCCCACCGCCAGGTCGACCTCGCCATCGTCCAGCATGGGGCGCGGGTCGCGCGTGGTCAGCGGCAGCACGCGCACGGCCACGCCGGGCGCCTCGCGCTGCAGGATGTCCACCAGGCCAGGCACCAGGGTGCCCGCCGTGGCGTCCGCCATGGCCAGCAGGAAGCTGGTGCTCGCTTCGGCGGGATGGAAGTCTCCGGGCACCAGCGCGGACTCCAGCTGTCGCAAGGCCTCGGCCACGGCGGGCCACAGGGCCAAGGCCCGGGGGGTGGGCTCCACGCCATAGCCGCTGCGCACCACCAGCTTGTCGCCCAGGCCCTCGCGCAGGCGCTGCAGGGCGTTCGAGACCGCGGGCTGGGTCATGGAGAGGTTGCGCGCCGCCCGGGTCAGGTTGCGCTCGGCCATGACCTGGTCGAAGACCCGCAACAGGTTCAGGTCCAGGGTGCGAAAGTTGGGTGCGGTCATGAGTCAACTATAGGTGCAATGAATACTAGCCATCACCAATCTAAATTTGCTAAATATCAGGGTGAACCCTAATCTATCGACTACGGAACAGCCGGACACCCGCCCGGCGCCCCAAGGAGAAGAAGCATGACCACCCTGACCCAAACCGCTGGCCAGTCCCTGCAACCCCGCCGCAGCCTGCGCGGCCTGGACACCGCGCACATCAGCGCGACCCTGCTGATGGCGGCCATTGCCGCCGCGCTGATCGTGGTGGCCAACCAGGTGGTGGAAAACTGGACCGACGGCCACCTGCTGGCGGCCTGGATCCTGATGTGGGCGGTGAGCTTCGGCCTGCTGGCCCTGATGGTGGCGCCGGCGCGCCGCAGCGCTGCCCGCTTGAGCGCGACGATCCGCGGCTGGGGCGCCGCCCGCCGCCAGCGCGCCCAGGACGAGGCCTACTGGAACGCCGCCCTGGCCGACGCCCGCATCATGGCCGACATCAGCCGTGCCATGAGCCACGCCGCCGACGACGAGGTGCGCGCCTCGATCTGAGCGGCCCGCGCCCCCATGAAGAAAGCCGCCCTCGGGCGGCTTTCTTGTTGGCCCTGCCCGCGCAAGGCGGGCGGGTTTCAGGCGGCCAGGCGCTTCTCGATCTTCGCCTTGGTTTCGGGCAGCTCGCTGGGCAGGTTGTGCGCCAGCTGCTGGAACAGCTCGTGGTGCAGCTCCAGCTCCTTGTCCCAGGCGGCGACGTCGATGCTGATCACCTTGCGGAACTGCTCGCTGGTGAAGTCCAGGCCGGTCCAGTTCAGCTCCTCGAAGGCGGGGCTGACGCCGAAGGCGTGCTTCTCGCCCTGCACCTTGCCTTCGATGCGGTCGATCATCCACTTCAGCACGCGCATGTTCTCACCGTAGCCCGGCCACACGAACTTGCCGTTCTCGTCCTTGCGGAACCAGTTGGTGGTGTAGATGCGGGGCAGCGTGGCGCCGGCGGCCTCGAGCTTGCGGCCCAGGTCCAGCCAGTGCTGGAAGTACTCGCTCATGTTGTAGCCGGTGAAGGGCAGCATGGCGAAGGGGTCGCGGCGCACCACGCCCTGCTGGCCGGCGGCGGCGGCGGTGGTCTCGGAACCCATGGTCGCGGCCATGTAGACGCCCTCGACCCAGTCGTGGGCCTCGGTCACCAGGGGCACCGTGGTCGAGCGGCGGCCGCCGAAGATGAAGGCGTCGATGGGCACGCCGGCCGGATCGTCCCAGGCGCTGTCCAGCGCGGGGTTGTTGATCGCGGGCACCGTGAAGCGCGCGTTGGCGTGGGCGGCCTTGGCGCCGGTTTCCTTGGCGATGGCGGGCGTCCAGTCCTTGCCCTGCCAGTCGATGCAGTGGGCGGGGGCCTCGCTCATGCCTTCCCACCACACGTCGCCGTCATCGGTCAGCGCGACGTTCGTGAAGATCACGTCCTTGTCCAGGCTGGCCATGCAGTTCGGGTTGGTGACCGTGTTGGTGCCGGGGGCGACGCCGAAGTAGCCCGCTTCCGGGTTGATCGCGTACAGGCGGCCTTCGGCGGAAGGCTTGATCCAGGCGATGTCGTCGCCGATGGTGGTGACCTTCCAGCCCTCGAAGCCCTTGGGCGGGATCAGCATGGCGAAGTTGGTCTTGCCGCAGGCGGACGGGAAGGCGGCGGCCACGTGGTACTTGCGGCCTTCGGGGTTGGTCACGCCCAGGATGAGCATGTGCTCGGCCAGCCAGCCCTGCTCGCGGCCCATGATGGAGGCGATGCGCAGCGCCAGGCACTTCTTGCCCAGCAGCGCGTTGCCGCCGTAGCCCGAACCGTAGGACCAGATCTCGCGCGTCTCGGGGTAGTGGACGATGTACTTGGTCTTGTTGCAGGGCCAGGACACGTCCTTCTGGCCGGGCTCCAGCGGGGCGCCCACCGTGTGCACGCAGGGCACGTAGTCGCCGTCCACGCCCAGCACCTCGTACACGGCGCGGCCCATGCGGGCCATGATGCGCATGTTCACCGCCACGTAGGGGCTGTCGGACAGCTCCACGCCGATGTGGGCGATGGGCGAGCCCAGCGGGCCCATGGAGAAGGGCACCACGTACATGGTGCGGCCCTTCATGCAGCCGTCGAACAGCGGCTGCAGGGTGGCGCGCATCTGGGCCGGGTCGACCCAGTTGTTGGTCGGGCCGGCGTCTTCCTTCTTCTGGGGGCAGATGAAGGTGCGGTCCTCCACGCGGGCCACGTCCGACGGATCGGACCAGGCCAGGTAGGAGTTGGGGCGCTTGGCCGGGTTCAGCTTGCGGAAGGTGCCCGCGTCCACCAGCTGCTGGCAGAGGCGGTCGTATTCCTCCTGGCTGCCGTCGCACCAGTAGATGCGCTCGGGCTTGCACAGCGCGGCCATGTCGGCGACCCAGGCGATCAGCCGGGCGTTCTTGACCCAGGCCGGTGCGTTCAGGTTCAGCCCCTTCATCGCGGGAGAGTTCATGGAAAAAAGCTCCTAAGTTGAAACCGGATTTCAGAAGGGGCGGACGGTCTTCCGGATGAGGTGACTTGTTCGCCGTCCCTTGTGGAATCGGGCTG
>NZ_JADDOJ010000082.1 GCF_015159745.1 Ramlibacter aquaticus | reverse complement strand
TTCGAGGCTACATTCGGCGCTTGGGTATCTCAGCCCAATGCAGTTCGAACAACGCTGGTTGGCGGCGCAGCAAAAATCTGCCGCCTGACGATCGGGTTATGCACTCCGATTTCTAGGGGCAACCTCAGCGGGAGGGCGCAACCCCATCTCCGACTCCCTACCCGACACCGCGCTCATTCATCTGGAAGACTGCCCGGAGCTTGGGCCGATCCTCGAGCTGATGTTCGCCGAAGCCTTCGACGCGCTCAGCGGGCGCCAAGCTGTTCTGGATCGGCTGTGCGAAGTGCTGATGGTCCGGATGCTGCGCCATGCCCAGGAGCGCGGGCAAGTCTCCGGCGGCGCGCTCGCCGGCTTGGCCGACCCCAAGCTGTCCAAAGCCCTGGAATCGATCCACGAAGATCCTGCCCGCGGGTGGGATCTCACCGCTTTGGCAGAACGCGCCGGCATGTCCCGCGCGCGTTTCGCCGAGCACTTCCGACTCGTCACCGGCAGCACCCCGGCCGACTACCTCGCCTCCTGGCGACTCATGCTAGCGCAGCGGCTCCTCGCCAAGGGCGTCCCCGCCAAGGCAGCGGCTCTCCAGGTCGGCTACGGCAGCTCGAGCTCGCTGCACCGGGCGTTCCTGCGCAAGTTCGGCACATCGCCCTCGGACTGGCTCAAACACCGTTCGCCCGAGCTTTGATTGCGCCCAGCGCCCGCCGCTAGATACCTGGGAACGGACGGGCACGCGATTGAGACGTCCAGTCAACTTCGTTCACCTTATCGCTCCTAACATGACTCCGAGTCCATCGCGGATCGACCTCGGTGGCCGAACCCATCATCCAATTGAAGGAGAACCTATGGCCTATCTCAAATCACTCACCGCCGTCGACCACGCCCAAGCCCAGGGCGCGCAGAAGGAGATGCTCGACACCGCCCTCAAGCAGGTCGGATTCATTCCGAACATGTATGCCAACATGGCCAATGCCCCGGCAGTCCTCGGCACCTACCTGAGCGGCTACTCCAAGTTCCGCGCCGAGTCCGGCTTCACGCCCGCCGAACAAGAGGTCGTGTTCCTCGCGGTGAGCATGGCCAACGGCTGCACCTACTGCGCCGCGGCCCACAGCATGATCGCCGACAAAATGTCGGGCGTCCCCGGCCCGGTCCTGGATGCCATCCGCCAAGGCCGACCCCTGCCCGAATCCAAGCTTGCGGCCCTCTACGAGCTGACGCAGGACATGGTGCGCAACAACGGCAAGCCGTCCCAGGCCAAGCTCGACGCTTTCCTGCGTGCCGGATACACCGAGCAAGCCATCCTCTACATCGTGCTAGCTGTCGCAGTGAAGGTGCTGAGCAACTATTCCAACCACGCTTTCGGCACGCAGGTCGACGAGCGCTTCGCTGCGTATAAGCTCGGCTGAACGACTGCCTCCCCATCCCACCACTTGTGGATGGGGGCGGGCGGTGAAATAAATGGAACAGCTGCGAACCGTTTTGGCCATACGGCTCCTCTTAGCAAGCGAGGACGGTCCTCGAACAAGCTATCCAAGGAGCTCGCCATGTTCTACGCAAAAAATGTCCCCGCCTGGGAACGCATCCTTCGCCTCGTCATGGGGGCGATGGCCCTCGGCTTCGCGGCCATGAGCTGGGGCGCGCCCTTGGCCATGGCCGCCGGCGTGATGGGAGCCGTGCTTGCCATGACCGGTCTGGTGGGCTTCTGCCCGATGTGCGCCATGGTCGGCCGTAAACTCGACAAGGGCCATTGAGCATGGCGGCGGCGGACCATTCCAATCTCGTCCTGGCCGCCCAAACGGGCGACCCTGCGGCGATCGGACAGCTCCTGGCGGTGTGCCAGGCCGACGCTAGGCGCTACGCCCGCAGGCACTGCCACGCGAGCGATGTGGACGACGCCGTGCAGGAATCGCTGCTGACGATTTCCCGCAAGGTCAAGGGCCTGAAGGCGGCAGCCGCTTTTTCTTCCTGGCTGTTCATCGTCATCAAGCGCGAGTGCCGCAAGCTCGAGCGCATGATGTTCAGGCACGAGCCGCTAGCCGAGGACATCGCCGAGGAGCAGCTCGCCTGCCGCTCTGACGCGGCCCTGCGCATCGATCTGGCCCACGCTCTGGAGTCGCTGCCGGCGCACTACCTGGAAGTCATCCTTCTTCGCGACTTCGAGGAGCTCACGATCGCAGAGATCGCGCAGCGGCTGGGCGAAAACGCCCCGGCGATCAAGAGCAGGCTACACCGCGCGCGCGAACTCGTGCGCGAGTATTTGCTTGGCGGCGAGGCCGCTCCGGCGGATACCTCCAAGGCCCGGAAGGAGGGGCGGCCATGAATTGGCTCCCCATCGAGGTGTCTTCCGCCATCGCACTCGCCGTCGCGATGCAAGCGCTCATGTGGATGCGCGCGATGCGCAGCGTCGGGCGCGCCGCGCCAGACACCTCTTCTGTAGACGGCGCCGCCGCAGAAGACTGCAGGCGGGTCCATTCCGCCCACTGCGGGCCCTGCCGAGCAATCAAGCCTATGGTTGAGCGGCTGCAGCTTTCCCACCGGGATCTGATTTCGGTCGACATCGCTCAGCAGGTCGATCTAGCGCGCAAGTTCTCGGTGGCGCGAACGCCCAGCTTCGTGCTCGTCGAAGGTGACTTTGTGCGCTGGGTTCTTCTGGGCGGACAGACGGAACGCAAGCTTGTGGCGCGGCTCCAAGGCGCATGAGCGAACACATGAGCGAGCTCATCCAGACCCGATCGACCTTGACCTGCCCTGCTTGCGGGCACAAGTCAGAGCTTGAGATGCCTCTGGACTCTTGCCAGTTCTTCCATGAATGCGAGGGCTGCGAAACGCTCCTTCGCCCGCTCCCCGGGGACTGCTGCGTCTTCTGCAGCTACGGCACGAGGAAGTGCCCTCCCCTTCAATTCACTGGCGATGAGGATCGCGGGTCGAACTGCAGCGCCTGCTGAGAAAAGCGGCGCGTCCGCAGACGTGCCCACCTTGACCACCGGATCCAGCAGGGTGGCCACGAGGTTTTCGCGCGACAACGCAAGTTGGGCCAGCTCGAGCGCGCACAGGGAAGCGCTGGCCGCCGCGGTCCAGGTGTCCGGGGGCGCGTCACTGGACGCGGAGGCGGTGCGGTCGTGGCTGCGCGAGCGGCTAGCGAGCTACAAGGTTCCGCGCGTGGTGGAGTTCCACGCGCAGCTGCCGCGCGAGGACAGACGCCGACACAGGCACCGATGAAGCTCTCGAACGCTGGTGCACGTACATGCTCAGCGGCATCCGCGACGAACTGAACAAGGTCAACAGGCTTGCGGACTATGGACATCTGCAGACTGCCGTACTTCTGCCCGCGGTGGGGCACGCACGGGCGCGGCAGCTGATCACGCCCCAAGAAGAGGCTGTACTCACGACGACGATAAAAGCAGGGGTGGTGAAGTCGGGTGACCTCGAAGCTGCGATGCCAGAGCTCAACGCAAACAAGCGGACGTACCAGATCAGGAAGCTGGTGGAAAGCGGGATGCTCCAACCCATTAAGGAAGGGGCTCGACGATACAGCATCGGTTTCAGCCACAACATGCTGCTGCGTGGGGTCGTGCGTGCGCTCTGTGACCAGGGCTTTATCACGGACGCGTTGGCCGAAGGCGGCTGACGCTGGCCTGCCGTCGAGGACAAGGAAATGGGTCAGAAGCAGGCCAAACGGCTCAGGTTCTTTCGTGACCACCCATATTGCTGCTTCTGCGGTGGCAGAGTGGCTGCCACGACGGAAGACCACATCCCAGCACGGTCGTTGTTCCTTCGTAATTGGTGGCCCGAGGGATATGTGTTTCCCCAGCTGCGAGCCATGCAACATCGGCTCCGCCCGGTACGAGTTGATGATGGGGCTCCTGGTCCGTTTGACGGTGCAGCCATCGACGGAGGAGGAACACGCAGAGAGACGGAAGACCGGATTGGCTGTGATGTCCCCGTTCTGCCAGCTTCAGAGCATGGCCAGCAGGTTGTTCGCGTCCTTCGGCAGGAAGAAGCCCTCCCAGAACCCGACCAGGAAGTCCGCGAGCGCGCCGTAGCCTATGTCGCGCCAGAGTTCCTGCAAGTAGAAAGGCTGCGACAGGCCCCAGCCGGCATAGACCCGCCCCACCCCGCGCAGGCCCTTGGTGGGCGGCGTGTCGTACCAGCCTTCGCGCAAGGTCACGTCGTTGGTCAGGGCGGCCTGGGCCGCCTGCCCGGCCACCTCATCGAGCTGCAGCGGCTGCAGGCCTGCGCGGACAGTTTCGATTTCGACATTCTGATCTAGCGATTGAGGGAAACCGAAGATGCCGCAGTCCCCTGAAACAGGAAATAGACGCGTGGTCCTCGTAGTCGACACGCAGCGACTGCTGTGAGATGCGCTCGCCACGGAAGGCTACAGCGTGCTTGTGGCGCGCGACGCGGACGAGGCGCGCGCTGCGAGATGGCCGTGCCGGATGCCGTGCTGCTCGACGCGGTGATGCCAGGGACCGACGGCTTCATGCTCTGCAAGGAGACCAAGGGCACGCGGCCCTGGGCGCATGTCCCGATCGTGTTCATGACCGGGTTTTCCGGAACGGATGAAGTGGTCCGCGGATTCGAGAGTGGCGGTGTCGACTACGTGGTGAAGCCCCTGCGCATCCCGGAAGTTCTGGCCCGTGTCGCCACCCATGTGCGCAACGCGCGCGCCGCCCGCTGGGCACGCGAGGCCGTGGACATCGCCGGCATGGGCGTGGTCATGCTCGATGGCCACGGCCGGGTCGCGTGGCGCTCGCCACGGGCCACCCAGTGGCTGGCGCAGGCGTTCGAGGGCCAGGATGGCGAGGCGGCGGCGGCCGCGTGACTGGGGGGGCCGAGCCGGGCAGGGAGGCGAGCTGCTGCTTGCCGGCGGCAGCCGCCTCGTCGCCCAGCACATGGGCCAGGGCCGGTTTTCGGAAACCATGCTGCTGCTAGGCGCCATGCCGTCCGGGGCGGCGGGCCAGCTGAGCCTTCCCAGGCCGCCCTCACGCCCCGGGAAGCCGAAGTCCTGATCTGGCTCGCCAAGGGAAAGACGAACCGTGACATCGCCGTCATCCTAGGCATGAGTCCACGCACGGTCAACAAGCACCTGGAGCACATCTTCGAGAAGCTGGGCGTGGAAACGAGCACGGCGGCAGTGGCGATTGCCGGGCAGTTGCAGGTGTCCGGCTGCACAGGGATCCGGCCGGGAACTCGGCCTCGGCCATGGGCGTGCAAACCCAGCCTTCCCTGGACGCCGGGCCTGACATCGCGGCACACTCGTTCCTGTGCCCCGTCTGGCGGCGTTGAAGGAACCCTGCGCATGAGCAAGCCCGATCCCAAGTCCAGCCTGCGCTGGCTCGACCAGCCGGAAGAGCACGACTATCCCGCCGCCGGAAGTTTCCTGCTGCTGCTGCAGCCGCAGGAAGCGGTCGACGACGTGCTGCGCCGCCTGCGGCCCGCGCCCGTCCTGAGCTTCAAGGCCAAGGACATCTTCCGCGCCTCGGGCCTGCCGCTGCTAGACGCGAGCAACCTGCACGTGGCGCGGGACCGCGAGAAGATCAGCGCGGGCAAGGCCCTGTCCCCCATCCTGCTCGTGCGCGACCGCGAACACGGGCGCGTCGTCATCGCCGACGGTTACCACCGCCTTTGCGCCGTCTACAGCGTCGACGAGGACGTCTCGATTCCCTGCAAGATCGCGTGATGCGAATGGACGAGCCGGCGCCCGCGTCGAACGAACCACCACACCCCGCGGCCCGCCGGGCCTGGCGCGCAGTCCTGCTGGGCGGCCTGCTCCCGGTGAACCGGGCCACACTGGCGCGTGACATCGTAGCCGGGCTCACGCTGGCGGCGCTGGCCATCCCGGAAGTGATGGGCTACACCCGCATCGCCGGTACACCCGTGGTGACCGGCCTGTACACGCTGATGGTGCCGGCGCTGGCCTTTGCGGTCCTGGGCTCGTCGCGCCTGCTGGTGGTGGGCGCGGACTCCGCCACGGCGGCCATCATGGCCGCCGCCCTGGCGCCGCTGGCGCAGCCGGGCTCCGGCGAGTGGATGCTGTACGCGCAGGCGATGGCACTGGCCTGCGCCGTCCTGCTGTTGCTGGCACGGGTGGCACGGCTCGGGTTCCTGGCCGATTTCCTGTCGCGCACCGTGCTCGTCGGTTTCCTCACGGGCGTGGGCCTGCAGGTGGCGATCGGGGAACTGCCCACCCTGCTCGGGGTGGCGGCGCACGGCCACCATCCGGTGGAACTGCTCGCGCAGGTGCTGCGGCGGATCACGGCCACCCAGCCCGCGGAACTGGCGCTGGGCGGCGCGACCCTGGCCGGCCTGCTGCTGATGCGCCGCTGGCTGCCGCGTTTTCCGGCGGCGCTGGTCGCCGTGGTCGCGGCCACCGGGGCCAGCCTGCTGCTGGACTGGGGATCGCACCACATCGCCGTCGTGGGCGCCCTCCAGGGCGGCCTGCCCTCGCTGGCGCTGCCCGACTTGAGCTTGCTGGGCCGGGAGGGCACGCAGCTGGCCCCCGCCGTGCTGGCGATGACGGTGGTCATCCTCGCGCAGAGCGCCGCGACCTCGCGGGCCTACGCGTGGAAGTACAACACCCCGTTCGACGAGAACCACGACCTGGTGGGGCTCGCCGCCGCCAACGCGGGGGCCGCGCTGACGGGCACTTTCGTGGTGAACGGCAGCCCGACCAAGACCCAGATGGTGGACTCCGCCGGCGGCCGCAGCCAGGCCGCCCATCTCACCATGGCGGCCGTCGTCACGCTGGTGGTCCTGTTCGCGACCGGGCCCATCGCCGCCCTGCCCCGATCGGTGCTGGCGGCGATCGTGTTCCTGATCGGCATCGACCTGGTCCACGTCCAGGCGCTGCGGCGCATACGCGCCGAGCGTCCGTCCGAGTTCTGGGTCGCGCTCATCACCGCGGCGGCGGTGCTCGTGGTGGGGGTGGAGCAGGCGATCGTGCTCGCCATGGTGCTGTCCCTCATCGATCATGTGCGCCGCGGCTACAAGCCGCACAACAGCGTGATCGTGCGCGGTGAGGACGGGCACGCCCAGCTGGCGGACGTGGCCACCGCCGGCGAGTATGCGCCGGGCCTGATGGTGTACCGCTTTTCGCATGCGATGTACTACGCCAACGCCGAGGTGCTCTCGCAGGAGGTCAACCGCCTGGTGGGCGCGGCCAGGCCCGGCCTGAGCTGGTTCGTCATCGACCTGGACGCGGTGGACGACGTGGACTACTCGGCCGGCGCCACGCTGGCCTCGCTGGCCGAACAACTGCAGCGGCGGGGCATCTCGCTCATGTTCATGCGGCCGTCCCGTTCCGTGCTGGCGCTTCTGGAACGCTACGGCATCGTCGCGCCCGGCACGGCGGGCGCGCAGGTCTTCCGCTCCGTGCGGGAGATGCGCCACGCCTTTACCGGCACAGCCAGGGACGATGCCAAGGGCAACGCGGGATGATGGGCGGCGCCTATGCACGACGCCGCACTCGTCCTGTTTTCCGGTGGCCAGGACTCCACCCTCTTCCTGGCCCGGGCACTCGAGCGCCATGCACGGGTGGAGACCGTGGGATTCGACTACGGCCAGCGGCACGCCGTCGAACTCGAATGCAAGACCCCCGTACTGGACAAGCTGCGGGATCAATGGTCCACGCCGGCAATCCCCTTGAGGAACACCGTGATCAGGTCCGTTTGCTTCACGGGGGTACGTGTGTTGTTATCAACCAGCTGAAAAAACCTTTTTCACAGGATCGGGCTGAAAGTCGCCCTGGCCAAGCGGGCCGGTCAGGGCGTGCGGAAGGGGCCTTGCCGCCGGCGTTGACCTGGCGCAGTCTTGTACTGCGCAGTGGTCAAACTGACGTCGCTGGCGCAGCAGTTCATCGCCGTCGATGCGCCTGGCCATCTCCTCGATGTGGGAGTCGCTCACCCCCACCTTGGAAAAGTGGTCTTTCCAAGTTCGAAGTTAAGGCAAGCAGCCGCACTGCGCTGAGCCGACTCGATGATTCTTGATGCCGATCCGCTCAGGATGCATTTGAGCGTGGATTACGTCCGCCTCTGGTCTGAACCTGCCTTCGGGCAAGCTTATGCCGGAGAACCACCAGCCACAGCGGCGGCTGATATCGACCGTTGTATCGACTTGACGACCGTGTCATCGGCACAGACCCTGCGGGCACGTAAGCAGAAGCCGTGCGCCCTTAAATAGCAAGGCGCGGACCTTCCTGCATATTCGCAATTTCTTCGAGCTGCGCAACCGTAGGGATGTTCCAACCCGGGCCATGGTAGACGGCCGCGTATTCGCCCAAGACCACCTCGCGAATGAGCGGCGAGCGCCACTCGCGCTGCATCAGGCGCTTGAGCGTTCCAGGCGTGTTCGGAATCTTCTCACGCGCCTTTTCCAAGAAGCTGTTCTGTTCCTCAACGGATAAGCGATCGAATTCGCCCTCCAGTGCGTTCAGGCGCGCTGCGCGGTACGCCTTGCGCAGCTTTTCCTCACGCTGCTGCAGTGACTGCGGCACGGCTTTCTCCGCGGGTGACAGCACCTCAACCTCCCCGGACTCGGGGGCGTGAGCGGACTTGTTTTCCAAGATGCGGCGCAGGTACGCGGCCGGCTTCGTCACAGACTTACCAGGCTTGGCGAGCGCAGCCTCCAGGGCCTTAAGCCCCTCAGCGGCCTGCACGGCGCCGAACTGATCGACCAATGTTTGCAGGTCTTGCTCGCGAACGCCCAGCTTGGCCGCATAGAGCGGCAGGCTCACATCGACCGCTTCCTCGGCCTGGGCCTTGGTGCTGGGCACTTGCTGCCGCGCCACTCGGAACTGGACCTCCACAACGACTCCCCCTTGGCGAATTTCCACGAGCTCGGCGTGGATCTCCGTCTTGGAGACGATCTCCTCAAGCGCGGGCTTGAGAGTCTCGTTCTTGAACTTGCGCCACTCCCGAGGCTTGGAGCTCGGGCCACCCTCGCGCAGCACGGCTTGCCACCACTGCGGAGGCCGACGCGCCGTGAGCCCGCCGGGAGAGTCCTTGAACCGGGCCAGAATCTCGTAAAGGGACAACGCGGCGTAGCTTGAGAGCCGCATGTAGTTGCTGAAATCGATCTGCGCCCAGCGTTCGGGACTCAGCAACTGCTCGAGGATGGATGGCGGAAACCACCACTGCAGCCAGTGCTGGCCTCGTTCGAACGACCATCGAACCTCAGCCAGCAGCGCAAAAGTTCGACGTTCTTCTCCTTCTTGCAGGTCAGCCGGCGGCCCTTCAGGCATCTCGAAGCCCTCCAGACTGAGGGTTCCCGCATCGGCGTTGCTCACTAAATGCATGAGGAACGTCGTCTGTGTCATCTGGTCGATGTAGCCCTGGATCCGGTCGGCCACCTTCGTACTTGAGACCGCGTCGTGAATCACGTCGGCAAGGCGAGCGCGGAACGAGCCATCAGCGCCCTGCCTCTGCAGCTGCGCGACCTTGATGAGAACCGAATAGATCTTGCGCGAGGTCGGGGTTAAAGCCATCGACCGCGGCTCCATCGCCAGCAGCAGCACGCTTTTGTTGAGCGTACCCAGCCTGTGCGGGACCGGAAGCTGGCGGTGCTGGTTCATGGCGCTGAAGTTTATCCCGTCCAACGCGGCACGGACACCCTTCTATCCTGGGTCAGGAGCAGCCGTCCAAGGTCCATCGGACGCCTCGAAATTTTCCCTGCGCTTGTTAGACCACACTTGCTGGACGCCTAGCTTGCGTGGCAGCTGTGCATAAGTCGCCGCCACACATGGCGGACGACACCACACCTACCGGACGCCAATGCCACACTTCCCGTGCGGCAGAGCCACATTCCCCGGACGCCTTTGCCACATTCGCCGGACGCGTTCGCGTGTAAGTCCTTGTCGAGAAAGGATTTTCCTGTTTGTAAACTCTTCAATAGATCAAATGTTCAAAAGACCGGTTGTGGACGCCACCCGAGAAACACACCACAGGCAAACAAGGCGTCCGGCAAGTGTGGCTTGGGTTGTAGCCGGAATTTCTATTTGAAAACCACTTGAAAACGGAGCTTGCTTCTTACAATGCCGTCGTAGAGTTACTTTGGAGCGTACGTGAATCCACTCATCCAACTCAAGGACCCCATCAGTATCGAGGAGATTGGAGAGCGCGCCCAGCGTGCCGCCAAGGTGCTGAGCAAGGTGCGGCGCGCGATGCTCCAGCCGGACAACCAGAAGCACGCGCCCACGTGGACGCCAGCGCAGCTTGGTGCACTGGTGGGGTTGGAGCCCCGGCAAGTCGCCTATCGTGCTGAGAAGGGCGAGCTCCCAGCGGGCAACCTCGTGCCTTCCGGGGTTTCCAAGCGACGTGAATTTCCCTTGGAAGTAGTCCGTGCTTGGTGCCGCGCCCTTCGGCCGGAGCTCATGCGTCCCGAGGGCGCTGAGGCAATCACTGTGGCTACCGCTAACTTCAAGGGCGGCGTCACCAAGACCAGCACCGCGATGACGCTCGCGCAGGGCCTTTCCCTGCGCGGGCACAAGGTGCTTGTCATCGACTGCGATCCGCAGGGCTCGCTGACGACCCTTTTTGGGATTCTCTCGGACGCTGAGGTGGATCCTAACCAGACAATATTGCCACTGTGCCTGGGCGACGAAGACTCGATTGAGTACGCCATCCAGAGCACGTACTGGAACGGGATTGACCTGGTGCCTGCGACCTCCATGATGTACAGCGCAGAGTTTGCGCTGCCGGGGCGCCAGGCTCGTGAAGGCGGCCGCGGCTTTCAGTTCTGGAACGTGCTGCATTACGGCCTGGAGAAGGCCAGGCAGAACTACGACATCATCGTCTTGGATACGCCCCCTGCCCTTTCCTACGTCACCATAAATGCGATGATGGCTGCAGACGGCCTTGTGATGCCGCTGCCTCCCAACGCGCTGGACTTCGCCTCGAGCGTGCAGTTCTGGACGCTGTTTCACGACCTGAGCAAGGACCTCGCCTCTTACGGGCGCACGAAAGAGTTCTCCTTCATTGACGTGCTCCTGTCCAAGGTGGATACCAAGGATTCGGCCACCGAGGTGGTGCGTGATTGGATCTCTGCGGCCTACGGAGACATCATCTTGCCCGTGGTCATCCCGAAGACTTCTACGGCCGCCTCGGCGAGCGCTGAATTCGGCTCGATCTACGACATGCGCTCTGGCACGGGAGTTCACGCGAGCACCATCAAACGGGCCGTGGACGCCTACGAGCAAGTGGTTGAGACCATTGAGCGTCAGGTGGTTGGCGCTTGGCAGCGTCAAGTTGCGAGCGACGCCCAGCAAACCAAGGAGGCTGTATGAACCGCTCCCTTCGCGAACGTGGCCGGGGAATCAATTTCGACTCTGACGAGGAGCCGGCGGTGCCCTCCCCTACTCCACGCGCGGCCCTGCCTGCTGATCGGCCGCGCACCGGACCCGGGGCCTTCAGCGCATCGTTGGCCATGGGCCGCGAGGTGGAAGCTGAGAATGCGCGTCTTCGGGAGCGAGTAACGGCACTTGAAGCTGCGGACGTGGTGGAACTGCTCGACCCTGAAGAGGTCGGCCCTAGCGAGTACGCCAATCGCGACGAGGCCTCCTTTGCCACGCAGGAGTTCGAGGTGTTGAGGGCCGAGATTTCTTCGGCTGGGCGTAATGTGCAGCCTATCAAGGTTCGCCTGTTAGCCACGCCCAAGGGCAAGGTCCGATACGAGATCGTCTTTGGCCACCGGCGCCACCGCGCTTGTCTTCTGGAAAGGGTGCGGGTGGCCGCCGTGGTCGACCGCCTGAGTGACCAGGAGCTGTTTGTCGAGATGGAGCGCGAAAATCGGGCGCGCGAGAACCTGAGTCCCTGGGAGCAGGGACAGATGTACTCCCGTGCACTTGACAAGAAGCTGTTTCCGTCGCTGCGTCGGATGGCCGAGTTGACGGGTGGCAACGCGGGAAACATGAGCGTCGCGATCCAACTTGCCACCCTGCCGAAAGAGGTTGTTGAGGCGTTCCCCTCCCCTCTGGACCTGCAGTTTCGCTGGGCGGCGCCGCTCACACAGGCTCTGCGTGACCAGCCGCAAGCACTGCTGGCGCGGGCGAAAAGGCTCGCTGAGCAAAAGCCTACGCTCGTTGCGAAGGACGTGTTCGACCTGTTGCTGGAGCGTGAGGACACTGCTCCTGCTGCTGAGACTCTTTCGCTCGGCGGCAAGGCGATCGGTCGGCTGACGGTCGACGGGCGTGGGGGCCTGTCGCTGAAGATCAAGGGAGGCGCTCTTGCGCCCGAGCAGGTCCAGCGGGTGCGCGAGGCGATTTTCAAGGCAATTGGCTGAGGAAGATCTGTCGCTGTCCTCTTCTGCCGTGCGCTGACGTTTTTCGGCAGGGTGTTTTACGGTAAAACACCCTGCCCTGCCCTGCCCTGCCCTGCCACGCCACGCCACGCCACGCCAAGCCGCGCCAGGCCGCGCTCATGCCCGACCTGCGTGACAGCCTATCGCGAGACCGTTTTACCGTAAAACGGTCTCGCCTCGGTTCTCCCAAGAACCGCTTGCGGCGCGCAGGGCATTTGGTTTTCGATCGACGATGGAAAAAGCGCGCGACTGCAGGCCTGCCCACGCTGCAAAGGCTGCTTCTTCTGAACTCTTGTTCGCGGCCTGCCAGCTGCTGATCGCTCAGGAAACCCCTGAAGGCTGCGATGACGTGCTCCGCTGCGCTCAGCTGCGGGAGGCTCCCACCTGCGTCCAGTAGCACCAGACGAGCGCTTGGCGCGCGCTCGGCCATGTGGCGGCCGACGAAGGCCGGCGCTATCGGGTCCTCCCGGCGATGCCGGATGAGGATGGCTTGACCGGTTCAGTCACGCGGCTCCCAAAGTCGGTGGTCGGCGCCACACGGGTGAACTGCTTCAGCGCCGGTGTGTCCTCGCTAGCGCGCATTGCGGCCGTTGCTGGCCGCAATGCGCGACCTGGCCTGCGCCCAGGCGAGCCAGGGTCCTGATCCAGCAGTTCGAGGAAGCCCTCCAGCACCGGCGGAGCGAAGCCGCCCGGGTAGCCCGGCAGGCTGCGGTAGCAGCACGGTGTTCCACCCGCTCAGCGATTCAGCCACTTGCCCCAGGTCGTTCGGCGTGACCCTCCACGCGGGCGCAGCGGGCCGGGTCCCAGGTCGTGACACGGGAGCCGCCCCAGCCCATCAGGTTCATCATGCGGATGCGGTACCGGTTCGCCAAGGCTGGCGCCCACGTTGCGCCAGATCGCCCGCGAAGTGCCGGCCCGCGGATAGAAGAACAGCGTCACCGACTCTTCCCCGTACTCTGTGACCTAGAGGCGCCCTCTCGAAGCGATGAGTGCATGTGACTGCGACCTGCCCGCTGGCGTTGTGGGCCTGGACTGACATTTCGTGAGGCGAGCGGCAGCAGGCTCCCATGTCACAGCTGGGGCTGCGCGCCGGCCAGTCAGGAGCGCGCTGGGGTGTTTTACGGTAAAACATCCCTCGCCTCGACATTGCGGGGGCTCGCGCCAGCGTGTTTTACGGTAAAACACCGCCGGTAGTCGCTTCGACGATGCATGGGGTGATGACAACGGCCCAGAGGGCGATCTGCCGCGTGGCGACGATTTCCCTGCCGCAACTGGATCGTTCCCGGTGAACACGCTTGCAGTCGATCTGCTTGGCACCGATGACGCAAATGCCAATGCCGCGGCACAATTTGGGGCGTGCTGACCGCCGAGCCGTTCTGCAAGGGCGAGAGGTTTTGCAGATCCTGGGACGTTGAACTCGTTACGAGGCAACCAGTCCGGTGGAGCCTGCTCAGGGGAGACTGGATCCGCCGAACGCTCGCTCCAGGGCTGCCTGGCGCCGGGCTATCTGCGCTCTGTAATACCGCGTCGTGGTGCGGGGATCGCTATGCCCGAGGTTTTCCTGAAGCACGTCAAGGGGTACTTGCCGCTCGGCGGCTCGGGTCGCGTGCGTGTGTCGCAGCCAGTGCGCGGACGCTCTAGCCGCGCAAATGCGCGCCTGCGCTGGCCAGTCGGCCGCCACGCGCTTGACGAGCCGCTTGAGAGTTTCGTGTAGCGCCCGGTAGCTGATGCCCACAGCGGGCTGGGTGAGGGATGCAAGCAGAGGCGTGTCTGCCGGGGCGTTCTGAAAGTCGATGCCCCGCTGCTGAAAATATGTCTGTGTCGCCTGTACAGCAGCAGACGGAACCGGGATGGTGCGATTGCGCCGTCCCTTTCCGTGCACGTGCAGGACCCAACCCGTCTGGGTCGCTTTCAGGTCGGCCCGCCTGGCGCGCAGCAGCTCCTGAGCACGCAGGCCCGTGGCTTCGAGAAAAGTGAGCAGCCAAAGCAGCCTGAAGGAGGAGGGCGTCGGACCCTGGCTCTTGAGGTGGCGATACAGCGCTGCCCACGCTTCGGGCGTGAACGCACGTGACGTCACGTCACTGCCTGCGGCCGGGTCTTCCCCCACCTTGCGGTTCACCAACGCCCAGGGATTGCTGGCCAGATAGCGCGCATGCACGAGCCAGGAGAACAGCGAATGAAGGGCAGCCAGCGCCAGCGCACGGCTTGCGTGCGAGAGCTGCCCCTTGAAAGGGGCCCAGCCGGGCGCCAGGCGCGGCACCTTGCGGCGGCTGATCCAGGCTGCAGGAACCTCCTGCAGGAAGTCCATGTAGGCGCGGCAATCTTCGGGCGTTGCACTGGACAACGCCTTGCGCCGCTCAAGGACGCACCACAGCATGAAGCGCTCAGCCTCGCGCTCGTACTGGGCGGCGGTGTAGGCCGAGCCTGCGCGTGCGGCGACCCAGCTGCGGATGGCCTCGCGGTCGTTCGCAGCTGCGATCGCGCAAGCGTCCTTGGGCGCTCTGTTGGTGCCCGCGTCACCCGCCAACAGCGCTGTGGGCGGCGCTGGAAATGCCAGGGGCAGGGCAGGGCGCACGGTCTCGCCCAGCAGGAGCTCAACGAGGCGGGCCAGCCGTGCGGCTTTGACGGGGCCAAAGGCGCGCAGTCCGCGCCACCAGCGCCCCCCGCGGGCGATGCGGCCCTGAAGATCACCCAGCGTGAGGGCGCCAAGCGCTCCAAGGCGCTCGGCCAGGCCCGGCTCAAGCCAGCCGTCCAGGGGATCCGAGGCCGATGGCGCGGCGCCAGCGACCGACTCGAGGTCGCGCAGCAGCTGCAGGCGCTGCTGGCGCAGCCGCTCGTTGCGAGCGGCGCGGCGCCGGGCGGCTGGATTGGGGGATCCGAACTGCTCGGCATACAGATCCTGGAGCTCCTCGTGGGACCAGCCGTCCAGGCCCTGCTCGGCTGCCCAGTCATCGATGGACGGGGCAGGGGAGGGGGCCGCTGCGGTGGAGATCTCGATGCCAACGAGGCGCCAGCGCTTGTGGCGCTGGCGGCGCGCGAGCGCCTGCACCTGATCGATGAGGGATTTATAGGCCAGGTTTGCCTCGCGCAGGGTCTCGATGCGCAGGTACCGCCGGGCCGCCTCGGGCACGGGCAGGCCCTCTGCCAGCGCGCGCAGGAAGGCGAAGTGATGGGCCGCGAGGCGGTTATTTGCCAATGAAATCAAGGACATAGGCGTATCGTCAGCTGATCCGACCAATAGTTCAGCAGAAAACGCACTACAGATTATGACGATAATCTGAAGGCTTTGAAGCTCTGTTCTACCAGTCAACTGTCGTGGAGCGATGCACGCCAGTGCGCGGTGACCAGAGCTTCACGCGTCTCTGCCGCACGGTGGCCAGCGGCAAGAACAAGGTCAATGGCGTCTCTGGCAGGGCGATGAAGCCATGGTGGGGATTGAAGCTGGCCGCCGCATCGTCCTTCGCATCCACCACAAGGGCGAAGGCAGCGATTTCTGCCCGCGCGGCCCGTTCCAGCGCATCTTCCAGTAGCGCATCGCCCAGGCCGTGGGCCTTGAAAGCCCTGTCGACAGCCAAGCGGCCCATGCGGACGGTGGGGACGCTCGGGTAACGCGGAAGCTTCTTGCCAGTGGAGGCTGGAAGCGCTGGCAGCCGCACACTCACCGAGGCCAGGACGTAGCAGCCCGCGGTCCGTACCCCGTCAGGAGTTGCGATGAAGCAGGCAGAGACTCGGCGGCGTGCGTCTTGGGAGACCTGCTCCCGCAGGTAGCGGTCCAGCGCCGGGCAATCGCTGAGGAAGGCGCCGCGGTCGTGGGCGCCAATGAGGAGCTCGAGCCGAAACGGCGCGCCGCTCGCTCAGCCCGCAGGAGTTTGCTGCGGCGCTCGAAGGCTCGTTCCAACGAGGGAGCCGCTTCGGGGGACTCCTGGTCGAACAAGAACAGCCGCATGACATCATGCTTGCTCGATAGCCTGCCGCGCGGCGTCCTAGACACCAGAAACCAAGATGTCGGTCATGGTGCGCCCCTGCAACTCGGCGGCGCGCTTGGGCATCGAATGCAGGGTCGGTGCTGATTCGTGCTTCAAGCCGGGCGATAGGGCTGGCGGTGTTCATGGTTGGATGAAACGGCAATCTGGAGAACTGGATCAGCGAGCATGCCGCTCAGCATTCCACGGCGGCATAAGAACGGCCCGTGTTCTGCACAAATACGGTCGAAAGCCCGCGAATACAGTCAAAAACTGGGCCGAACTGGCTGGGCTACTGCGCTGGTGATGACCATGGCGCTGGACCAACAATGGCAAGCGCCCGGTGAACAACACGCGCGCCCGCCTGCTCTTGCTGGACAACCTGGCGCAAGGGACCCTCGGCGAGCGCATTAAACGGCGGGCGGGGATCGCAGACCCGCTCCGGCCATGGGCTGGTGACCTGTTGCCGCGCGCATTGGCGCGGCGCGCGCGAAGGTCGATGCGCGCAAGCCGATAGACACGGCGGGCTTGATAATTGCTCGTAAAACGTAATACTTGACCTGATGGTTCGTCCTTGGTGGCCCGGGTCTAGCAGGGGCATCTTTGCTGATCGCACCTCCGTCTGTTGAACCCGGGTGATTGTTAAGCCCGTCATTGGTGGGTTTCCATGCCACTACGGTTCGAACAACCACTCCGAAGCCTGCGCCCAGCCCCTCGAAGCAGGGCAAGCCACCAGGACGTTCATATGCGAGCGCGCAAGTCCAGGGGCCCTGCACAGGATCATCGCCGGTCGTCCTTGCCGGTCAGGGGCGAGCGAGCATTCCACTTTTGATTGACGGCGTAGTCCTCAGCGTCTTTGAGGATCTCGTTCTCGAGGGTGTTCTTGCTCAGGACCCACTGCAGCTCGCCGATTTCAGAATGGGCAGCAGCCATCTCAGAGGCGGCCGCCACCACCAGTGCGCTGTCGCGCTCGAGCATCCTCCTCTGGAACAAATGGCTGGCGAAGTCAACTGGCGTCACAATCTCGCAGCCGTCGCAATTGCTCCAGTGAGTGGATAACGATATGACGCCCATCCACATCCAGAACTCCGCGCTTCTGGAGAGCAGAAAATCCACGGCTGACAGTCTCTAGTCGCAAGCACAAATAGCTGCCGATGTCGTTTCGGGACATGCGTACATGGAATTCCAGCGGTGAGTAGCCTCGCATCCGCATCCGATCCGAAACCTCCAGCAGGAATGCCGAAAGGCGGCCCAATGCACCCGAGCTCCCGAGCAGGAGTATCCGCGCCTGTTCACGGATGAGCTCGTGACTCATCTGCCAGAAGAGTGCGTCATGAAAACGACCGTCGCGCATTCCCGCTTGGCGCAGTGAGGTCACAGGGATCGAGCCGATGGCGCTGTCCTCCAGGGCCGTAGCGGTGCTGGCGTGGACACAGCCCCCGATGCCCTCCAGACCCAGTAGGTCGCCAGGAAAGTGAAATCGGCTGACTTGTTCGCAACCGTTGCCGAGTCGCATTGAAGTCTTGAAGCTGCCCGCGCAGACAACGTAAACATTGGTGGACGTCCCACCTTGAAGAAACGCCCGCTGTCCGGCCTGCAAGCGGTGCGATAGATGTATCCACCGGCCGTTAATGATTTCGCCAGCGGGTGGGGCGCTTGTGCCTTGCCCTCGATGCCTAGACTCCCGACCGGGGGAGTGGCGTCACCGCCGCATGATTCTTGGCCTGCCTAAAGGTCTGCCGGGTTTTGGGCAATAACCTCAGCAGCCTGAGTGAGCAGTTGCAGCATGAGCAACACCAACGCATGGTCGGCACCGCGCGCAGTATCTCCAAGGGCGACCTGCGCGCGAATTGCGCTGACAAAGTGGACTCTGAAAGCAACCAAGACTAGCATATGAGTATGGTTACCCTGACGTGGTTCGAACTTTTCCAACTGCTGGGCATCGGCGTGATCGTCTTCATTCTGCCGACGCTGGTGATGGTCACGAGGCAGCGCGAGGCAGAGGGCCGCAAAGCCCGCCGACAGGACGGCGCGTGTCAAGGTAGTTGTCGCCTCAGTCATGCAGCCATTTGGTCGATATGGACCTCCGGGGCTGCGCCGGCTCGGACCGCTCTCTCGCGCTCCGGATTGAGCGTGACGAACTCGATGGGCGA
>NZ_JADDOJ010000081.1 GCF_015159745.1 Ramlibacter aquaticus | reverse complement strand
CTCCCCGCGCCGCAACCGCCCGCCGGTTCTGCAGCGCCGTCCCGCCCCGGCCCGCGCCGGGATTTCTGCGGGCCCCTCTTGAAACCCGCGCCGCATCCCTTATCATCAGCACTCGCCAGGGTCGAGTGCTAACAGCCGTGCTGCCGCACCATCCTGCTGAGTTAACAAGCGCTCACTTTCGTGGGCGCGCCTGTTGTCCTTCCATTTCAGTCAAGGAGATGCAATGAAACTTCGTCCTCTGCACGATCGCGTGATCGTCAAGCGTCTGGAAAACGAAACCCGCACCGCGTCGGGCATCGTGATCCCGGACAACGCCGCCGAGAAGCCTGACCAGGGCGAGATCCTGGCCGTCGGCCCGGGCCGCAAGAACGACAAGGGCGAGACCGTGGCGCTGAACGTCGCCGTCGGCGACCGCGTGCTGTTCGGCAAGTACAGCGGCCAGACCGTCAAGGTCGATGGCGAAGAGCTCCTCGTCATGAAGGAAGATGACCTGTTCGCGGTCATCGAAGGCAGCCCCGCCGCCGGCCTCAAGAAGGCCGCCTGAGCGCCCTTCCCCCGATTCATCCGTATTCCTGAGGAAATAGAACATGGCAGCTAAAGACGTTGTTTTCGGCGGCGACGCCCGCGCCCGCATGGTCGAAGGCGTGAACATCCTGGCCAACGCGGTCAAGGTGACCCTGGGCCCCAAGGGCCGTAACGTGGTGCTCGAGCGCTCCTTCGGCGCCCCCACCGTGACCAAGGACGGCGTGTCCGTAGCCAAGGAAATCGAGCTCAAGGACAAGCTCCAGAACATGGGCGCCCAGATGGTCAAGGAAGTCGCTTCCAAGACCAGCGACAACGCCGGTGACGGCACCACCACCGCGACCGTGCTGGCCCAGGCCATCGTGCGCGAAGGCATGAAGTACGTGGCCGCCGGCATGAACCCGATGGACCTGAAGCGCGGCATCGACAAGGCCGTGACGGCCCTGGTCGAGCAGCTCAAGGCCCAGTCCAAGCCCACCACCACCTCCAAGGAAATCGCGCAGGTCGGCTCCATCTCCGCCAACAGCGACGAATCCATCGGCACCATCATCGCCAACGCGATGGACAAGGTCGGCAAGGAAGGCGTGATCACCGTCGAAGACGGCAAGTCGCTGAACAACGAGCTGGACGTCGTCGAAGGCATGCAGTTCGACCGCGGCTACCTGTCGCCCTACTTCATCAACAACCCCGAGAAGCAGAGCGCGGTCCTCGACAACCCCTTCGTGCTGCTCTACGACAAGAAGATCAGCAACATCCGTGACCTGCTGCCCACGCTGGAGCAGGTGGCCAAGGCCGGCCGTCCGCTGCTGGTGATCGCCGAGGAAGTCGAGGGCGAAGCCCTGGCGACCCTGGTGGTCAACACCATCCGCGGCATCCTGAAGGTCGTGGCCGTCAAGGCCCCCGGTTTCGGCGACCGCCGCAAGGCCATGCTGGAAGACATCGCCATCCTGACGGGCGGCAAGGTGATCGCCGAGGAAGTGGGCCTGACGCTCGAGAAGACCACCCTGGCCGACCTGGGCCAGGCCAAGCGCATCGAAGTGGGCAAGGAAAACACGATCATCATCGACGGCGCCGGCGCTGCCGGTGACATCGAGGCGCGCGTCAAGCAGATCCGCGTCCAGATCGAGGAAGCCACCAGCGACTACGACCGCGAGAAGCTGCAAGAGCGCGTGGCCAAGCTGGCCGGCGGCGTGGCCGTCATCAAGGTCGGTGCCGCCACCGAAGTCGAGATGAAGGAAAAGAAGGCCCGCGTTGAAGACGCCCTGCACGCCACGCGTGCCGCGGTGGAAGAAGGCGTGGTTGCCGGCGGTGGCGTGGCCCTGCTGCGCGCCCGCCAGCTGGCCGGCGCCATCAAGGGTGACAACGCCGACCAGGAAGCCGGCATCAAGCTGGTGCTCAAGGCCATCGAAGCGCCCCTGCGCGAGATCGTCTACAACGCCGGTGGCGAGCCCTCCGTGGTCGTCAACGCCGTGCTGGGTGGCAAGGGCAACTATGGCTTCAACGCCGCCAACGACACCTACGGCGACATGATCGAGATGGGCATCCTGGACCCGACCAAGGTGACCCGCACCGCGCTGCAGAACGCCGCGTCCGTCGCGTCGCTGATGCTGACCACCGAAGCGATGGTCGCCGAAGCGCCCAAGGACGAGTCCGCGGCCGCTCCTGGCGGCATGGGCGGCATGGGTGGCATGGGCGGCATGGGCGGCATGGACATGTAATGTCCGCCGGCAGCGCGGCGCCACGGCGCCGCCTGCCCGCCGTCTCCCGCGAGGGACACACCACAAGCCGGGCCGCGTGCCCGGCTTTTTCATGGCTGCGCGGCATGCCCCACCTGTCACGCTCAGTTGACGGTCAGCTATGTAACTTCTCTAGTAATCAAAGTCACATGCGAATATCCTGCATGCGGCTGTCCGCGTGGCCATCTCGCAGAGCGCGCACAGCCAGGGGAGTTTGCAAATGGCAGTCTTCACTGGGCAGGCAGCGCCGACGCTGCAGCTGCGCACGCCGAAGTTGGCACTCGGCCGTGTCTCCTGGTCCCGCACCTTGTCGGTTCTGGCCCTCGCCCTCGCGGCGGGCGTGGCAGGCGCTTTCGTCCTGATCCAGTCTCCCCTGGCGGCACGCGCCGCCCCCGAGGTCCCGCTGGGCCCCACGGGCGCGGTCTTCGCCGTGCCGGACGCGTCCACCGTCGCCTTCCCGGCGCAGGACGACGCCGGCCCCAGCGCTTTCTGAATCCCTGAGCGGCGCCGTCGCCGCGGCACGGGCGCCATCGCGCCCGGGAGATCCGTATGCCTTATTCCGTGATGTACCTGCGTCCCAGGCCGAACGATTCGCTGTGGACCGCCTTGTGCAGCCAACCGCCCCGCTTCTTGCTGGTGCTGGGGGCCTGGGCCTTCGCGCTCCTGCTGCTGGGGGGCCTGGACGGCCTGCCCTGGCCCGCGCTCGCCTGAGGCGCGGCGAGCGCGGCGAGGCCTAGTACTGCCCGGGCGCCTGCACGGGCTGGACGTCCGCGACGGGGGCGCCCCAGGCGTTCGCGTCCGGTGACCCGGGCAGGGCCATCCAGTAGATCTCGATCGCCCAGCCGATCAGGGGGATGAGCCCCACCAGCTGGAACCAGCCGCTGCGCCCGGTGTCGTGCAGCCGCCTCGCGCCGACCGCGAAGCTGGGCACCAGCAACGCCAGGCTCAGGATGCTCATCAGCCAGTGGCGGAATATGCCCTGGCCCACGGCCTGCACCAGCACGCAGAAGAGCATGAACCACCAGAACTCGGGGCGCGAGGCCCGGCCTTCGAAGCTGGTGTATTTGTCCAGCAGGCAGGTCTTGACCGAGGTGAAGAAATCCATCGCAGGTTCTCCTGGGTTGCGCCTCGATCATAGGCGCCGCGGCGCGCACGGCAAAGCGCGCCCCCCGGCAGGAATGCCTAGCGCAGCCGGGCGAGCAGGCCCGCGGTCGAGGCATCCAGGCCCTGCACCTCGCCGGTGGCCAGCCGCGGCACGATGTCCTGCGCCAGCACCTTGCCCAGCTCCACCCCCCACTGGTCGAAGCTGTCGATCCCCCAGATCGAGCCGCTGGTGAACACGCGGTGCTCCTGCATCGCGATGAAGGCGCCCAGGCTGGCCGGGTCCAGCCGGTCGAGGATGAAGAAGCTGCTCGGCCGGTTGCCGGGGAAGTCCCGGTGGCCGCCGGCATCGGGCCGGCCCTGCATCAGGGCCTGGGCCTGCGCGAGCGCGTTCGCGAGGAGTTGCGCATGGTGGCCCGGCAGGCCGTGGGCGGCCTGCCGCACGGCGATGAACTCCACCGGGACCGTGTCCGTGCCCTGGTGCAGCATCTGGAAATAGGCGTGCTGGCCGTTGGTGCCGGGCTCGCCCCAGAGCACCGGCGAGGTCTGCACGGACAGGGGCCGCCCCTGGGCGTCCACGCGCTTGCCGTTGCTTTCCATCTCGAGCTGCTGCAGGTAGGCCGGCAGCCGCCGCAAGGCGCTGTGGTAGGGCGCGATGCTGCGGCTGGGCTGCCCCAGGAAGTTGCGGTTCCAGATGTCCAGCAGGCCCAGGCGCACCGGCAAATTGGCCGCCAGCGGTGCCGTGGCGAAATGCCGGTCCATGGCGTGCGCGCCCGCCAGCAGCGCACGGAAATTCTCCGGCCCGATCGCGATCGCGATCGGCAGACCGATGGACGACCACATCGAGTAGCGGCCGCCCACCCAGTCGCGAAAGCCGAAGGTGGTGCGGATGCCGAACTCGGCCGCGGCCTGCGTGTTGGTGGTGAGGGCGACGAAGTGCCGGGCCACGTCGCGGCCGCCCTCGGCCTCGAACCAGGCGCGCGCCGAGCGCGCGTTCGTCATGGTCTCCAGCGTCGTGAAGGTCTTGGAGGCGATGAGGAAGAGCGTGGAGGCGGGCCGCAGCGTGCGCAGCACGGCCGCCAGTTCGTGACCGTCCACGTTCGAGACGAAATGGAAGCGCTTGCCGGGGATGGCGAAGGCCTCGAGCGCGGCCACGGCCATCTGCGGGCCCAGGTCGGAGCCCCCGATGCCGATGTTCACCACGTCGGTGATCGCCTCATCGGCACGCACGCTGGCCGCACAGTCCAGCATGGCATCCAGCGTCTCGTGCACCTCGGCCGCATCGGGGTCGGCCGACGCGCCACGCGGCACGCGCAGCAGCCAGTGCTTCACGGCCCGGCCCTCGGTGTTGTTGACGGGCGCACCGGCGAACATCAGGTCGCGGTGGCGTTCCAGCATGCACTCCCTCGCGAGTTCGAGCAGCAGCGAGCGTGCGTGTTCGTCGACGAGGTTCTTGGACAGGTCCGCGAACACATGAGGCGCCTGCTGGCTGTGCGTCTCGAACCGGGCCGGCTCATGCTGGAAAGCCCGGCGCAGGTCGAAGCCGGCGAACTGCCCGTCACGATGCTGGCGCAGCAGTTGCCACGCCTGGGTGTGGTCGCAATGCGGCCTGGAGAGCCCGGTGATCATGCGGCCGATTATGGTTGCACCACGTGCAGGGTGGGTCCGGTTACAGTGGCCCCAACGCACTGCACTCCCCCATGAGCTTCGACCTCGTCCTCTTCGGCGGCACCGGCGACCTGGCCTGGCGCAAGCTGATGCCCGCGCTGTTCCAGGCCTTCCGCCACGGCTCGCTCCCGGCCGGCGGCCGCATCATCGGCGTGGCCCGCGATGCGCTCGACGACGCCGCCTACCGCGAGCTCATCCGCGCGCGCTTCGAGGGCGTGGAGCTGGCCAAGCGGCCCAATCCTGAAGAGTTCGACCGCTTCGCCGCCCTGCTGCACTACCTGCGCATGGACCTCAGCCAACCCGCCGACTTCGCGCGCTTGCGCGAACGGCTGGCCGAGCGCGACGCCGACACCGTGGTGATGTACCTGGCCACGGCGCCCGCCCTCTTCGGCCCGGCCTGCGAGCAGCTCGCCGCCGCGGGGCTGAACACGCCGCGCACGCGCCTGGTGCTGGAGAAGCCGCTGGGGCACGACCTGGCCTCCAACCGCGCGATCAACGAGACGGTGCGCGGGGTGCTGGCCGAGAACCAGATCTTTCGCATCGACCACTACCTGGGCAAGCCTTCGGTGCAGAACCTGTTCGCGCTGCGCTTCGGCAATGCCATGTTCGAACCGCTGTGGCGCCGCGAGACCATCGCCAACATCCAGCTCACGATCGCCGAGGACCTGGGCGTCGAAAAGCGTGGCGCCTTCTACGACAGCACGGGCGCGCTGCGCGACATGGTGCAGAACCATGCGCTGCAGCTGCTGTGCGCGATCGCGATGGAGCCGCCCATCAACGCGCACGCCGATGCGATCCGCGACGAGAAGCTGAAGGTGCTGCGCTCGCTCAAGCCCTGGAGCGCCGCCGCCCTGGAGCAGCACCTGGTGCGCGGCCAGTACACCGCCGGCCGCGTCGGCGGCGAGGCCGTGCCGGGCTACCGCGAGGAGGCCGGGGTGAAGCCCGGCAGCGAGACGGAGACCTTCGTCGCCCTGCGCGCCGAGATCGCCAACTGGCGCTGGGCCGGCGTCCCGTTCTACCTGCGCACCGGCAAGCGGCTCGCGCAGCGCGATGCCCGCATCGTCATCAACTTCCGGCCCGCACCGCACGCCATCTATCGCTCGCCGCTGGGGGGCGCCAACCGCCTGGTGATCCACCTGCAGCCCAAGGACGGCCTGGAGCTGCACCTGCTGGCCGAGGGCCAGGACAACCGGCAGGCGAGCCGCCAGGGGCCGCAGCCGCTGGCCCCGGTGCACCTGGACCTGGACTTCGACAAACGCTTCGGCGTGGAGCGCGTGGGCGCCTACGAGCGCCTGCTGCTGGACGTGATCGATGGCCGGCTCAACCTGTTCGTGCGCGCCGACGAGCAGGAGGAGGCCTGGCGCTGGGTGGAGCCCATCCTGGAGCACTGGCGCAGCGGCCATGCGCCGCCCCGGCCGTACGCCGCCGGCAGCTGGGGGCCGTCGGCGTCCAGCGCGATGATCGCGCGCGATGGATACTGCTGGAGCGAAGAGGCCTGAGGTTCAGGCCTCGCCGGGCTCGCGCAGGAAGCGCACCCCGGCCTTCAGCTCCTCGAACAGCAGGTAATCCGTGGCGACCATCCCCAGTGCGCGGTAGGTGGCCTGGGCGACCGCGTTGTCCTTCTCCACGTAGAGACGGAACCCGCACACGCCGGGCTCGGCCTTCGCCTGCTCGCGCACGAAGTCGTACAACTGCCGGTACACGCCCTGGCGGCGCCATTGCGGCAGCACGTACACGCTCTGGATCCACCACAGCAGCCCGTTGCGCCAGTCGCTCCATTCGTGGGTCACCAGCAGGCAGCCGACCACGCGGCCCTCGTGCTCGGCCACGCAGTAGAAGCCCAGCTGCGGCGAGGCCATCAGCCGCCGCACACCCGCGCCTATGACCTCGGGGATGAGCTGCTTGCCCTCGGTGGCCAGCGCCATCGCGCTGTTGAAGGCGGCAATGGTGTCGGCGTCGGCCTCGTTCGCGCGCCGCAGCGTGAGCGCCAGCATCAGATGCGGCCTTCCTCGACCGCGTGGCAGGCGACGCGGATGCCCGCGATCTCCAGCAGCGCGGGACGCTCGGCCTTGCAGCGCGCATTCGCGTGGGGGCAGCGCGGGTGGAAGGCGCAGCCGCTGGGCGGGTTCAGCGGGTTGGGCACCTCGCCCTGCACCGGCGTGCGGGCGCGGCCCGTGTCGTGCATCTTGGGGATCGCGTCCAGCAGCATGCGCGTGTAGGGGTGGCGCGGGTTGGCGAACAGCGACTGCTTGTCCGCCAGCTCGACCAGCCGGCCCAGGTACATCACGCCCACCGAATCGCTCACGTGGCGCACCACGGCCAGGTTGTGCGAGATGAAGAGGTAGGTCAGGCCCCGCTCACGCTGCAGGTCCTTCATGATGTTGAGCACCTGGGCCTGCACGCTCACGTCCAGCGCCGAGGTGGGTTCGTCGCAGACCAGGAACTCGGGCTGCGTGGCCAGGGCCCGCGCGATGGAGATGCGCTGGCGCTGGCCGCCGGAGAACTGGTGCGGATAGCGCTCCATGTCGGCCGGCCCCAGGCCCACCGAGCGCAGCAGCTCGCCGACGCGCTCGCGCCGGTCTGCGGCGCTGGCGATGATGCCGTGCTCCTGCAGGGGCTCGCCGATGATCTCCTCCACCGTCCAGCGCGGGTTGAGGCTGGCGTAGGGGTCTTGGAAGATCATCTGGATGCGCCGGCGCAGGGCCTTCGCGCCGGCCGAGCGGTAGCCGGCGTGCGCATCCTGGCCATCGAACTCCAGCCGGCCGCGGCTGGGCTCGTACAGGCCGACCAGCAGCTTGGCGACGGTGCTCTTGCCGCAGCCCGATTCGCCCACCAGGGCCAGCGTCTGGCCGCTGCGGATCTCGAAGCTCACGCCGTCCACCGCGTGCAGCAGCTGGCGCGGCTTGCGACCGACCACGCGCTCCAGCCAGGGCGGCGACACGTCGAAGGTGCGGGCCAGGTCGTGCGCACGCACCAGGGGCGCCTGGGCCTGCACGCCGGTGGCCTGCCCAGGGTTGGCGGTGGCGGCGCTCATGCGGCCTTCTCCAGCCCGGCGCTGGCGTCGTGCAGCCAGCAGGCGGCCCGCGTGGCCCCTGCATTCAGCAGGTCGGGGCGTTCCACGCTGCAACGCCCGAAGGCGCGGGGGCAACGCGGGTTGTAGGCACAGCCGGGCGGGATGGCGTTCAGGCGCGGCATGGCGCCATCGATCTGGTTCAGGCGCTCGCGGTCCACCGTGATGTCGGGAATGGCGGCCATCAGCCCCATGGTGTAGGGGTGGGCGGGGTGGTTGATGACGTCGTGCACCGGGCCGATCTCGGCCACGCGGCCGGCATACATCACGGCCACGCGGTCGCAGGTCTCGGCGATGACGCCCATGTCGTGCGTGATCAGTATGACGGCGGCGCCGCGCTCGCGGCACACGCGCTTGAGCAGCTGGATGATCTGCGCCTGGATGGAGACGTCCAGCGCCGTGGTCGGCTCGTCGGCCACGATCAGCCGCGGCTCGGCCGCCAGGGCCAGGGCGATCACCACACGCTGGCGCATGCCGCCGGAGAACTGGTGCGGGTAGTGGTCGATGCGCTCACGGGCGGCCGGGATGCCGGTGTCCTCCAGCAGGCCGATCGCGCGCTGGCGCGCCTCGGCTTCGCTCACCGGCAGGTGGGTGCGTATCGTCTCGATCAGCTGGCGGCCCACGGTGTACAGCGGGTTCAGCGAAGTGAGCGGGTCCTGGAAGATGGCGCCGATCTTGCGGCCGCGGATGTGCCGCATCTGCTCGTGCGGCAGGTTGTCGATGCGCTGGCCTTCGAGCAGGATCTCACCCGAGGCGACGCGTCCGGGCGGCTCCAGGAGGCCGATGATGGACGCGCCCGTGAGCGACTTGCCCGCGCCGGATTCGCCCACCACGCCCAGGATCTCGCCCGGGGCGATGGTGAAGCTGATGTCGTCCAGCGCGCGCAGCGTGCCGTGCCGATTGGGGAACTCGACCACCAGGTGGTTGACTTCGAGCAGGCTCATCGATGCTTTCAGCGCAGGCGCGGGTTGAGGGCGTCGCGCAGCCAGTCGCCCAGCAAATTCACCGAGAGCGCGATCGCGACCAGCATGGCGCCGGGGAAGACCGTGATCCACCAGTTGCCGGAGAACAGGAACTTGTTGCCGACCTGGATCAGCGTGCCCAGCGAAGGCGAGTTGGGCGGCACGCCCACGCCCAGGAAGGACAGCGTGGCCTCGGTGATGATCGCCGTCGCGACCTGGATGGTGGCCAGCACCATCACCGGGCCGAGGATGTTCGGCAGGACGTGGCGGCGCATGATGCGCAGCGAGGACACGCCCGTCACGCGGGCGGCCTGCACGTACTCCCGGTTGCGCTCCACCAGCGTGGAGCCACGCACCGTGCGGGCGTACTGCACCCAGCCGCCACCGCCGGCCAGCGAGATCGAAAGGATGAGCACGACGAACACCACCAGCTCGCTCGCGTTGGGGAACATGGCGTGGCCCACGCCCGCGATCAACAGCGCCACCAGGATGGCGGGGAACGAAAGGATCACGTCGCACACGCGCATGATGAAGGCGTCCGTGCGCCCGCCCACGAAGCCGGCCAGCAGGCCCAGGCTCACGCCGATCACCACCGAGAGCGCGACCGACGCCAGTCCGACCAGCAGCGAGATGCGGGCGCCGTACATGATGGCCGAGAGGATGTCCCGGCCCTGGTCGTCCGTGCCCAGCAGATACTTCGCGCTGCCGCCTTCCAGCCAGCGCGGCGGCAGGAATGAATCGCCCAGCTCCAGCGTGGCGAGGTCGAAGGGGTGGTGGGGCGCCACCCAGTTGGCGAACACCGCACAGAAGATGCAGACGAAGGCCACGGCTGCTGCACCGATCGCCACGGGCGAGGTGCGGAAGCTGTAGCCGACGTCGCTGTGCCAGGCGCGTTGCAGCCAGCCCGCTTGCGTCGCTCCCATCACTTGACCGTGACGTATCTCCACGGCATGCCGTTGTCAGGCCACTGCACCAGGTCGATGTTCTTCTTGGCGCCCCAGTTGAGGGCCTGCTGGTGCAGCGGGATGTGGCCGATGTCGTCCTCGTGGATCTTGATCGCCTCGTGGATCATCTCGTTGCGCTTCTTGGTGTCGGTTTCGGAAGCAATCGCGTCCGTGAGCTGGTCCAGCTTGGGATTGCTGTAGGCGCCCAGGTTGAACTGGCCGCGACCGCCCTCGCCCGGCGTGGACATGATGGCGTAGAGCACGTTGTGCGCGTCCACCGTGCTGGACGTCCAGCCCAGCATGTAGAAGCTGGTGTCACGCCGCAGGATCTTGGGGAAGTAGGTGCCCTTGGTCTCGGCCTCGAGCTTGATCTTCACGCCCACGCGCGCGAGGTTGGCGGCCACCGCCTGGCAGATCGCCGCGTCGTTGACGTAGCGGTCGTTGGGGCAGTTCATGGTCACCTCGAAGCCGTTCGGGTAGCCGGCCTCGGCCAGCAGCTTCTTGGAGGCCTCGGGGTCGTACGGCAGGCGCTTGTTCAGGTCGGGGGCGAAGCCGTTGACCTGGGGTGGGAACATCTCGGCGATGGGCGTGGAGGCGCCGCGCATCACGCTGCGCTTGATGCCCTCGATGTCGATGGCCTGGTAGAAGGCCTGGCGCACCCGCTTGTCCTTGAAGGGGTTCTTGCCCTTGACGTTGGAGAAGAGCAGCTCGTCGCGCTTCTGGTCCATGCCCAGGAAGATCACGCGCAGCTCAGGGCCCTGCAGCACCTTGAGCGTGGAGGATTGCTTGATGCGGTCCACGTCCTGCACCGGCACCGGTTCCATCACGTCGACTTCGCCGGAGACCAGGGCCGCGACGCGGGTCGCGTCGTTGCCGATGACGTTGAAGATGACCTCGTCGACGTTGCCTTCGATCTTGCCCCAGTAGTTGCCGTTGCGCACGAAGGTGGTCCGCACGCCGGGCTGGCGCTCACGCAGGCGGTAGGGGCCCGTGCCGTTGGCCCGGAACGAGGCGGCGTTCTCGATGCCCTTGCGGCGGTCGACGGGGCGCGTCGCCTGGTTGGCCTCGCACCACTTTTTGCTCATGATGTCGAAGTGCGTGAACAGCTCCGGCAGGATGGGGAAGGGCGCGGTGGTGACGATGTCGATCGCGTGGTCGTTGACCTTCTTCATCTCCTTGATGGGACCGACGTAGGTCTTCATGTCGGAGCCGTCGGCCTTGGCGCGCTCGTAGCTGAAGATCACGTCGTCCGCGGTGAAGGGCGTGCCGTCGTGGAATTGCACGCCCTTGCGCAGTTCGAAGTGCCACACCGTGGGCGAGGTCTGCTTCCAGGAGGTGGCCAGCGCGGGCGCCAGCTTGTAGTCACGGCCCCGGGTGACCAGCGGCTCGTACACGTTCTCGTCGATGTTCAGCTGCAGCGACTCGTTCAGGGAGTGCGGGTCCATGGACAGGGCGTCACCCTGGTTGCCGATCTTGAGCGTCACGGCCCCGGCGGTGGTGTGGAGCGCGCCCAGGGCAGCGGCGAGCGCGAGGGCGAGCAGCTTGGGACGGTGTTGCATGGAAGACTCCTCTTGAAGGGATTGACGGGATTTCACGCCTTGAGCGGCATGGACTGCTCGACCAGGCTCGCGTGCAGCGCGGAGCCCAGGGGAAGGATGTCGTCGTTGAAGTCGTAGCGGCTGTTGTGCAGGAAACAGCTGCCCTCGCCGCCCTGGCCGATGCGCAGGTAGGCGCCGGGCTTGTTCTGCAGCATGAAGGCGAAGTCTTCCGCGCCCATGCTGGGCTCCAGGTCGCGCTGCACGTGGTCGGCCCCGACCAGGCTCTCGGCCACGTCGGCGGCGAAATTCGCCTCGTCGACGGTGTTGATCGTGGCGGGGTAGACCCGCTCGTACTTGACGGTGGCCGTGGCGCCCATGCCCAGCGCGATCGCGCTGCACAGCTCGGCCAGCCGCTTCTCGACCAGGGCCTGGACCTCCACGCTGAAAGTGCGCACGGTGCCCACCAGCGTGGCCTTGCCGGGAATCACGCTGAAGGCCTGCAGGTCACCGGACTGGATCGCGCACAGGCTGATCACGGCCTCGTCCACGGGGCGCACGTTGCGCGCCACGATGCTCTGCACCGCCGTGATGATGTGGGCAGAGACCAGCACCGGGTCCACCGCGAGGTAAGGGTGCGCGCCGTGGCCGCCGCGCCCCGTCACCTCGATGGTGACGCGGTCGGCCGCGGCCATCATGGCGCCCGGATTGATGCCGATGGTGCCGGGCTTCATGGCCGGCCAGTTGTGCATCGCGTAGATCGCCTCGACGGGGAAGCGGTCGAACAGGCCGTCCTGGATCATGGCCTTGGCGCCGGCGTAGCCCTCTTCGCCGGGCTGGAACACCAGCACCGCGGTGCCGTCGAAGTTGCGCGTTTCGGCCAGGTAGCGCGCGGCGCCCACCAGCATCGCGGTGTGGCCGTCATGGCCACAGCCGTGCATCAGGCCCTGCTGCGTGGAGCGCCAGGCGAATTCGTTCTGCTCGGCCAGGGGCAGGGCGTCCATGTCGGCGCGCAGGCCCACCATGCGGCCGCTGGCCGTGCTGCGGCCGCGCACCACGGCCACCACGCCGGTCTTGCCGATGCCGGTGTGCACCTCGTCCACGCCGCAGACACGCAGCGCCTCGGCCACGCGGGCCGAGGTGTAGACCTCCTCGAAGCCGAGCTCGGGATGGGCGTGCAGGTCGCGCCGCAGGGCGGTGAGGTCCGGCAGGTACTGGGCGATGTGGGCGAAGGCGCGGCCGTTCGCCTTGAGTCGGGGCGCAAGCATCAGTGTCCTTTGGAGGGGGCCACGCGCAGGCGCGGGTCCACCGCGAAATAGAGCATGTCGACCACCAGGTTGATGACGACGAAGATGAGGGCGATCAGGCAGAGGTAGGCCGCCATCACCGGGATGTCGGCGAAGGTGACGGCCTGGATGAAGAGCAGGCCCATGCCCGGCCACTGGAACACGGTCTCGGTGATGATGGAGAAGGCGATCAGGGTGCCCAGCTGCAGGCCGATGATGGTCAGCACCGGCACCAGGGTGTTCTTGAGCGCGTGGCCGAAATGGATGGCGCGGTCGGACAGGCCGCGGGCACGGGCGAACTTGATGTAGTCGGTGCGCAGCACCTCCAGCATCTCGGCACGCACCAGCCGCATGATGAGGGTGAGCTGGAAGATGGCCAGCGTGATGGCAGGCAACACCACATGGGCCCACCCGTCGCGCGTGGTGAGGCCGGTGGTCCACCAGCCCAGGTGCGTCACCTCGCCGCGCCCGAAGCTGGGCGCCCAGCCCAGCAGCACGGCGAACACCAGGATCAGCAGGATGCCGATGAGGAAGGTGGGCAGCGAGACGCCGAGCAGGGAGAAGGTCAGGAACACCTGGCTCATGAAGCTTCCCCGACGCAGGGCCGCATACACGCCCATGGGAATGCCGACGGCCACCGCGATCACGGCGGCCACCAGGGACAGCTCGAGCGTGGCCGGGAAGCGCTCGCCGATGAGGCGGGAGACCTTGGCGCCCTGGCGCAGGCTCAAGCCGAAATCGCCCTGGACCGCGTGGCCGAGGAAATGCAGGAACTGGACGTAGAAGGGCTGGTCCAGGCCCAGGTCGGCGCGCAGCTGCGCGATCTGGTCGGGCCGGGCGTCTTGGCCGAGCAGGAAGACCACCGGGTCACCCACGTACTGGAAAAGCAGGAAGGCGAAGAACGCCACCGCGACCATGACGATCACGGCCTGGAACAGCCTGCGCAGTATGAAAGCGACCATGGGTGAAAAGAGTGGGCCATGCTAGCAGAGCAAGTTGGGTGCCCGCACGCGGGTTGGCCCGTAGGAGCCCTCGCCATGCGGCTCTGCAGCGCAAAAAAAAGACCGCCCGAAGGCGGTCTTTCAAGTTTCTTCATTCTCAGACCGGCACAAGGCCGGTACTGGATTAGAAGGAGTGGCGCACGCCGATGTCGTAGCCGCTGGAGGAAGAACCGGCGGTGATGACGGCGGAGTTCAGCGCGAAGGCGGCAGAACCCTTGTTGGAAACGTGCGAGTAGTCGGCGTACAGGGCGGTGCGCTTGGACAGGTTGTACACGTAGCCCAGCGAGTACTGGTTGTACTTGGCTTCGACGGTCTGCGCGTCGTAGGTGGCCTTCTGGCTCACGAACGAAGCGTGGATCTCGCCATCGCCGACCGGCACCACGGCGCCCAGCAGGTAGCCCTTCTGCTTCTCGTTCGGCAGCGCGTTGGCGGCGCCGTACTTGTCCTGGCTGTACTCAGCCGACAGCTTGGCCACGTCCAGGTTGTACGAACCAGCGATGCTGGTGGTACGCACGTCGCCTTGAGCGGCAGACTTGGTCTGGCCGGTGGCAACCAGCAGGCTGATCGGGCCCGCGTCGTAGCCGACGCGGCCACCCAGGTACTTGCCGTCGTCCTTGGTCACGCCGGCGTTGCTGGCGGTGTTGTTGAACGCGTACATCAGCTGGCCGCTGAAGCCACCCAGGTTGCCGGGCAGGAAGTAGCTGACGGCGTTGGAGGCGCGCAGGTGGTTCACGTTGCCGGCCAGGCCGTTCGTGAAGATGCGGTTGGTGCCGGCACCGTTCACGCCGAACGGATCGTAGTTGGCGTCAGCGTAGAACGTCGGGGTGTAGTCACGGCCCAGGCGCAGTTCGCCGAAGCCGCCGGACAGGCTGGCCCAGGCGGAACGGTTGAAGGTGAAGCCACCCTTGGCAGCAGAAGGCACCGTGGTGTTGTTGCTGTTGGAGTTGACGGAAGCCAGGCCGGAGGTCGCGCCCGTGCCGGAGAACGGCTTGACGTCGCCTTCCAGGACGAAGTTGGCCTTCAGGCCGCCACCCAGGTCCTCGGTGCCCTTGAAGCCCAGGCGCGAGGAGTTGATGTTGCCGGAGGTCATGCCGGTCCAGTTGGCGGTGTTGCCGGAACCGTGGCTGATGCCCAGGTCAACGACGCCGTACAGGGTGACGGACGACTGGGCGGAAGCAACGCCAGCGGCAGCCAGGGCGGCCATGGCGATCAGGGTCTTTTTCATGCAAGTTTCTCCAAGGTTAAACAGAGGGCGCCGGAATTGAGCAGGGGTGCCACGAAACGCAGGGCGTCGTGCTCCCGCCGGGTCCCCGGGCCAACCTCCTTTTGGGAAGTTGAGGCAATTGCACCAGACCACCCCCCCTTAGGCAAAGCATTTAACCTGCGCTGGGGGCTTTCGTTGCGGGTTGGCAACAGATGCCAGGCACCGAGTGGAAGCCAAACAACAGCGCTTTTCCGACCTTTTCGCGATGCAAAACGACGGATGCTCTGCAGTATCCGGCGTCCCTGCTGACGCCCCGGCCTGGCCCGGCGGCCTAAACTCGTGCCCATGGATGCCCTGATTGCCGCCGCGGACAGCGCCCTGCGGACCCTGTTCTCGCGCCACCGCCCCGCCCGCCCCTGCCCAGTGATCCCGGCCGACGAGACGCGGCTGGAGCCCGCGCAGAAGAAGGAGGCCGCGGCCCTGATGCGGGTCAACCACGTCGGCGAGGTGTGCGCGCAGGCCCTCTACACCGCGCAGGCCCTGGCGACCCGCAATCCGGCGCTGAAGGCCCACTTCCAGAAGGCGGCCGCCGAGGAGACCGATCACCTGGCCTGGACCGAGGAACGCCTGGCCGAACTGGGCGACCGCACCTCGGCCCTGAACCCGCTCTGGTATGCCGGGGCTTTCGGTCTGGGGCTGCTGGCCGGACGACTGGGCGACGCGGTCAGCCTGGGCTTCGTGGTCGAGACCGAACGACAGGTGGAGGCGCACCTGCAAAGCCACCTGGAGCGGCTGCCCGCCCAGGACCACGCGTCCCGGGCCATCGTGGTCCAGATGAAGGAAGATGAAGCGCGGCACGCCGACGAGGCCCAGCACGCGGGCGGCGTCACCCTGCCTGCGCCGGCCCGGGCGCTGATGCGCGCCGCGGCACGGGTCATGACCACCACGGCCCACTACATCTGAAGTTCGCAGTGTGGGGCGCAGCGCCGCCGCAGGTCGCGTTCCGGCGCCGCCGGGGCCTCAGGCCTCCAGCACCTCGAAACTGGTGGTGATCTCCGCCGTCTTGCCCAGCATCACGCTGGCCGAGCAGTACTTGTCGTGGCTCATGGCGATGGCGCGTTCCACGGCCGTGGCGGGGATGCCGCGGCCACTGACGGTGAAGTGCATGCGGATGCGGGTGAACACCTTGGGGTCGGTCTCGGCCCGCTCGGCGCTGAGCTTGACGCTGCAGCCGCGCACGTCATGGCGTCCGCGCTTGAGGATGAGCACGACGTCGTAGGCGGTGCAGCCGCCGGTGCCCGCCAGCAGCGTCTCCATGGGCCGGGGCGCCAGGTTGCGGCCGCCGTTCTCGGGCCGCGCCTCGTCCGGCGCGCCGTCCATGGCCAGCACATGCCCGCTGCCCGTTTCCGCCACGAAACCCATGGCCGAGCGCGCGCCCGTGGCGCCGGTCCAACTCACTGTGCATTCCATCTGCTGATCCTGGGGTGGAGACCCTAAAAAAGTCGCATTCTGCAAAAGCCCCGCTGCTGCAATGCAGCATTCGAAGGGCTATACTGAATCCAGAGCATAACCAGCCGCCCGCGGCGCGTTGTGCGACCCCTTGTCTCCTCCACCTCCCTTGGTGGATTTAGCCCCCGGTCCGCAAGGCCCGGGGGCTTTTTTCTGGCCGCTTATCATCACCCCAGCCATGAAGAAGACGCTCCAGCCCGGGGATTACCTCAAGAAGATCCTCACCGCGCGGGTCTACGACGTCGCGGTCGAATCGGCGCTCGAGCCGGCACGCAACCTCAGCCGCCGCCTGCACAACAAGGTCCTGCTCAAGCGCGAGGACCAGCAGCCCGTGTTCAGCTTCAAGCTGCGCGGCGCCTACAACAAGATGGTCCAGCTCACGCCGCAGCAGCGGGAGCGGGGCGTGATCTGCGCCTCGGCCGGCAACCACGCCCAGGGCGTGGCCATGTCGGCCCACCGGCTCGGCTGCCGGGCGGTGATCGTGATGCCGGTGACGACCCCGCAGGTCAAGATCGAGGCGGTCAAGGCACTGGGCGGCGAGGTGGTGCTGCATGGCGACAGCTACTCGGACGCCTACCAGCATTCTGTGAGCCTGGAGCGCGAGCAGGGGCTGACATTCGTCCACCCCTTCGACGACCCGGACGTGATCGCCGGCCAGGGCACGATCGCCATGGAGATCCTGCGCCAGCACCAGGGGCCGCTGGATGCCGTGTTCGTGGCCATCGGCGGCGGCGGGCTGATCTCCGGCGTTGCGAACTACATCAAGGCCGTGCGCCCCGAGGTGAAGGTGATCGGCGTCCAGATGAGCGACTCGGACGCCATGATCCGCTCGGTCGATGCCGGCAAGCGCGTCACGCTGCCCGACGTCGGCCTGTTCTCCGACGGCACCGCCGTGAAGCTGGTGGGCGAGGAAACCTTCCGCGTGGCCCGCGAGCTGGTCGACGGCTACGTGACCGTGGACACGGACGCGGTGTGCGCCGCCATCAAGGACGTGTTCATCGACACCCGCAGCATCGTGGAGCCCGCCGGCGCGCTCGCGGTGGCGGCGATCAAGCAGTACGTGGCCGAGCACAAGACCCGCGGCGAGACCTACGCCGCCATCCTGTGCGGCGCGAACATGAACTTCGACCGGCTGCGCTTCGTGGCCGAGCGGGCCGAGGTGGGCGAGGAACGCGAGGCGCTGTTCGCCGTCACCATCCCCGAGGAGCGCGGCAGCTTCCGGCGCTTCTGCGAGGTGATAGGCACGCTGCCGGGCGGCCCGCGCAACGTGACCGAGTTCAATTACCGCATCAGCGACGCGCGCGCGGCCCACGTCTTCGTCGGCCTGACCACGCACGGCAAGGGCGAGTCGGGCCGTATCGCCGCCAATTTCAAGCGCCACGGCTTCGAGACCCTGGACCTGACGCACGACGAACTCGCCAAAGAGCACGTGCGGCACATGGTGGGCGGGCACTCGCCGCTGGCGGGCGAGGAGCGGCTGCTGCGCTTCGTCTTCCCGGAGCGGCCGGGCGCGCTGATGAAGTTCCTCTCCAGCATGCGCCCGGGCTGGAACATCAGCCTGTTCCACTACCGCAACCAGGGCGCCGACTACGGCCGCATCCTGGTGGGGCTGCAGGTCCCCGCGGGCGAGGACAAGGCGTTCAAGGCCTTCCTGGACACTCTCGGCTACCCCTGGGTGGAAGAGACCGCGAATCCGGTCTACCGCCTCTTCCTGCGCACCTAGTCAGGCGCGGTGCCTCACTCGCCCGCGCGCGCGCTCGAGCGCGCGCCGGGCTGCATGTGCGGCACGCCGGGCGCCATCTGGGGCGGGATGCCCGTGGCTTGCGGAGACTGGGGGACCTGCTGGATTTGCGGCACCTGGGTCGCCTGGGGCGCTTGCAACACCTGCGGCACGGGCTGCACCTGCGGCGAGACCGGCGCCGTGCCGGCGAGGGGCGCGGGGGGGTTGGGCATGGGCTGCGGGATGCCCACAGGGCCGGGC
>NZ_JADDOJ010000080.1 GCF_015159745.1 Ramlibacter aquaticus | reverse complement strand
GGCTGGGAGGCGGGCGGCCGGGCGGGCCGCGCTGTCGCTCAGCGCGCCGGCTTGTAGGGCCGCTTCTTCATGTCGCGCGGCACGAAGACCTTGCCGCCGTTGCCGGGACGGGCCGGCGCCGGACGGGCACCGCCGTTGTTGCCGGCGCCGAAGCCCTCGCCGTCGCGGCGCGGGGCCCAGGCACCGACCTCGCGCGGGGCGGCGTCGCCGAAGCCGCGCTTGCGGCCGTAGCCGGGGGCGGGGGCACGGTCGCCGCCGAAGCCGCCGGCGTCACGCTGGAAACCGGCGTCACGCTGGAAGCCGGCGTCGCGCGGGGCGAAGCCGTCGCGCTGGCCGCCGTCGCGGTGCAGGTGGTTGTCGCGGTGGAAGCTGCCTTCGCGGCCGCCACGGGCGGCACGGAAGCCGCCGCGGTCACCGGCGCGCTCGCCGCCCCGGCCACCGCCGAAGTTGCCACGCGGCTGGATGCGCACCTGCGGCTCCAGGCCGGGGATGGTCTCGGCCTTGAAGGGCTGCTTGGTGTAGGCCTCGATGTCGAACAGGCGGCGGCGGTCGCGCATCTCGGCGAAGGTCACGGCGATGCCGTCGCGGCCGGCGCGGCCGGTGCGGCCGATGCGGTGGGTGTAGTCCTCGGCCTTCATCGGCAGGCCGAAGTTGAACACGTGGGTGATGCTGGGCACGTCGATGCCGCGGGCGGCCACGTCGGTGGCCACCAGCACCTGCACCTGGCCGCTGCGCAGCGCCATCAGGCGGCGGTTGCGCAGGCCCTGGCTGAGGGCGCCGTGCAGCGCGACGGCGGAGAAGCCGTCCTGCTGCAGTTCATGGGCCAGCCCGTCGCACTCGACCTGGGTGCTGGCGAAGACGATGGCCTGGTTGATGGAGGCATCGCGCAGCCAGTGGTCCAGCAGCTTGCGCTTGTGGGCCAGGTTGTCGGCGTAGAACAGCACCTGCTTGATGTTGACGTGGCGCTCCTGCGGCGAATCCACCTGCACGCGGCGCGGCTCGCGCATCACGCGGGCGGCCAGCTGCTGGATGCGCGGCGCGAAGGTGGCCGAGAACATCATGGTCTGGCCGCGCTCGATGGTCAGCTGGTTGACTTCGGCCAGGTCGTCGGCGAAGCCCAGGTCCAGCATGCGGTCGGCCTCGTCCACGACGAGGAAGCGCACCTTGTCCAGCTTGATCTGCATGGAGCGCTGCAGGTCCAGCAGGCGGCCCGGGGTGGCGACCACCAGGTCGGCGTTCTGCAGGCGGGCGATCTGGATCTGGTAGGGCATGCCGCCCACCACGTTGGCGATGCGCAGGCCGCGGCAGTGCTTGACCAGCTCGATCGCGTCGTGCGCGACCTGCTGCGCCAGCTCGCGCGTGGGGCACAGCACCAGCGCGCCGGGCTGGGCCGGGCTGAAGTTGCGCGGGTTGGTCGGGTCCTTGCGGACCTTGCGCTTGGGCGCGGGCTCGCCGCGCTCGGCGGCTTCGGCCACCGCGCGCTCGTACTCCAGGCGCTCTTCGTCCTGCGCGCGGGCCTTGTCGCCCAGCAGGGTGTGCAGCACCGGCAGCAGGAAGGCCGCGGTCTTGCCCGAGCCGGTCTGGCTGGAGACCATCAGGTCGTTGAAGCGGGCCTGGCCATCGGCCTGCGGCAGCGCCTGGGGGATCACCTCGTCCTGCACCGTGGTGGGCTGGGAGTAGCCCAGGTCCTCGATGGCGGCGAGCAGCTCGGGCGCGAGGCCCAGCTTGGCGAAGCCGTTGGGCGGCAGAGCCATCTCGGCGGCCGGGGCGGCGTCCAAGGCGATGGAAGTGTCTTGCGCAGGCGCGTTGTCGCCCTGCACGTCAAAAGTGTCGGTCATGAATGGTCTCGCGCGGCCGTGGCGCTCTGGCGCACGGACCGTCGTCAATGGGTGGAAACAAAAACATCCACCATCAACGACGCGCGGCGGGATTTCCAGTGTGTTCGGAAAGAGCCCAGGCCGTTGGCCCTTCATGGGCCGGCAGGTGACAGGAGATGCACGACGGCTGCCTTGCTGCAGCCAAGCCTTGAATTATCGCAGGTTCAGGGTTTTCCCGCAAGTGCCCGGGCCTGGACTTCGAAGGCATTATCCCAGTAGGGGTCGCGGCCGCGCAGCCACTGCCACAGGCTGGAGGCGGCATAGGCCGGGAAGAAGAAGGCGCCCCAGCGCTCGTACTGCGCCACGTGCACCCGTTCGTGGGGCAGCAGCGCGCGGCACTCCTCGCGCGTCACGGCCAGCACCACGTGGCCCAGGGCCATGGCGCGGTAGGGCAGCGCGCGGGCGACGCGGCCGCAGCGCAGGCCGCTTTCGCGCCAGGTGAAGACCAGCAGCCCGCCCTCCGCATGCCAGCGGCCGCCCCCGGCCAGCACCAGCGTGCCCAGCAGCAGCCCCGGCAGCGAGCAGGGTGCGGCCCACAGGCGAGGCAGCCAGGCCGGCATCAGGCCTCCAGCAGGTGGATGGCCGGGCGCACCTGGCCCTCCTCCACCACCAGCTCGCCCAGGGCCACCGGCAGGCGGAAGCGCCGCCGGCCGGCGCTGCCGGGGTTCACATAGAGCACGCCCGCTGACTCGCGCACGCCAGGGCGGTGCGAATGGCCGCTCACGACCACGCGCACGCCCTGCGCCACGGGGTCGATGGCGAGGGTGGCGAGGTCGTGCACCACGTGCACCGCCACCGCGCCGAAGCGCAGCGTCACGGCCTCGTCCAGCGCCTGCGCCCAGGGGCCCTCGTCGGTGTTGCCGCGCACGGCCGTCACCGGCGCCAGCGCGGCGAGCGCGTCCAACAGCTGCGGCCCGCCGATGTCGCCGCCGTGCAGGATGTGGTCGCAGCCGCGCAGCGCGTCCAGCGCCTGCGGCCGAAGCAGGCCGTGCGTGTCGGAAATCAGGCCGATGCGCAGCATGCCTGGAGTGTGCGGCAAGCCGCGACTGCCGTGGGGTGCGCCGATACGGTGCGCGACGCGCCATGGTGGTGCCGGATGGGCTGGACGCGCGTCGCCGCAGCCGACCGCGACCCCACGGCTGAGCGTGACGGCCGTCACACGGGTTGGCACGGTGCTTGCGGTAAGCCCTGCACTTGACCAGAGCGTGCCGCAAGGCCGCCCTCGACAGCCTGGCGCACAACGACGTGACGCCCGTGCACAACGACGTGCACCTGATGGGTCTGGCAGGCCGAGCGCGCATCCCCGCGGGGACGCGGCGCCGCGCGACATCGAATCCTGAGGAAGGCACAGTGAAGATCATCGTCATCGGCCACGGCATGGTGGGCCACAAGTTCCTGGAAAGCCTGCGCGCGGGCCCGCTCGCCGACGCCCAGGTCACGGTGCTGTGCGAGGAAGCCCGTGCGGCCTACGACCGGGTGCACCTGTCCGACTACTTCAGCGGCCGCAGCGCCGAGGCGCTGTCCCTGGTGCCCCAGGGCTTCTTCGACCGGCCCGGCACCGTGCTGCGGCTGGCCACCCGGGCGACGGCCATCGACCGCGCGGCCCGCACCGTCACCACGGCGGCCGGCGACTGCCTGCCCTACGACAAGCTGGTGCTGGCCACCGGCTCCTTCCCCTTCGTGCCGCCCGTGCCCGGCCGCGAGCGCGAGGGCTGCTTCACCTACCGCACCCTCGAAGACCTGGAGGCCATGGCCGCCCTGGGCGCGCGCAGCGCCAGCGGCGTGGTGATCGGCGGCGGCCTGCTGGGCCTGGAGTGCGCCAAGGCCCTGCGCGACATGCAGCTGGCCACGCACGTGGTCGAGTTCGCGCCGCGCCTGATGGCCCTGCAGGTGGACGAAGAAGGCGGCCGCATGCTCCGCCGCAAGATCGAGGACCTGGGCGTGGCCGTGCACACCGGCAAGAACACGACCCGCATCGGCGAGGGCACCCACGCGCGCCACCGCCTGGAATTCGCCGACGGCAGCCACCTGGAGGCCGACATGGTGGTGTTCTCCGCCGGCATCCGCCCGCGCGACGAGCTGGCCCGGGCCTGCGGCCTGGCGCTGGGCCCGCGCGGCGGCGTCGCCATCGACGCGCACGCCCGCAGCAGCGACCCCGACATCTACGCCATTGGCGAATGCGCGGCCTGGAACGGCCAGCTCTTCGGCCTGGTGGCGCCCGGCTACGACATGGCGCGCGTGGCCGCCAGGCACCTGGCCGGCGAGGACGCACGCTTCAACGGCGCCGACATGAGCACCAAGCTCAAGCTGCTGGGCGTGGACGTGGCCAGCATCGGCGACGCCCAGGGCGCCACCGAGGGCAGCCGCAGCTTCCGCTTCGAGGACGGGCAGCAGCAGGTCTACAAGAAGATCGTGGTCTCGGCCTGCGGCAAGAAGCTGCTGGGCGCGGTGCTGGTGGGCGATGCCGCCGAGTACGGCACGCTGCTGCAGCGGGTGCAGAACGGCATTCCGCTGCCGCCGCAGCCGGCCTCGCTCATCCTGCCGGCCGTGGACGGCCAGCCGGCCGCCGGCCTGGGCGTGGAGGCCCTGCCCGCGCAGGCGCAGATCTGTTCCTGCAACGACGTCAGCAAGGCCGCGCTGTGCAGTGCGGTGGCCGGCGGCGCCACCGACATCGGCGCGCTCAAGGCCTGCACCCGCGCCGGCACGGCCTGCGGTGGCTGCCTGCCGCTGGTGACGCAGGTGATGAAGGCCGAGCTGAAGAAGCAGGGCCTGGCGGTGAGCAACCACCTGTGCGAACACTTCGCCCACTCGCGCCAGGAGCTGTTCCACCTGGTCAAGGTGGAAGGCATCCGCAGCTTCGACGCGCTGCTGGCCCGCCACGGCCAGGGCCTGGGCTGCGACATCTGCAAGCCGGTGGCGGCCAGCATCCTGGCCTCGTGCTGGAACGACTTCATCCTGCAGCGCGAGCACGCCGCGCTGCAGGACTCCAACGACTACTTCCTGGGCAACATCCAGAAGGACGGCACCTACTCGGTGGTGCCGCGCATGCCCGGCGGCGAGGTGACCCCGGACGGGCTGATGGCCGTGGCCCGGGTGGCCAAGACCTACGGCCTGTACACCAAGATCACCGGTGGCCAGCGGGTCGACCTGTTCGGCGCGCGCGTGGACCAGCTGCCCGCCATCTGGGAAGAGCTCATCGCCGCCGGCTTCGAGTCCGGCCATGCCTACGCCAAGGCGCTGCGCACGGTGAAATCCTGCGTGGGCTCGACCTGGTGCCGCTACGGCGTGGGCGACAGCGCCGGCCTCGCCGTCGACCTCGAGAACCGCTACAAGGGCCTGCGCGCGCCGCACAAGATCAAGTTCGGCGTCTCCGGCTGCACGCGCGAGTGCGCCGAGGCGCAGGGCAAGGACGTGGGCATCATCGCCACCGAGCGCGGCTGGAACCTCTATGTCTGCGGCAACGGCGGCATGAAGCCGCGCCACGCCGAACTGCTCGCGCAGGACCTCTCGCGCGAGCAGCTGGTTCGGCTGATCGACCGCTTCCTCATGTTCTACGTGCGCACGGCCGACCGGCTGCAGCGCACCAGCACCTGGCGCGACAACCTGGAAGGCGGCCTCGCCTACCTCAAGGCCGTGGTGGTGGACGACCACCTGGGCCTGGCCGCCGAACTGGAGGCCGACATGCAGCGCATCGTCGACAGCTACCAGTGCGAGTGGAAGGCGGCCGTGAACGACCCCGAGGCGCGCAAGCGCTTCCGCCAGTTCGTCAACACCGACCGGCCCGATCCGCACGTGGTCTTCGTGCGCGAGCGCGGCCAGATCCGCCCGGCCACCGTCCTGGAGCGCGACAGCGCGCCCGAGCAGCAACCCGCCTGACCTCCCGAGGAGTCCCATCATGAGCACCACCCCCCGCCCCGCCACCGGTTCCGGCGTCCGCCAGTGGATGCCGGTCTGCCGCATCGACGACATCCTGCCCAACACCGGCGTCTGCGCGCTGGTCGAGGACCGCCACGTCGCGGTCTTCCACGTCAAGGACGCGGGCGAAGGCCTGTTCGCCATCGACAACGTGGACCCGCATTCCAAGGCCAGCGTGCTTTCGCGCGGCCTGGTCGGCAACCTGGGCGAGCGCATCGTCGTCGCCTCGCCGCTCTACAAGCACCACTTCGACCTGCGCAGCGGCGAATGCCTGGAAGCGCCCGAGAAGTCGGTGGCCGCCTACCCGGTGCGCGTCGAAGGCCGCACCGTCCTCGTCGCCGTCTGAGCCCCATTCCACGTTCCACGTTCCACAGGAGTTCCCCCATGGCCTACATCGTTCCCTCAGAATTCGTCACCAAGATGGTGGACGCCGGTGAATCCAAGATTCACATGGGCACGCGCGACACCCTGATCCGCGCCTTCATGGCCGGCGCCATCCTGGCGCTGGCCGCCGTCTTCGCGGTCAGCATCAACGTGCAGACCGGCCAGCCGCTGATCGGCGCCATCCTGTTCCCGGTCGGCTTCTGCATGCTGTACCTGCTGGGCTTCGACCTGCTGACCGGCGTGTTCGTGCTCAGCCCGCTGGCCTGGATCGACCGCCGGCCCGGCGTCACCTTCCAGGGCGTGCTCAGGAACTGGGGCCTCACCTTTGTGGGCAACTTCGCGGGCGCGCTCACGGTGGCCGCGATGATGGCCATCGTCTTCACCTTCGCCTTCTCCACCGAGCCCAACGCCGTCGGCAAGGCGATCTCGGTCATCGGCGAGAACCGCACCCTGGGCTACGCCAAGTACGGCGCGGCCGGCATGCTCACGCTGTTCATTCGCGGCATGCTGTGCAACTGGATGGTGTCCACCGGCGTGGTCGGTGCGATGATCTCCACCCACGTGAGCGGCAAGGTGATCGCCATGTGGATGCCCATCATGCTGTTCTTCTACATGACCTTCGAGCACTCGGTGGTGAACATGTTCCTGTTCCCCTTCGGCCTGCTGACTGGCGCCCACTTCACGCTGATGGACTACCTGCTGTGGAACGAGATCCCCACCGTGCTGGGCAACCTGGTGGGCGGCCTCTCCTTCACCGGCCTGACCCTGTACGCCACGCACCTGAAGACGGTGCCCAAGCGCGTTCCCGCCTGAGTTCGTGCAGCGGCTGGCCGTCCGCACCGGGCAGTACTCCAGCGCCGGCCGCAAGCCGGTCAACCAGGATTTCCACGGCCTCGCGCTGCCCACGGACGGGCGGCTCGAGGCCAAGGGCATCGTGCTCGCGGTGGCCGACGGCATCAGCAGCAGCCCGGTGGCGCGCGAGGCCAGCCAGGCCGCGGTGACCGGCTTCCTGGAGGACTACTACTGCACCTCGGAGGCCTGGTCGGTGCGGCGTGCGGCCGAGCGCGTGCTGGCCGCCACCAACGCCTGGCTGTACGCGCAGACCCAGGCCGGCCAGGGCCGCTGGGACAAGGACCGCGGCTGGGCCTGCACCTTCAGCGCGCTGGTGCTCAAGGGCCGCAGCGCCCACCTCTTCCACATCGGCGACGCGCGCATCTGGCAGCTGCAGGGCCGCACGCTGGAGCCGCTCACCGCCGAGCACCGCATCCACGTCGGCGGCGGCCAGAGCTACCTGGGCCGGGCGCTGGGCATCGCGCCCCAGGTGGAGATCGACCACCGCACCCTGCCGGTGGTGCCGGGCGACACCTTCGTGCTCAGCACCGACGGCGTGCATGGGCACCTGCCGGCCGCGCGCATGGCCGCCCTGCTGGCCCAGCACGGCGAGGACCTGGAGGCGGCGGCGCGGGCCATCGTGGAGGCCGCGCTGGCGGCCGGCAGCGAGGACAACCTCACGCTGCAGCTGGTGCGCGTGGACGCGGTGCCGCAGGCCGAGGCGGGCGAGCTCGCCCAGCGCGCCGCCGAGCTGCCGCCGGCGGGCCTGCTCGCGCCACGCAGCCTGCTGGACGGCCTGCGCATCCAGCGCGAGCTGCACCACAGCGACCGAAGCCACGTCTACCTCGCGCTCGACGAGGCCAGCGGCCAGCGCGTGGTGGTGAAGACCCCCTCGACCGAGATGCGCGAGGACCGTGCGGCGCTGGAGCGCTTCCTCATGGAGGAGTGGATCGCGCGGCGCGTGGACAGCCCGCACCTGCTCAAGGCCTGCCTGCCCGATCGCCCGCGCACCCAGCTGTACACCGTGATGGAGTACGTGCCGGGCCGCACCCTGGCGCAATGGATGCGGGACCACCCCCGCCCCTCGGTGGACGAGGTGCGCGACATCGTGGTGCAGCTCGCGCGCGGGCTGCGCACGCTGCACCGGGCCGAGATGGTCCACCAGGACCTGCGGCCGGCCAACGTGATGGTCGACGAGGCGGGCACGGTGCGGCTGATCGACTTCGGCGCCACGCAGGTGGCCGGCGTGCTGGACGCCGGCGGCGCTCCGCTGCCCCTGCCCGGCACCGCCCAGTACATGGCCCCGGAGTATTTCCTGGGGGCGGCGGGCACGGCCCGGTCGGACCTGTTCTCGCTGGCGGTGATCACCTACCAGCTGCTCACCGGCCGCCTGCCCTACGGCATGGACGTGGCCAAGTGCCGCGACCTCGCCGGCCAGAAGCGCCTGCGGGCGCGGCCCGTCACCGAGTTCCGCCGCGACGTGCCGGCCTGGGTCGATGCGGCCCTGCGCGAAGCGCTGCAGGTGGAGCCGCAACGCCGCCCCGCCGACGTGGACGAGTTCGTGCACGCGCTGCTGCACCCCGTCCACGGCACCGCGGCCGGGCGCCCCGTCCCGCTCATCGCGCGCGACCCGGTGGTGTTCTGGAAGGCGCTGTCGCTGCTGCTGGGGCTGGGCTGCCTGGCCCTGCTGGGGATGCGGGCGCTGGGGCACTGAGGGCGCGTGCCCGCGGCAGCGCCGGCGAGCGCGGCGTCGCCGCCGCCTGCTCTCAGCCCGGGATCTGCGGCTCGACCAGCGCGCGCAGCTGGTCCAGCGACTCCTGCCAGCCCAGGTAGCACATCTCCACCGGGATGGCCTCGGGCAGGTTCTCCTGCGTCACCTCGAGATCGCAGCCGCAGCTCACCGCCCGCAGCCGCACCGTGCACAGGATCTCGCCCGGCAGCTGGGGGTCGTCGAAGCGGTCGGTGTAGCGGATCAGCGCGGCCGGCTCCAGCGCCTGGTAGGTGCCGGCGAAGCTGTGCGAGCCGCCGCCGGAGAAGTTGGTGAAGCTCATGCGGAAGCCACCGCCGACCCGGGCGTCCATGGCGTGCACGGTGCAGGTGAAGCCCTGCGGCGGCAGCCACTTGGCGAGCGCCGGCGCCTCCAGGAAGGCGCGGTACACGCGCTCGGGCGGTGCGCGCAGCACGCGATGCAGGCGGACGGTGTTGCCCATGGCAGGCTCCCCGAAGTCTATGGCGAGAGGTTGAGGAAATGCTCGCGGTAGTGCGCGAGCTCGTCGATGGATTCGTGCACGTCGGCCAGCGCGGTGTGCGCCTGCTGCTTCTTGAACGACGAATAGGCCGCCGGCTTCCAGCGCCGCGCCAGTTCCTTGAGCGTGCTCACGTCCAGGTTGCGGTAGTGGAAGTACGCCTCGAGCTTCGGCATGTACTTCACCAGGAAGCGCCGGTCCTGGCCGATGGTGTTGCCGCACATGGGCGAGCCGTTGCGCGGCACGTATTTGGCGATGAAATCGATCAGCGCCTGCTCGGCCTGCGCTTCGGTGGTGGTCGAGGCCTTGACCTTGTCGATCAGCCCGCTCTTGCCGTGCGTGCCCTTGTTCCAGGCGTCCATGCCGTCCAGCAGCGCATCGCTCTGGTGGATGACGAAGACCGGACCCTCGATGCGGGGCGTGAGGTCGGGGCCGGTGACGATGACGGCGATCTCGATCAGGCGGTCGCTCTCGGGGTTCAGGCCGGTCATTTCGCAGTCCAGCCAGACCAGGTTCTGGTCGCTGCGGCCCAGCGTGGGCGCGGCCGCGTTCGGGGTGTCTTCGGGGGTCTCGGGCATGGCGGGATTGTCGCCGCTAAACTCGTACGCCATGAATGCTTCCGAATGGATGACGCTGGCCTTCGCCGGCTTCCTGACTGCGGGCCTGGCCACCCGGCTGTGGCTCGCCAGCCGCCAGGTGCGCCACGTGGCCCGGCACCGCGAGGCCGTGCCGGCCCCCTTCGACGCCCGGGTGCCGCTGTCGGCGCACCAGCGCGCCGCCGACTACACGGTGGCCAAGGTGCGGCTGGGCATCCTGGAGTCGGCCTGGACGGCCGCCGTCCTGCTGGGGTGGACCCTGCTGGGCGGGCTGGACGCGCTGCACCACGCCGTCACCGGCGCGCTGGCGCCCGGCATGCTGCGCCAGATCGCCCTGGTCGCGGCCTTCGTCGCCATCGGCGGCCTGCTGGACCTGCCCTTCACCCTGTACCAGACCTTCGTGCTGGAGGAGCGCTTCGGCTTCAACAAGATGAGCTGGCGGCTCTGGCTGGCCGACGCGGTCAAGGGCGTGCTCCTGGCGGTGGCGCTGGGCCTGCCCCTGCTGTGGGTGGTGCTGGCGCTGATGCAGGCCGGCGGCAGCCTGTGGTGGCTGTGGGCCTGGGGCGTGCTGGTGGCCTGGCAGCTGCTGGTGATGTGGATCTCGCCGCGCTTCATCCTGCCGCTGTTCAACAAGTTCACCCCGCTGGCCGACGAGGCCCTGCGCGAGCGCGTGACCCGGCTGATGGAGCGCTGCGGCTTCGCGGCCCAGGGCCTGTTCGTAATGGACGGCAGCAAGCGCAGCGCGCACGCCAATGCCTTCTTCACAGGCTTCGGCGCCAACAAGCGGGTGGTGTTCTTCGACACCCTGCTGGCCCAGCTCTCCGGCCCCGAGATGGAGGCGGTGCTCGCGCACGAGCTCGGCCACTTCCGCCGCCGCCACATCGTCAAGCGCATGGTCGCCGGCTTCCTGCTGAGCCTGGCGGGCTTCGCCCTGCTGGGCTGGGTGTCGCAGCAGCTGTGGTTCTACACCGGGCTGGGCGTGCGCCCGGCGCTGGCCGGCTCCAACGACGCGCTGGCCCTGCTGCTGTTCACGCTGGCGGTGCCGGTGTTCTCCTTCTTCGTCTCGCCGCTGTTCGCCCAGCTGTCGCGCCGGCACGAGTTCGAGGCCGACGCCTTCGCCGTGCAGCAGACCAGCGGCGCCGACCTGGCCGCCGCGCTGCTCAAGCTCTACGAGGACAACGCCTCCACCCTCACGCCCGACCCGGTCTACGTGCGCTTCTACTACTCGCACCCGCCGGCCAGCGAACGGGTGGCCCGGCTGGGAGCGCCCGCATGAGCACGCGCGAGCCCCTGACCGACGCGCAGGTGGACCAGGCCCTGGCCGCACTCGCCGGCTGGGCCCGCACGGGCAGTGGCGCCCAGGCGGCCATCGAGAAGACCTTCCGCTTCGCCGACTACGCGGCCACCATCGCCTTCGTCAACGCGGTCGCCGCGGTGGCCGAGGCGCTGGATCACCACCCCGACCTGGGCGTGCACTGGGGCCGCGTGGTGGTGCGCTACAACACGCACTCGGCCTCGGCCGTCACCGCGCTGGACATCGAATCCGCCCGCCGCGTGGACGCGCTGCGCCCATGAACATCGGCCTCGTCGTCGCCAGCCACGGCCGGCACGTGCTGGTGGAGGACGACGCGGGGCATCGCATCCTGTGCCACCTGCGCGGCAAGAAGAACGCCTCGGTCGTGGGCGACCGCGTGCGCTGGATGCCCAGCGGCGACGAGGGCAGCGTCGAGGGCGTGCAGCCGCGCCGCAACATCTTCTGGCGCCAGGACGAGATGCGCACCAAGTCCTTCGCCGCCAACCTGGACCAGGTGCTGGTGCTGGTGGCCGCGCAGCCCGAGTTCTCCGAGAGCCAGCTGACCCGCGCGCTGATCGCCTGCGAGGCGGCCGGCATCGCGCCGCTGGTGGCCCTGAACAAGAGCGACCTGGTCGAGGATTTCGAGCGCGCGTGGCAGCGGCTGCTGCCCTACCAGCGCATGCACTACGGCGTGCTGCCGCTCTCGCTCAAGCGCTCGGGAGAGGTCGACCGCGACAAGCTGATGGCCCACCTGGAAGGCAAGGCCACGCTGGTGCTCGGGCCCTCGGGCGCGGGCAAGAGCACGCTGGTGAACCTGCTGGTGCCGGGTGCGACGGCGCAGACCGGCGAGATCTCACAGGCGCTCAATTCCGGCAAGCACACCACCACCAGCACCACCTGGTACTGGTGTGACGCGCAGCGCCGCACCGCCCTGATCGATTCGCCCGGCTTTCAGGAATTCGGCCTGCGCCACATCGACCCGGCGCAGCTCGCGGCCTACATGCCCGACCTGCGGCCGCATGTGGAGCACTGCCGCTTCTACAACTGCACCCACCTGCACGAGCCCGGCTGCGGCGTGATCGCGGCGGTGGGCCGCGAGGACGGCAGCGGCATCACGCCCAGCCGCTACCGCATCTACCGCGAGCTCTTCGAGGAACTGTCGCAGCCGCCGAAGTGGTGAGGCTCAGCGCACCGGCGCGCCGCCCTGGAACCAGCCGGCGATCAGCGCCCGCTCCTGCTCGGTGATGCCGGTGGCGTTGTTCATGGGCATGGCGCGCAGCACCACCGCCTGCTGGTAGATCTCGGACGCGTGCGCGGCCACCGCCTGCGGCTCATCGAAGCGCAGGCCCTTCATCTGCACCTGGGCGCCGTGGCAGGCATAGCAGCGCTGCGCCAGCACCGGCTGCACCTGCGCCCAGCCCACCTGCGCCGGCACCGCCACCGCCGGCGCGGGCAACGGCCGCAGCCAGGCGATCACGCCCAGCACCAGCACCACGCCCACCAGGGCGTAGGGCCAGGGATGGCGGTTGCGCCCCAGCTTGGCGCCGTGCCGCAGCACGAAGAACTGGCGGATCGCCGCGCCGGCCAGCATCATGAGGATCAGCACTGCCCAGTTGCGCGGATGGCTCCACAGGAAGCTGTAGTGGTTGGACAGCATGGCGAACAGCACCGGCAGCGTGAAGTAGGTGTTGTGCACGCTGCGCTGCTTGCCGCGCCTGCCGTGCACCGGGTCCACCGGCTCGCCGGCGCGGATCGCGGCCACCACCTTGCGCTGGCCGGGGATGATCCAGAAGAACACGTTCGCGCTCATCGCCGTGGCCATCATCGCGCCCACCAGCAGGAAGGCCGCGCGGCCGGGGAACACGCGGCAGGCGGCCCAGGCCGCCACGCACACCAGCGCCACCACCACGGCGCCCACCACCGCGTCGCCGTTCCTGCGGCCGCCCCAGAGCCTGCAGGCCGTGTTGTAGGCCGTCCAGAACAGGTACAGCGAGGCCAGGGCCACGCCGGCGGCGACGGCGGGCGGCCAGTCCATGCGCTGGCGATCGACCAGGAAGGTCCCGGCGTTCCACAGGTACAGCACCGAGAACAGCGCGAAGCCGCTCAGCCAGGTCGAGTAGCTTTCCCAGAAGAACCAGTGCAGGTGCGCGGGCAGCCTGGGCGGCGCCACGTTGAACTTCACCGGGTGGTAGAAGCCGCCGCCGTGCACCGCCCACAGCTCGCCGTCCACGCCCTGGCGCTTCAGGTCCTCGTCCACGGGCGGGGTCAGGCTCAGGTCCAGGAAGACGAAGTAGAACGAGGAGCCCACCCAGGCGATGACGGTGATCACGTGCACCCATCGCAGCAGCAGGTTGGCCCAATCCAGCAGGTAGTTCTCCATCGCGTGTCGCGTCCTCGGTGGATGCCCGTCAGGGCGGTGCGGCAAGCAGCAGCTGCGCCGCCACGCTGGCGGCGATCACCTCGGGCTGCTTGCCCCGGATACCCGGGATGCCGATCGGGCAGGTGATGCGGGCGAGCTCCTCCTCGGCGAAGCCGCGTGCGCGCAGCCGGCTTCGGAAGGTGGCCCACTTGGTGGCGCTGCCGATCAGGCCCACGAACGGCAGGTCGCCCTGCACGCGCAGGCGGCGCAGGCAGGCCGCCACGATGTCCAGGTCCTCGGCATGGCTGAAGCTCATGACGAGCACCCGCGAGCCCGCCGGCAGCAGCGGCACCGCGGCCTCGACCGGGTCCGAGTGCTCGCACTGCACCCCGTCCGGTGCGGGCGCGGGGAAGATGTTGTCGCGGCTGTCGATCCAGGTCAGCGCATAGGGCAGCGGGGCCACGGCCTGGGCGATGGCCCGGCCGACGTGGCCGCCGCCGAAGAGTGCGAGCGGCGCGCGCGGCGCGGCCAGGCGCTGCGCCAGGTCCGCGGCCTGCCCGGGCCCCAGGCGCTCGAAGCGCAGGTGCATCACGCCGCCGCAGCATTGGCCCAGGCTGGGCCCGAGCGCGTAGCGCTGCAGCGCGGGGGCGTCCTCGCCGGCCAGCATCCGGCGGGCGCTCGCCATGGCCTGCAGTTCCACGTGGCCGCCGCCCACGGTGCCGGCGACATCGCCCGCGAACACCGCCATCCAGGCGCCCGGCTCGCGCGGCGCGGAGCCCTGCACGCGCTCCACCCGCACCAGCACCGCCGGCTCGGCGGCCAGGCGGGCGGCGGTCCATTCAAGTGCGTCGGAAGGCATGGCTGGCGTCAAAAAGCAAGAACCGTGGGCGAAAGGTAAACCCGCTGGAAAGCGGGCGCGGCTTGTCGTTCAATGGCTGAGTTCAGCAACAGGACAGCGCATGAAACGAATCCTGCACCATCCCGCGGCGGCCTGCGCGGCCGCAGCCGCCCTGGCCACCGCCGCCCTGCTCGCGGGCTGTGGCTCGGCCCCCCGTGGCGAGCCGCCCGCGGCAGCCCCGGCCGCCGGCCCCGACGAAGCGGCGGCACCGCCCGCCATCCCGGCCGACGTGCGCGTGTCGCAGGCGGCCACGCCGCGCGCCTACCGTGCCGACGCCGCGGCGCACCTCTACGCGGCCAACCGGGACCGCATCTGGAGCGGCAAGCTGCCGCCCATGCTGCACGCGGTCGCGGTGCTGCAGGTGGACATCGACGCCCGGGGCAACGTGCGGCAGCTGCACTGGATGCGCAAGCCCTCGCACGCGCCCGAGGTGGTGACCGAGATCGAGCGCACGGTGCGCGCGGCCTCGCCCTTCCCGATTCCCGCGCGCATGGGCACGGTGACCTACACCGACACCTGGCTGTGGGACCGCAGCGGCCGCTTCCAGCTCGACACGCTGACCGAAGGCCAGCTCTGACGCCGGGCCCCGCGCGCGCGCCGACGCGGGCTCAGGAGCCACGGTAGGTCGAGCAGCTCCAGGGGCTGGCCAGCAGGGGCACGTGGTAGTGGGACGCCGTGTCGGCGATGCCGAAGTCCAGCGCCACGCGGTCCAGGAAGGGCGGGTCCGGCAGCTCGACGCCGCGCGCACGGAAGTAGGCCGCCACGTGGAACACCAGGCGGTAGGTGCCGCGCCGCAGGGCCTGCGTGTCCAGCACCGGGCCGCCCTCGGTGCGGCCGTCGGCATTGAGCTGGAAGCTGCGCAGCAGCCGCGCGCCGCCGTCCGCGGTGTCGTAGAAATCGACCGTCATGCCGGCCGCGGGGCATCCGTTCATGGTGTCGAGGACGTGCGTGCTCAGGCCCATGTACCATCCTTGCGTCTTTGATTCGAGCCTCCAGTATGACCTACGACAGCACGGCCCCGTACCCCCGCGACCTGGTCGGCTACGGCCGCAATCCGCCGCAGGCGGACTGGCCGGGGCAGGCGCGCGTGGCGGTGCAGTTCGTGCTCAATTACGAGGAGGGCGGCGAGAACGCGGTGCTGCACGGCGACGCGGGCTCGGAGCAGTTCCTCTCCGAGATGTTCAACCCGGCGAGCTACCCCGACCGGCACCTGAGCATGGAGGGCATCTATGAATACGGCTCGCGCGTGGGCGTCTGGCGCATCCTGCGCGAGTTCGAGCGGCGCGGCCTGCCGCTGACGGTGTTCGGCGTCGCCATGGCGCTGCAGCGCCACCCCGAGCTCACCGCCGCCTTCACCGAGCTGGGCCACGAGATCGCCTGCCATGGCTGGCGCTGGATCCACTACCAGGGCATGGACGAGGCGCAGGAGCGCGCGCACCTGCAGCAGGCGGTGCAGGCCCTGCAGGCCCTCACGGGGCAGCACCCGGCGGGCTGGTACACCGGGCGCGACAGCCCCAACACGCGCCGCCTGGTGGTCGACGAGGGCGGCTTCGAGTACGACAGCGACTACTACGGCGACGACCTGCCCTTCTGGATGAAGGTGCGCAAGAGCGACGGCCAGGTGGTGCCGCACCTGGTGGTGCCCTACACCCTGGACACCAACGACATGCGCTTTTCGCTGCCCCAGGGGTTCGCCCAGGCCGAGGACTTCTTCATCTACCTGCGCGACAGTTTCGACGCGCTCTACGCCGAGGGCGCCGACACGCCGCGCATGATGAGCGTGGGCATGCATTGCCGCCTGCTCGGTCGGCCCGGGCGCATCGTCGCGCTGCAGAAATTCCTGGACCACATCGCCAGGCACGACAAGGTCTGGGTCTGCCGCCGCATCGACATCGCCCGCCACTGGAAGGCCCGCCACCCCTACGCGGGCTGAAGCCGGTCGGGCCGCGCGCCGCCAGAAAAAACGAAACCCCGCGTGCCGGGGGGCAACGCGGGGCCGGAGGGCCGGCGCGCCCGGGTGTCGCGGGCGCGGGAAGGCACCGGCGGCTGCCGATGCCCGGGGAAGCGGAAGCTGCTTAGCGCACGCGACCGCGGCGGAACAGGTTCACGATCGCCAGCAGGATGATCGCGCCGACCAGCGACACCAGCACCGAGCCGATGCTCAGGCCGTCGTTGATGGTGCCCGTGCCCACCAGGGGCGAAATCAGCCAGCCGCCGATGAAGGCGCCGACGATACCGACGATCACGTTCAGCAGGATGCCCTGCTGCCCGTCCGTCCTCATGACCAGGCTGGCGAGCCAGCCCACGATGCCACCCACGATCAACCACAGAATGAAGTTCACTTGACACTCCTTTGCCGAAAACGGCGATTTGTGAAAGCGGACCGGCCCTCGTGGCTCCGGTCCCCCGCCGCCCCCGCGGCGGCCGGTGAAAGCCAATATCGGCGCGACACATCCTGACATCCGTAGTCGCCCGTCAAGGCTCATCGTGCGCGGGCACCTTGCCGCGGCGTCGGAGCCTGCCTACCCGCAAACAGGAACTTTCTTCGCGCCCGGCTGGCCCCAGGCCGCAGGATGGGGCATTCTTCTTGCTTCCCGGCTCGCCGAGCCGCCGCTGCACAAGAGCTTCCATGGACCCCCAACGACACCTGACGGCCGGGCTGCCAGCACGCCGCCCCCACTGATGGCCTGGCAGGCCACGCTCTCGCTGGACTGGCGCCTGGAGACGGGCCGCTGCGCCGCGCGCTTCGCCCACCAGGGGCCGCTGCGCGTGCTGCAGACGCTCTACCCCGAGGGCGACACCATCGCCCACAACGTGCTGGTGCACCCGCCCAGTGGCCTGGTGGCAGGCGACACGCTGGACATCGCGATCAGCGCCGGGCCGGGGGCGCACGGCGTGGTCACCACGCCGGGGGCGGGCCGCTTCTACCGCAGCGACGGCGAGGCCGCGGCGCAGCGCACGCGCATCGCCCTGGCCGCGGGCGCACGCATGGAATGGCTGCCGCAGGAGACGATCTGCTACAGCGGCTGCGAGGCGCAGAACGAGCTGGCGGTCGCGCTCGCACCGGGCGCCGAGATGATGGGCTGGGACCTGCTCGCGCTGGGCCTGCCGGGCTCAGGCCAGCCCTTCCTCGCCGGCCGCGTGCGGCAGCGCATCGCGCTGGACGGGGCGTGGCTGGACCACGGCCGCATCGCCGCCGATGACGCCGCGCTGATGGACGGCCCGCTGGGCCTGGCGGGCCAGCGCTGCCTGGGCACCTTCTTCTTTGCCGCCGGGGAACCCCTGGGGCGGGCACGGCGCGAGCAGGCCCTGGACCTCGCCCGCGCGCAGATCGAGGCGGCCGGCTTCATCCATGCGGGCGCCACGGCCCCCGGCGACCGCGTGGTGGTGCTGCGGGCGCTGGCGCCCGTGGTGGAGCCGGTGATGGACCTCTTCAAGGCAGTGCGCGCGGCCTGGCGGCCGGCGCTGTGGGGCCTGGCGGCCAACCCGCCGCGCACCTGGGCGCTGTAGGCGCAGCCCAGGCGCGGCCGCTGCGCCACGGACCGCGGTGGAGCTGCCCGGCGCATAGGGCACGGGTCGTGCCGGAGCGCCGCGTCCTACGCCGGCACCCGCCGCGCCCTGCCCCGCACAGGGCACCCGGTCCGGCAGAGCAGTGCGGCCTGCGCGCCTAAGGTGGGTGGATCACCCACTGCGGAGACCGCCATGAACAACCACCGGAACAGCACGGCCGCTTTCGGCGCGGCCATCCTGCTCGTCGTGACCGCCGCGACCGCCCAGGTCGTGGTCCAGCCCGGCGCCGCCAGCCCCGGCGCCGATGCGATCGACAACAGCGGCAACTACCAGAGCGAAGTGCAGGCCTGCAAGCAGGGGCGCAGCGCCGAGGACGAGGCGACCTGCCTGAAGGAAGCGCGCAACGCACGGGCCGACAAGCAGCGCGGCGCGCTCGCCAACGGTGCCGACTACCGCGCCAACGCCATGGCGCGCTGCAACGCCCTCAGCGGCGAGGACAAGACCGCCTGCGAAGCGCGCATGCTGGGCTATGGATCGGTCTCGGGCAGCGTGGCCGGCGGCGGCGTGCTGCGTGAGGTGGAAACCGTGCAGATGCCGCCCGGACAGGACAGCGTGACCGTGGTGCCCAAGACC
>NZ_JADDOJ010000007.1 GCF_015159745.1 Ramlibacter aquaticus | reverse complement strand
AGATGTCGCGGGAGGGGTCAGAGAATCGAGCATTCATGCGGCTTGCAGCGGGGCACCACCCCGCAAACCCGCATGGATGCTAGGTCCCGCTAGCGTCCTAAAACGCATGACCAACAAGACGACCCCAAGGTAGACCGGGACCGAGCTCATGGCCTCGGTGGCCAGGAAGGGCCCGCGCACCAGCCCGTGCATCAGGAAGAAGGGCGTGTTGAGCGGGCCGGTGCTGACCACCACGCCCGTGAGGAAGCCGATCACCGCGCCCACGGCGGCCATGTGGCCGCGGTGCAGCTGCCAGTGCTGCCGCTGCATCCAGCGCCGCACGGGGACCATGGCCACGAAGAACAGGCCCAGCAGGCCCTCCACCCAGCCCATGGGCAGCGCCAGCAGCGTGCGCGCGCCCAGCGCCGCGCCGGGCACCGCGGTGGCCGAGTACGCCGCCACCGTGCGCCAGTCGACCTCGCGCCACCAGGCGGCCACGCGCGAGACGTTGGCCATCAGCGAGGCGATGGCCATGATGGGCACGGCCTGGCGCGGGCCGAACATCAGGACCAGGGCCGGCATGAGCATGATGGACGAGCCGAAGCCGACGATGCCGCCCAGGGTGCCGGCGGCGAGGCCGAGGAGCAGGACGAGGGTGTAGGCCATGCGGGAAGAGGGGTGGCGCCGCGGCGCGCCTGTGGACTATAGGGCCGCCGCCAAGTGGGTGCCGTGCCGGCCCGGCCGCGAGGGCACGGAATAATGCGGTCCATGGCTTCTTCCATCCCCGGCGATCCCCGCCAGTTCCTCGAACAGCTCTACCGCACGGCCGTGCGGCGCGCGCTGCCCCTGCACAACACCGCCGCCTTCCTGCCGCCGCCGCCGCGCGGGCGCACGGTGGTGCTGGGCGCCGGCAAAGCCGCCGGCGCGATGGTGCACGCGGTCGAGGCGCTGTGGCCGGCCGATGCGCCGCTGTCGGGCCTGGCCGTGACGCGCTACGGCCACACGCCGCAGCGGCCTGCGGGCGTTCCGGCACGGGTCGAGATCGTCGAGGCCGCGCACCCGGTGCCGGACGCGGCCGGCCTGCAGGCCGCCGGCCGCATCCTCGAGCTGGCCCAGGGCCTGGGCCCGGACGACCTGGCGCTGTGCCTGATCTCGGGCGGCGGGTCCTCGCTGCTCACGCTGCCCTGCGAGGGCCTGGCGCTGGAGGACAAGCAGCGCATCAACCGGCAGCTGCTGGAATCGGGCGGCAGCATCGGCGAGATGAACTGCGTGCGCAAGCACCTCTCGCGCATCAAGGGCGGCCGGCTCGCCGCGGCGTGCGCGCCGGCCCAGGTGGTGACGCTCACGATCAGCGACGTGCCCGGCGACGACCCCTCGGTGATCGCCAGCGGGCCCACCGTGCCCGACGCGAGCCGCTGCGCCGACGCGGTGGCCATCCTGCAGCGCTACGGCATCGCCGTCCCGGGCGCGGTGATGAGCCTGCTGGAGCAGGGCGCGCTGGAGACGCCCAAGCCCGGCGATGCGCTGTTCGCCGGCCACGCGGTGCACCTGATCGCGACCCCGCAGCAATCGCTGGAGGCCGCGGCCCAGGCGGCGCGCGACGCCGGGCTGGACGCCTGGGTGCTGAGCGACGAGATCGAGGGCGAATCGCGCGAGGTCGGCAAGGTGCACGCGGCGCTGGCGCGCGCGGTCGCGCGGCACGGCCAGCCCTTCGCGCGGCCCTGCGTGATCCTCTCGGGCGGCGAGACCACCGTGACGGTGCGGCCGCAGGCGCCGGGCACGCCGCGCGGCAAGGGCGGCCGGGCGGCGGAGTTCTGCATGGGCCTGGCGCAGGCGCTGCAGGGCCAGGCCGGCGTGTGGGCGCTGGCCGCCGACACCGACGGCATCGACGGCTCCGAGGACAACGCCGGGGCCTTCGTCACGCCCGAGACGCTGGCACGGGCGCAGGCCCAGGGCATGAAGCTGGACGCCTTCCTCGCGCGCAACGACGGCTGGTCCTTCTTCCACGCGCTGGGCGACCTGCTGGTGACCGGGCCCACGCACACCAACGTGAACGACTTCCGCGCCATCCTGGTGGCCTGAAGGACAAGGCCGACCGGGCCTGTGCGCGGCCTGCCGCCGGGCCGGGCTCTCCTACAGGCAGGCCCAAGCCTGGCCGACGCGGGGCCGGCGCCGGCCTCGCCAGAGTGGGGGCATGGATACGCAGAGCCACACCCTCAAGCCTTCCAGCCTCACGCTGGCGCTGGCCCTGCTGGGCCTGGTGCCGGCCGTCCTGCCGCATGCCGCACGGGCGGCGCCCGCCACCGAAGCCGGGGCAGGCGCGCAGGCGCAGCCCGCGAGCACCCGTCCAAAGGCCGCTGCGCAGCCACACGGCGCTGCCATCAAGGGCCGCGCCACGACAGCGCACGACCGGCCCGCGGCCGCCAGGGTGCCGCGCCGCCAGCTGGGCAAGGCCTCCATCTACGCGCGCATGTTCAACCACCGCACCATGGCCGACGGCCATCGCATGGACCCGGCGGCCCCCAACGCGGCCAGCAAGACCTTGCCGCTGGGCACCGTGGCCCAGGTCACCAACCTGGAGACCGGGCGCAGCACGCAGGTCACCATCCAGGACCGCGGCCCCTATGTGAAGGGAAGGGTGGTGGACCTTTCGCCCGCCAGCGCCGCCGAGATCGGCCTGGACCTGAAGCAGGGCGTGGTGCCGGTGGAGGTCAAGCCGGTCGCCGTGCCCGGGCCGGACGGCTCGCTGGAGCCTGTGAACCGCGACGGGTGAGGCGCTGCGTTGGCCGGGCGGCGCCCCCGGGCATGGGGCGCCCGCCAGGGCGGGATCGAAACCTTCAGCACCGCTTAAGCTTGGCGCCGGATACTCTCCGGGCGCCATGAAACTCCTGCTGGTCGAAGACGACGCGATGATTGGCCGCGCGCTGCTGGATGCGCTGCGGGCGGAAGGCTATGCGCTGAACTGGGTGCGTGACGGCAGGCTGGCCGCCGACACCCTGGCGACCGAACCCTATGACCTGGTGCTGTTGGACCTGGGCCTGCCCGGCCGTGACGGCCTGGAGGTGCTGCGCGGCCTGCGCCAGCGCGGCAGCGCGGTGCCGGTGCTGGTGGCCACCGCGCGCGATGCGGTGGGCGACCGCGTGGCCGGCCTGGACGCCGGCGCGGACGACTACATCGCCAAGCCCTTCGACATCGACGAGCTGCTGGCCCGGATCCGGGCCCTGCTGCGGCGCAGCGCCGGGCGCGCCGGACCGCTGATCGTGCACCAGGGCCTGACGCTCAACCCGGCCACGCGTGAGGCCGTGCTCAACGGCGAGCCCCTGCACCTGTCGGCGCGCGAGTGGGCGGTGCTGGAGCCCATGGTGCAACGGCCGGGCGCGGTGTTCTCGCGCGCGCAGCTGGAGGAGAAGCTCTACGGCTGGAAGGACGAGGTGAGCAGCAACGCGGTGGAGGTCTACGTGCACGGCCTGCGCCGCAAGCTGGGCAGCGACTTCATCAAGACCGTGCGCGGCCTGGGCTACGTGGTGCCGCGCGAATGAACCCGGCCCCGCCCGGCACCGCCGCCTCGCATTCGCTGCGCAGCCGCATGCTGTGGCTGGTGCTGGCCGTCATCGCGCTGGCCTCGGTGCTGCAGGCCACCACCGCCTACCGCGCTGCGCTGTCCGAGGCCGACAAGGTCTTCGACCAGCACCTGCAGGAGGTGGCGCGCTCGGTGCGCGGCGGCCTGCCGCTCCTGCCCGGCGGCACCGACTTCGATTTCTCCCTGCGCATCTGGGGCCCCGACGGCAGCGAGATCTACCGCTCCACGCCCTCGGGCCTGCCCTCGCAGACCCTGCTTGGCTTCTCCGAGGCCCGGGTGAACGGCGTGCGCTACCGCATCTACTCCGTGCAGAGCCCGGAGCACACCGTGCAGATCGCGCAGGACCTGGACGCCCGCGACAACCGCGCCCGCCTGCTGGCCACCCGCGCGATCCTGCCCATCGTGCTGCTCGCGCCCGTGCTCATGCTGGTGGTGTGGTGGCTGATCGACCGCTCGCTGGCGCCGGTGCAGCGCATGCAGGCGCAGGTGGCGCACCGCGCCGCGGACGACCTGTCCCCGCTGCCGCTGGGCGGGCTGCCGGAGGAGATCTTCCCCCTGGTGCAGGAGCTGAACCTGCTGTTCGGCCGCCTGCGCGAGGCCCTGGCGGCGCAGCAGCAGTTCGTCGCCGATGCGGCGCACGAGCTGCGCTCCCCGCTCACCGCGCTCAAGCTGCAGGCGCAGGCCCTGCGCCGCGACCCCGACCCGCAGGCGATCGAGCGCCTGAACGAAGGCATCACGCGGGCCATCGCGCTGTCCGGCCAGATGCTCTCGCTGGCCCGCGAGGAGGCCGGGGCGCCGGGCGAAGGCTTCCGCGCCGTGGAACTGGAACAGCTCGCGCGCGAGGCCGTGGCCGAGGTGCTGCCGCAGGCGCAGGCGCGCGGCATCGACCTGGGCCTGGCCGAGGACGCGGCTGCCGCCACGGTGCAGGGCCGGCCGGAGGCGCTGCACGTGCTGCTGCGCAACCTGCTGGAGAACGCGCTCAAGTACACGCCCGAGGGCGGCCGGGTGGACCTGCGCATGGGCATCGAGGGCGGCCGCCCCTGGCTGGCCGTGGAGGACAGCGGCCCCGGCATCCCCGAGGCCGAGCGGGCGCGGGCCTTCGACCGCTTCTTCCGCGTGCCCGGCGCGGCGGGCGAGGGCAGCGGGCTGGGCCTGGCCATCGTCAAGGCCATCGCCGACCGCCATGGCGCGGCGGTGGCGCTGGACGCGTCGCCCGGCCTGGGCGGCCTGCGTGCCACCGTGCGCTTCCCGGCCCCCGCGGCTTAAGACTCGCCTAAGCGGCGTGCCGCATCATCGCTGCAAGACATCAAGCAACCTGCGAAAGGACTCCGCCATGGACATGCCCAACCGTTTTCGTTCGCTCCCCCTGGTGCTGGCCCTGCTGGGCGCCGGCATGGCCGGCGGCGCGGCCGTCGAAGCCCTGCACCGCAGCCCCGCGGCGCACGCGGCGGTGCTGCCGCCCCTGGCCGCGACCCCGGCGCCGTCGGACGCCGGCGTGAGCACGGCGCCCAACTTCCCCCTGATCACGCAGCGCTACGGCCCGGCCGTGGTCAACATCAGCGTGGAGGGCACGCGCAAGCTCAACGCCGACGACATGGCCGAGGAGTTCAGCGACCCGTCCGAGCTGTTCAAGTTCTTCCAGCACGGCGGCACGCCCGGCCGCATGCCGCAGTCGGTGCCGGTGCGCGGCCTGGGGTCGGGCTTCATCATCGACCCGAACGGCATCATCATGACCAACGCCCACGTGGTGAAGGACGCGAACGAGGTGACGGTCAAGCTCACCGACCGCCGCGAGTTCCGCGCCAAGGTGCTGGGCACGGACCCCAAGACCGACATCGCGGTGCTGAAGATCAACGCCAGCAACCTGCCCGCCGTGAGCATCGGCAACAGCGACCAGCTGCGGGTGGGTGAATGGGTGCTGGCCATCGGCTCGCCCTTCGGCTTCGAGAACACCGTGACCGCCGGCGTGGTCAGCGCCAAGGGCCGCACCCTGCCCAACGACGCCGCCGTGCCCTTCATCCAGACCGACGTGGCCGTGAACCCTGGCAACTCGGGCGGCCCGCTGTTCAACGCGCGCGGCGAGGTGGTGGGCATCAACTCGCAGATCTACAGCCAGTCGGGCGGCTACCAGGGCGTGTCCTTCTCGATCCCGGTCGACCTCGCGATGCGCGTGAAGGACCAGATCGTGGCCCACGGCAAGGTGGAGCACGCGCGCCTGGGCGTGGCGGTGCAGGAAGTGAACCAGAGCCTGGCCGATTCCTTCGGCCTGGACCGGCCGGCCGGCGCGCTGGTGGCCAAGGTCGACAAGGGCAGCCCGGCGCAGAAGGCCGGCCTGGAGCCGGGCGACGTGATCCGCAGCGTGAACGGCAAGCCGGTCGTCGCCTCGGGCGACCTGTCCGCCCTCATCAGTGCCTCGCAGCCGGGCGAAACCGCCAAGCTGGACGTGTGGCGCAAGGGCAAGGCGGTCGAGCTGTCGGCCAAGCTGGGCAGCGCCGACGACAAGGTGGCGAAGGCCGACAGCGGTGACGCCAAGTCGCCGGCCGAGGGCGGCAAGCTGGGCCTGGCCCTGCGTCCGCTGGAGCCGCGCGAGCAGCGCCAGGTCGGCGTGCAGGGCGGCCTGGTGGTCGAGGACGTGGCCGGCCCGGCCGAGCGTGCGGGCGTGCAGGCCGGCGACGTGGTGCTGGCCGTGAACGGCAACCCCGTCAGCTCCGTGGACGACGTGAAGGCGGCCGTGGCCAAGTCCTCGCGCTCGGCGGCCCTGCTGATCCAGCGCGGCGACGACCGTATCTTCGTGCCGATCCGGCTGGGGTAAGTCCCGAGGCAGGGGCGGGGCGGGCACGGCAAGGTCGTGCCCATGAAGACACCCCCCATCGACCTCCAGCGGCGCCGCGTCCTCGCGGGCGGCGCTTTTGCCTTGGCGGGCGCCGGCCTGCCGGGGCTGGTGCGCGCGCAGGCCGCAAGCGTGGACCTGCCCATCGCCAACGGCCACCGCCAGCTCGTGGCTTTCCCCGAGAAACGCCCGCTGATCGTGCTCACCTCGCGCCCGCCCCAGCTGGAGACGCCCTTCGAGGTGTTCAACGACGGGCTGATCACGCCCAACGACGCCTTCTTCGTGCGCTACCACAATGCCGCCATCCCCACGTCCGTGGACGGCGACAAGCACGTGATCCGCATCGGCGGCAACGCCGTGGGCAAGCCCTTCCAGCTCACGGTGGCCGAGCTGCGCAGCCAGTTCAAGCCGGTGGAACTGGTGGCGGTGAACCAGTGCTCGGGCAACAGCCGCGCGCTGTTCGATCCGCGCGTGCAGGGCGGCCAGCTCACCAACGGGGCCATGGGCAACGCGCGCTGGACCGGGGTGCCGCTCAAGGACGTGCTGGCCCGCGCCGAACTCCAGGACGCGGCCCGCCAGGTCACCTTCAACGGCCTGGACGAGGGCGTCATGGGCGGCGGCGATTTCGTCAAGGCGCTGGACGTGCGGCACGCCATGGACGGCGAGGTCATGATCGCCTGGCAGATGAACGGCCAGGACCTGCCCATGCTCAACGGCTTCCCGGTGCGCCTCATCGTGCCGGGCTACTACGGCACCTACTGGGTCAAGCACCTGTCAGAGATCGAGGTCATCGACAAGACCTTCGAGGGCTTCTGGATGAACCCGGCCTACCGCATCCCCGACAACGACTGCGCCTGCATCGCCCCCGGCACCACGCCTGCCGCGACCCGGCCCATAGGCCGCTTCAACGTGCGCTCCTTCATCACCTCGGTCGCCGACGGCGCCCGCGTGAACGCCGGCCAGCCGCTGCGCGTGCGCGGCATCGCCTTCGACGGCGGCCAGGGCATCCGCGAGGTCGCCTTTTCGGTGGACGGCGGCGCCAGCTGGCGCGAGGCCACGCTGGGCGCCGAGCTGGGACGCTACTCGTTCCGCGAGTTCAGCTTCGGCTTCGTGCCCGAGCGCGGTGCGTACGACCTGCGGGTGCGTGCCTTCAATCGCTCCGGCCAGAGCCAGCCCATGCAAGCCCTGTGGCAGCCCGCGGGCTACATGCGCAACGTGGTCGAGTCGGTCAAGGTCACGGCAGCATGAAGGGGCCACGCATGAACACCCGCTTCCGATTCCTCGCCGCCCTGCTGCTGGCCGCGGCCGCCTGCACGGCGGGCGCCGCCACCAAGACCATCCAGCTGCCGCCTGACGGGGCGCAGCTCACGCCCAGCCCGTTGCCGGGCTATGCCAAGGCGCAGGTCAACTGCGTGGCCTGCCACTCGGCCGAGTACATGCTGTACCAGCCGCCCACCGCGCCGCGCGGCTACTGGGAGGCCATGGTCAAGCGCATGAAGGCCGTGTTCAAGGCGCCGGTGCCCGACGAGGACATGCCGGCGATCGTGGACTACCTGGTCAAGACCTACGGCAACGAAAAAGGGCGCTGAGGCGGGCGGCCTGCCGCGGCGGCACCGCGCCCGGCGGCCTCACATCAGCAGACCTGCTGCCAGGTTGATCGAGAGCGCCAGCAGCGTGGCGTTGAAGAAGAAGGCCAGGATGCAGTGCAGGGTGCCCACCGGCCGCAGGGCCGGGCCGTTGAAGCTCACGTCGGCGGTCTGCGCGGCCGCGCCGATCACGCAGGAGAAATAGAGGAAGTCGGCGTAGTCCGGGTCCGGCGTGCTGGGAAAGGCCAGCGGGTCCAGCTCGCCCCGCACGCGGGCCGAATAGAAGTCATGCGCGTAGTGCAGCGCGAACAGCACCTGCGTGAACAGCCAGGAGGTGAGCACCGTCAGCGCGGCCAGCGCGAGGTGCAGCTCGCGCCGGCCCCCGTGCATGTCCTTGGCCTGGGCGAGCTGCGAGCCCACGGCCAGCAGCACAGCCAGGGCCGACACCACCACCAGCACCAGGATGGCTACGCGGCCCTCGTCCTGCGCCAGGGCCCGCTCGCGGATGCCGCGGGCGTCGCTGCGCCTGAAGAGGTGCCAGGCCAGGCCCAGGTACACCAGTGCGCTGGCGTTCCAGGCCAGCAGCGCCGCCGTGGCGACGGCGACCTGCATGCCCTGCGCCAAGCCGGCGAAGAGCACCGCGCCCAGCAGCACAGAACCCGCCAGCCGCGGCCGCTGGCGCAGGCCCCGCACCCAGGCGGTGGGCGCGAGCGAGTGGGCGTGGGGACTGCGTGTGGAGGAGCGGCTCATGCGCGCATGGTAAGGCCGTGCGCCTGACCGTATGCTGCCCGGGCGGGCGCTATTCGCAGAGCGCGCGTATCGGCTGCGGGATGGGCAGCGCGAAGATCGAGCCGTCCTCGCGCCGGCCGGCGAAGATGCGGACCTCGTTGCATTCCAGGATGGGCTCATCGCCCTTCATCACACGGTAGCGCTGCACGAAGCTCTTGCTGCGCCACTCGGCGATGCCCGCGTGGATCGCCAGCGTGTCGCCGTAGGTGGCGGTGCGCATGAACTTGGCCTGCGTGTCCACCAGCGGGGTGCCGATCACGCCCAGGGTCTTCTCGGTCTCGGACCAGCTCGGCACGCCGCATTGCACGAAGAAATCGCGCGAGGCGGCGTCGATCCAGCGGAAGAAGTTGGGAAACCAGACGATGCGCGCCGGGTCGCAGTCGCCGAACTCGACCCGTACGGTGTAGACGGTCTCCTTCATCCCATCCTCCCGGGCAGCCACAGGGCGATGATGGGGAAGCTGATCAGGATCACGAGCCGGATGATGTCGGTCACCACGAAAGGCAGCACGCCCTTGAAGATGGTGGTGAAGCTCACGTCCTGCACCACGCTCTTGATCACGAACACGTTCATGCCCACCGGTGGGTGGATCAGGCCCAGCTCCACCGTCATCACGATGATGATGCCGAACCAGATCGGATCGAAGCCCAGCTGCGTCACCACCGGGAAGATGATGGGCACCGTGAGGATGATCATGGCCATGGCGTCCATCAGGCAGCCCAGCACGATGTACATCACCATGATCAGTGCCAGAACGCCGTAGGAGCCCACGCCCAGGCCGGTCAGGAAGGCGGTGAGCTTCTGCGGCGTCTGCGTGATGGTCAGGAAGTAGCCGAACATCAGCGCGCCGATCAGCACCGTGAACACGGCCGCCGCGGTGCGGGTGGCCGAGAGCAGGGCTTCCTTGATCTTGGCCCGGTCCAGCTTGCCGCGGATGAGGCCCAGCAGGAAAGCGCCGCTCGCGCCCACGCCGCCCGCCTCGGTGGGCGTGAAGAAGCCGCCGTACAGCCCGCCGATCACGAACAGGAACAGCACCAGCGGCGCCCACACGCTCTTGAGGTCCACCAGGCGTTCGGCCCAGGCCTTCTTCTCGCCGCCGGGCAGCCACTCGGGCCGCACCTTGACGATGATGAAGATGGTGAGCACGTACAGCAGCATCGCGAACAGGCCCGGGATCACGCCGGCCATGAACAGCTTGCCGATGTCCTGCTGCGTGAGGATGGCGTAGACCGCCAGCACGGTGGAGGGCGGCAGCATCGCGCCCAGGGTGCCGCCGGCCGCGATCACCCCGGTGGAAAACGACTGCGGGTAGCCGAAGCGCCGCATCTCGGGGTAGGCCACGCTGGAGAAGGTGGCGGCGGTGGCGACGGAGGAGCCGCAGATCGCCGCGAAGCCGCCGCAGGCCAGCACCGTGGCCACGCCCAGGCCGCCGCGCAGGTGGCCGATCATGGAGTTGGCCGCCTTGAACAGCTCGCGGCTCACGCCCGAGACCGAGACGAAGGCGCCCATCAGCATGAACATGGGGATCACGCCGAAGGTGTAGTCGGTCACCGTGCGCATGGAGGTCTGGCCGACCAGCTTGAGCGCAGGGCCGGCGCCGGCGATGAAGCTGTAGCCGGTGATGCCCACCAGGCCCATCGCCATGCCCACGGGCACGCGCAGCAGCATCAGCGCGAAGAGGGAGACGAAGCCGATCAGGGCGACGAGGTCTGTTTCTGCCATGGCGTCACTCCACCCGCTTGTCGTCGAAATGCTCGTCGTGCAGCGCCTCGGGCTTGAACACGAGCCGCCAGGTGCGGATGGCGATCAGGATCACGGCGCACACGTCGCCCGCCCAGGCCACCGCATAGAAGGGCCAGGTCGGAATGTTGAGGTCGTAGGTGAGCACGTGGTCCACGTAGGTCCCGCGCACCTTGTCGAAAAGCATGGCGGTCTGCACGATGACCACGAACAGCAGCACCAGCGTGGCGAAGACGTCGATCAGGCGCTGCTTGCGCCGGCCCACGGCCGACCACACCAGGTCCACCGTGATGTGGCCGCCCCGATAGCTGGTGGCGGCGATGCCCCAGAAGATCAGGATGCCCAGCAGCATGCGGCCGAAATCGTAGGAATCCGGGATCGAGGTGCTGAAGAACTTGCGCAGCAGCACGTTCACGAAGATGTTGAGCGCCACGATGCCCACGAAGATGGCGGCCAGCCATTCGATCGTGTTGATGAAGCGGTCGGCGAAATTTTTTTTCATGGAGTCCCCGCCTGGAAAAGAAGCCCGGGCCGCCGTCGGCGCACCCGGGCTTCACCGGCACTGGCGCTGCGTCAGAGCGCGGACTTGTACTTGACCAGGGTCTGCTTGAAGGAGTCCAGCACCTGCTTGGGGTCGCCGCCCGACTTCTTCACGCCCTCGGCCCACTGCAGCTCGACCGGTTGCACGGCCACGCGCCAGGCCTGCAGCTGGTCGGGCGTGAGCTTGTAGACCTCATGGCCCGGCTCGGCGGCGATCTTGGCGCGGCCGGCGATCTCGAAGTCGGCCCAGGCGCTGCCCACCTTCTCGGCCCATTCGCTGGTGCAGTGGTCGTCGATGACCTTCTTCTGCGCGGTGGACATGCCGTCGTACTTGTCCTTGTTCATCACCCAGACGAAGGGCGTGACGTACAGGGGCACGTCCATGTGGTACTTCACCACCTTGTCGATGCCGAACAGGATCAGCGAGCCCCAGGGGAAGGTGATGGCCTCGGCGACGCCGCGCTCCAGCATGTCGCGCGCCTCGGGGGCGGAAGACTGCACGTTGGTGCCGCCCAGGGTGGTCACCATCTGGCCGATGGTGCTGGTGGCCGGGCGGATCTTCATGCCCTTGATGTCGGTCGGCAGCAGCACCTTCTTCTTGGCGTGCAGCGCGCCCGGGTCGTGCGCGAAGGCGAAGCAGAAGTGCACGTCCTTCATTTCCTTGGCCGCGTACTGGCGGTACCAGGCGTCGATCGCGGCCGACCCGGCCTTGGCGTTGGACACCATGAAGGGCAGCGAGGACGCGGCGAAGATCGGGAAGCGGCCGGGCTGGTAGCCGGGGTTCACGTAGGAGACGTCGGCGATGCCGTCGCGCGCCATGTCGTAGTGGTCGAAGGCCTTGCCCAGCTGCTCCGAGGGGAACAGGGTGGAGGTGATGGTGCCGTTCGACGCCTTCTTGATGTCGTCGGCCCAGGCCTGCAGCGCCGGGTTGAGCGCGTGCTGTGCCGGCACCCAGCTCGAGAGCTTCAGCGCGACGGGCTTGTCCTGGGCGTGGGCACCGGCGCACAGGGCGAGGGCGGCTGCGATGGCCGCGAGGCGGGGGGCGAAGTGGAAGCTGGGCATGTTGTCTCCTCGGTCGTGATGATCGAAAGTTACTTTCTATAACGAACTCAGGCCTGGGCCTCTACGGGTTTGCCCTTGCGGACGAAGCGGATCGGCTGTTCCTTGACCGGGCGGGGCGGTGCGCCCAGGCCGGCCAGCGTGGCGTCCAGCGCGCGGCCCGCGTCGTCGGCCACGGCCGCGGCCCGCGCGGCGGCCACGGCATCGGCGGCCGCCGACGCATCGGGCAGGCCGGTCAGGTGGCCGACCACGTGCAGCAGCGCCTCCTTGCCGCGCTCGTTGGTGCTGCCGTAGCCCTTGATGAGGCGGCCGCACTGCGCGATCTCGTGGCCCAGCCGCCAGTCGCGGCGGGTGCCGGCGACGACGGCCTCCAGCCAGCGTTCGATCATGGCCTGCTCGGCCGCCCAGCGGCTGCCGTGCCGGCGCAGCCAGCGCAGGCTGGCCAGCCCGCGCAGCATCAGCAGGCCGCCCACCGAATGCGTGCCCACCTTCAGCGGCAGGGCCCAGCTCTCGCGGCCCCGTGCCACGCGGGCACGGTCCCAGCGCAGCAGGTGCTGCGCCAGGGCGGGCGGCAGCAGGGCGGCGAACTCGGCCACGCCGGGCTTGAAGTGGTCGTACACGCGCAGCAGGTCCTGCTCGCGCGCCTTCACCTCCTGGCGCACCCGGTCCCAGCGCGAGGCCCGGCTCTTGAGGTCGGCCACGCGCACGATGTCGTCGAAGGCCATCCACAGCGCCAGCCAGCGCGCCATCTCCCGGGTGGTCGCGCCGCCGTGCGTGCCCGCCGGGTCGGCGGCGCGCTCGGCCTCGCGCACGCGGGCCAGGCGTTGCTCGTACAGGCGGGCGTAGGCCGCGTCCTGGTACTCCAGCAGGCGGGCCCGGCCCAGGGCTTCGAAGTCGGGGCTGGGCTGGCCGGGCGAGGCAGGCGTGGCGGCCGGGGCGGCGGCCGCCGTGGCCGGGGCTGCGACGGCGCGGCCCGGTGCGATGGCCGCCTTCGCCGTGTCCGCCCTGCCGGCCTGCAAGAGGCCAGCGTCGCGCAGGGCCGGCTGCGCGGCATCCGCCTGCGCCGGTTCGGCAGCGGCCTTCCAGCCCGCCGCGAAGCCGCGCAGGCTGGCCTCGGCCGAGGCGCCGCCGCCGGCCCGCACCACCGCCTCGTAGTCCTCGCGCCGCAGGAAGGGGAAGAGCCCGCTGCCCGCCACCGCGCCCAGCATCACGGCGCTGACCACGGTGCCGGCCTCGCGCGCCAGCGCGGCCATGTCCATGATCCGGTGCGCGCGCGAGAAGCGCTTCACCACCGCGACCAGCCGTGCGCTGTCCACGCGGCCGTCGGTCATCTGCATGCGCTCCTGCGTGGTCAGCGTGCGCGAGGACGAGCTGATCACCAGCGTGCGCGCCGGGTCGGTCATGCCGTTGCCGATCTGCCGCGTGGTTTCCAGCAGTTCGGAGGACGCCATCGCGTCGATCGCGCCGGGCACCGGGTTCAGGCTGAACACCGGCCGCCGCCCGCCCAGCGCGGCCAGGGGCTGCGGGAAGACCTCGATGTAATAGGTGGTGGCGCCGGTGCGCTGGGCCACGCCGGGAATCGAGCTGGCCTGCACCGGGTAGCCCGCATGGCGCGCGGTCTCGACCAGCCATTCGCTGAGCACGCCGCCGCCTTCGCCGCCCAGCGCGCAGATCAGCAGGCCCACGGGCCGGATGTCGTTCGTGTCCATCTCAGGCTCCCTGCAGCATGCGCACCAGCCCGCCGCGCAGGCCGGCGGCCAGGCGTTCGTGCCATTTCGGGTTCTGCACCACCTCGGCCCGGTAGAACGAGGGGCAGAGCGTGGCGGCGTGCGCGTTCTCGCCGCACAGGCCGCAGCCCACGCAGCCGTCGATCACGGTGGCCACCGGGTCCGCCTTGAGCGGGTCCGGGTTGTCCTTGAGCGTGAGCGTGGGGCAGCCGGACAGCCGGATGCAGGCGTGGTCGCCGTTGCACACGTCCTCGTCCACGCCGTACTTCACGCGCACCACGCGCTCACCCTTCTTCAGCAGCGAGGCGATCCAGGGCTTGATGCGGCGCTGCCGCTCCAGCTGGCACTCGCCCTCGGCGACGATCACCTTCAGGCCGTTGAAGTCGCTGGTCAGCGCCTCCTGCACGGTGCGCTTCATCGTCGCCACCTCGTAGCTGTGCACGGTGCGCAGCCACTGCACGCCCAGGCCCTGCAGCGTGGACTCGATGGTGGTGTTGGTGTGCGTGAGGCTGCGCGTCTTGTCCTCGCTCGCGGCCTTGGCGGCCGCGCCGGGCGTGGAGATCAGGTCCTGCGTACCGGTGGCGGAGGAGTAGCCGTTCTTGAAGATCAGCAGCACCGCGTCGTCGCCGTTGAAGAGCGCGCTCTGCACGCCGGTGAGCAGGCCGTTGTGCCAGAAGCCGCCGTCGCCCATGATGGACAGGGTGCGCCGCTGCATCATGGGCGAGACGCCGGCGCGGCTGGCCAGGCTCATGCCGTAGCCCAGGATGGAGTGGCCCTGCGAGAAGGGCTCGAAGGTGCCGAAGGCGTGGCAGCCGATGTCCGCCGCCACGTGCACCGGCCCGATCTCCTGCTGCGCCAGCTTGAGCGCCGAGAACACCGGCCGCTCCGGGCAGCCGATGCAGAAGGAGGGCGGCCGGTTGGGCAGCGGCGTGGCCAGCGCCTGCGCGACCTCGGCGCGGCGCGCGTCGTTGGCCGCCAGCCAGGCGGTGGCAGCGGGCGGCAGCGCCTGGCCGTGGCGCGCCAGCAGGCCGGCAATGCCGCGCGCCAGCACCTCCACCGAATACTCGCCGCCCATGGGCAGCAGGTCCTTGCCGTGCAGCGGGGTCTGGATGTCCTGGCGGCGCAGGTGGGTGGCGATCTCCTGCTCGATGTACTCGGGCTGGCCCTCCTCGACCACCAGCACCGCATCGTGGCCGACGCAGAACTCGGCGACCTGCTCGGGCACCAGCGGGAAGGCCACGTTCAGCACCAGCATGGGCAGCTCGCTGTCGCCGAAGGCATCGGCCAGGCCCAGCTGCTGCAGCGCCCGCACGGTGGCGTTGTACAGGCCGCCCTGCACGATGAGGCCGAGCCGGCTGCCGCGGCCGGGCCGCAGCTCGTTCAGGCCGTTCTCGACGATGTAGCGGCGCGCGGCCGGAATGCGTTCCTCGGACTTCAGCTTCTCGTGGCGGAAGGTGACGGGCGGGTGCGCCAGCTTCATGTAGTCGAAGGCGGCCGGGTTCTCCATCAGCGCGCGGGTGGAGATGGCGGGCGGCCGGTTGTCGCGCGCCTCGAAGCTGCCGCGCACGTGGCAGGCGCGTATGCGCAGCTCCAGGATGCAGGGCATGCTGGACGCTTCGGACAGGCGGAAGCCGTACTCCACCATGTCGACCATGCGCGTCAGGTCGGGCCGCGGGTCCAGCAGGCACATGCCGGACTTGAGGGCGAAGGCGTGGGTGCGCTCCTGGATCACGGAGGCGCCTTCGCCGTAGTCCTCGCCGACCACGATCAGCGCGCCGCCCTTGACGCCGGGCGAGCTGAGGTTGGACAGCGCGTCCGCCGCCACGTTGGTGCCGACGATGGATTTCCAGGTCACCGCGCCGCGCAGCGGGTAGTGGATGGAGGCGCCCAGCATGGCGGCGGCCGAGGCCTCGTTGGCGCAGGCCTCGACGTGCACGCCCAGCTCGTCCATGTAGGGCTTGGCCTGCACCATCACGTCCAGCAGGTGCGAGACCGGCGCGCCCTGGTAGCCGCCCACGTAGGCGACCCCCGACTGCAGCAGGGCCTTGGTGATGGCCAGGATGCCTTCGCCATGGAAGGTCTGGCCGGCGGACAGGCGCAGGGATTCGATTTCCCTGGCGAATGAAACTTCCACGTGGGGTCTCCGGTTGGCTGCCGGAGTGTCCCCCTTCGCTGCTCATTCATCAATAAAATGAAGCGACTATGCAATATAAGCCGTGTGCATACAGAGCGCCGCGCGCCCCCGCCCGTTCCCGGGAGAGGCCGTGCCCCTGATCCAGCGCCTGGACCTCAACCTGCTGCGCCTGATGGATGCGGTGCTGCGCTGCGGCAGCGTCAGCCGTGCGGCCGAGCTGCTGGACATGACGCAGCCGGCCGCCAGCCAGGGGCTGACCCGCCTGCGCGCGCTGCTGGCCGACCCGCTCTTCGTGCGCGCGCCGGGCGGCGTGCAGCCCACGCCCAAGGCGCAGCGCCTGGCCGGGCCGGTGCGGCAGGCGCTGCAGGCCCTGGAGCAGGCGCTGGGCGAGAGCGAAGGCTTCGACCCGGCGCGCTCCACGCGCAGCTTCCGCATCCACATGAGCGACATCGGCGAGGGCCGCTTCCTGCCGCCCCTGATGGCCGCGCTGCGCCACGAGGCGCCGGGCGTCCGGCTGGAGACCCTGCCGGTGCCGCGCGATCAGGTCGCGGCGGCGCTGGACAGCGGCCGGATCGACCTGGCCTTCGGCTTCCTGCCCATGGTGCGCGAGACCGAGCGCCTGCGGCTGCTGGACGACCGCTACGCCGTGCTGGTGCGGCGGGGCCACCCGGTGACGCGCGAGAAGCGCACGCCGCGGCAGCTGCTGGCCGCGCTGAAGAGCCTGGATTTCGTCGCCGTGCGCACCCACGCCGACACGCTGCGCATCCTGGAGCAGCTCCAGCTGCAGGGCCGCCTGCGCCTGACGACCGAGCACTTCATGGTGCTGCCTTCCATCGTGCGGGCCACGGACCTGGCGGCCGTCATGCCGCGCAACATCGCACAGACCTTCGGCCCCGACTACGCGATCGTCGAGCCCGACTTTCCGCAGCGCCGTTTCACCGTCTCCCTGCACTGGAGCCGGCGCTTCGCGGACGACCCGGGCAACCGATGGCTGCGCGGGGTGGTGGAGCGCCTCCACCGGGAGTGAGGCTGCCGCCTCAGGCGAACATGCGCCGCTCCTTGTCCGCCAGCTCTTGCTGGCGCAGCATGATGCGCGGCACGTCGGGGTGCAGCGGGCTGATCTCACGCAGGGCCCAGCGGTAGAACGCCTGCGCGACCATGAGGTGGATGAAGTTCAGGATCTTCATGGCTTCATGGTCGGCAAGCTGTGCAGCATGCGCCGTAGTCGCCTGGCTCGTCCGTTTCGCCGCTTTGCCGATACGGCGTGTCGGACGGTGTTGATGACTGCCGCATCGCTGCGGCGCAGCAGGTGTCGCGTGCCTCGGCGGGACTGTGCATGCCCTGTGACTGAGGATTCGCCGTTGCGAGGGGTGGTGCTCGCCCGGACCCGGGGCGAAGTATGTGGCGCAGGGGATGGTCCTCGCCCGGACCGGGACGGGGGTGGGCCACTACGCTCATGTCCCCCGCCGCGCTGCGCGCGGCTCCTCCTTGACTTCGCTGCGTGACCCACCCCCATCCCGGTCCTTGATGGATGGGCACGCCTGCGCTCGCTGCCGCGCTCCAAGGGGAAGGGCCCCGGCAATCCGCCGAACGCGGCGATGCCGAGGACTGGGATGCGGGCGGCTCATGGAGCGAAGTCAAGGAGGAGCCGCGCGCAGCGCGGCGGGGGACATGAGCGCAATGAGCCGCCCGCGTCCCGGTCCGGGCGCGTACCGATCTTCCGGCGCCTGCACATCTCCAGGACGCATACCCAGCTCGGAGGCCGGGCCGCAAGCGACCACGGCCGCACCGGCCAGATCGAAGGCCTGGACGCCTCGCTTCAGCCCTGCCGCAGCGCCGCCAGCACGTTCTCCGCCGTGGCCGGCGCATCGAGCTGGACCGGGCCACCGCCGCGGGCCGAGGCCACCGCGTCGCGCAGGGCCTCCCACACGCTGACGGCCAGCATGAAGGGCGGCTCGCCCACGGCCTTGCTGCCGCCCACGTTGTCCTCACGGTTGGGCTCGTGCCAGAACTTCACGCTGAAGTGCGGCGGCAGGTCGCCCGTGGCGGGGATCTTGTAGGTGCTGGGTGCGTGCGTGGCCAGCAGGCCCTTGGCGTTCCACACCAGCTGCTCGGTGGTCAGCCAGCCCATGCCCTGGATGAAGCCGCCCTCGACCTGGCCGATGTCGATCGCCGGGTTCAGGGAGTGGCCCACGTCGTGCAGGATGTCCACCGCCAGCACGCGGTTCTCGCCGGTGAGGGTGTCGATCGCCACCTCGCTGCAGGCCGCGCCGTAGGCGAAGTAGTAGAAGGGTCGGCCGGTCAGCGTCTGCTTGTCGTAGTGGATCTTGGGCGTGCGGTAGAAGCCATCGCTCCAGAGCTGGATGCGGTTGGCGTAGGCGGCCTTCACCACCTCGTCGAAGCCGCGCTCGGATTTCGGCGTCACCACCTTGCCGCCGGCGAAGCGCACCGCCCCCGCGCCGCAGCCGTCCAGCCCGGCCACGAAGGCGGCCAGGTTGTCGCGCACGTTGCGCGCCGCGTACTGCGCCGCGCGGCCGTTCAGGTCGGTGCCGCTGGAGGCGGCGGTGGCCGAGGCGTTGGGCACCTTGCTGGTGTCGGCGGCCGTGGCGCGCACGCGCTCGAAGGGGATGCCCAGCTCGTCGGCCACCACCTGCGCCACCTTGGTGTTCAGGCCCTGGCCCATCTCGGTGCCGCCGTGGTTCACCTGCACGCTGCCGTCGGTGTAGACGTGCACCAGGGCGCCCGCCTGGTTGAAGAAGGTGGCGGTGAAGCTGATGCCGAACTTGACCGGCGTGATCGCGATGCCGCGCTTGATCACCGGGCTGTCCGCGTTCCAGCGTGCGATGGCCTCGCGCCGCGCCCGGTAGCGGCTGTCCTGGGCGAGCTGCGCCACCAGCGGCGCCAGGATGTTGTCCTCCACCTTCATCTGGTAGTGCGTGACGTCCCGCTCGCCCACGCCGTAGAAGTTGCGCTCGCGCACGGCCAGCGGGTCCAGCCCCAGGTGGCGCGCGATCTCGCCCAGGATGGCCTCGATCACGATCACGCCCTGCGGCCCGCCGAAGCCGCGGAAGGCCGTGTGGCTCTGCGTGTTCGTGCGGCAGCGGAAGGAGGCGATCTCCACGTCCGACAGGAAGTACGCGTTGTCGACGTGGAACACGGCGCGGTCCGCCACCGGGCCGGACAGGTCGGCCGAGAAGCCGCAGTTGGCCAGCATGGTGAGCTTGAGCGCGGTGAGCCGCCCCGTGGCGTCGAAGCCGGCCTCCCAGTCGTACTCGAAGGGGTGGCGCTTGCCGGTGACCATGAAGTCGTCGTCGCGGTCCAGGCGCAGCTTGACCGGGCGGCCGCAGTGGCGCGCGGCGATGGCGGCCCACACCGCCATGTGCCCGGCCTGGGTCTCCTTGCCGCCGAAGCCGCCGCCCATGCGGCGGCACTCCACCGTCACGGCGTTGTTCTCCAGGCCCAGCGCGTGCGCCACCCAGTGCTGCACCTCGCCCGGGTGCTGAGTGCTGGAGTGGATGCGCCAGGTGTCCTGCTCGCCGGGGATGGCGTAGGCGATCTGCCCTTCCAGGTAGAAGTGCTCCTGCCCGCCCACGGTGAGCGAGCCCTGGAGCCGGTGCGCCGCGCCGGCCATGGCGGCCTCGGGCTCGCCGCGCCGCACGGTCACCGGCGGGAGCACGTAGCGCTGCATCGAGTGCGCCTCGCGCGCGGACAGCACGTGCGGCAAGGGCTCGATGTCCAGGGCCACTTGGCGCGCGGCGCGGCGCGCCGCCATCACGCTGTCGGCCACCACCAGCCCGACGACCTGGCCGATGTGCTGCACCGTGTCCAGGGCGAAGATGGGCTCGTCATGGCTGAAGGTGGCGAGGATGGGGTCGCCGGGGATGTCGGCGGCCAGCAGCACCGCGCGCACGCCGGGCAGGGCCCGTGCGGCGCGGGCGTCCACCCCGCGGAGGCGGCCGTGGGCCACCGTGGACAGGATGGGCGCCGCGTGCAGGGTGCCGCGCAGCTCGGGGATGTCGTCCACGTAGGTTGCGCGGCCGGCGACCTGGGCGCGTGCGCTTTCGTGCGGCACCGACACGCCCAGGGCCGGCGCGGTCGCGGCGGCGGCATGGGGCGAGACCGTGGCCGGCGCGAGGTTGCGTTCCCCGGCATCGGCCGCGCCGGCCGGGCCGCCGCCGGTGGCGGCCGTGAAGTCCTTGTCGCGCATGTTCATCGCCCGTCCTCCGCCAGGGTGAAGGATTCGAGGTTCAGGGGGCCCACGCCCTGGCTCTCCAGCCAGAAGCGGCGCATCAGGTTGCCCAGCAGCTCGCGCCGGTAGGCGGCCGAGGCCCGCATGTCGGAGATGGGCTGGAATTCGGCGCGCAGCGCCTCGCCCGCCGCCTGCGCGGCGGCCTCGTCCCAGGGGCGGCCCTTCAGCAGGGCCTCGGCCTGGCGCGCCCGCGCCGGCGTCGCCGCCACGCCGCCCGCGCCCAGCGACGCGTGCAGCACCCGGCCGTCCTCCAGGACCAGCCGGATCGCCAGGCACACCGCCGAGATGTCGTCGTCGTAGCGCTTGGACACCTTGTAGACCCGCAGGAATTCGCCCGGCTGGGGCCGCGGCACCTTGATCCAGGCCAGCACCTCGTCGGGCGCCAGCAGGGTCTTGCGGTAGCCGGTGTAGAAGTCCTCCAGCGGCAACTCGCGGTGGCCGCGCTCGCTGTGCAGCACGATGTGCGCGCCCAGCGCGATGAGCAGCGGCATGGAGTCCCCGATGGGCGAGCCGTTCGCCACGTTGCCGCCCAGCGTGCCCGAGTTGCGCACCGGCAGGCCGGCGAAGCGGCTGGCGAAGGGCGCGAGTTGCGGCCGCTCTTCGCACAGCGCCCGGTAGGCGTCCTCCAGCGGCACCGCGGCGCCGATGGCGATGTGGTGCGGGTAGGTCTCGATGCGCCGCAGTTCGGCCACGCGGCTCACATCCAGCACGGATGTGAATCGCATGTGCATCTTCGTCACCCACAGGCCGACGTCGGTGCAGCCGGCCACCAGCTGGGCCTGGGGGCGCTCGCGGCGCAGGCGCAGGAGTTGGGCCAGGGTGGTGGGCGCTGCATACGCCTCGCTGGCCGGGGCGGGCGCCAGGTCCGCCAGCTGGCGTGCCAGGGCCTGCTCGTCCACGGCCACCGCGGGCAGGTCGGCCATGGCGCAGGCCGCGTCCAGGATGGGGCGGTAGCCTGTGCAGCGGCACAGGTTGCCGGAGAGTTCGCGCTGCGCCAGCGCCCGCGTCACGGTGTCGCCGCGCGCGACATGGTTCTGGTACATCCCGAACAGGCTCATCACGAAGCCCGGCGTGCAGAAGCCGCATTGAGAGCCGTGGCAGCGCACCATGGCCTCCTGCGCGGGGTGCAGGGGGGCGCCCTCGGCGGCCAGGTCCTCCACGGTCCACAGCGCCAGGCCATCGACCGAATGGGCGAGGCGTATGCAGCTGTTGACGGCCCGCCAGGCGATGCCGCCCGCGTCGGTGCGCTCACCCAGCACCACGGTGCAGGCCCCGCAGTCGCCCTCGCCGCAGCCCTCCTTGGTGCCCGTGCAGCCCAGGTCCTCGCGCAGGACTTCCAGCAGCGTCCGGTCGGGTGGTACATTGTCCAGCGCGACGGTTTTGCCACCGCGCACGAAGCGGATCGTTCGGGTTTCCATGCGGTCCAGTATGGGTGATTTCGGGGCAGTCCCGGCGCCCGGCCCGGCCCGCTTTTTGCTGATCCAGCGACGAGCCCGGTCGGTCCGGCTCCATCCTAATCCTTCAAGAACAAGACAGAGGCAGGTTTGACCACACCCCGGCTCGCGCTGGCGCACGTCACCAAGCGCTACCCCTCGGTCGTCGCCAACGACGACGTGTCGCTCACCGTGCAGCCGGGCGAGACCCACGCGGTCCTCGGCGAGAACGGCGCCGGCAAGTCGACGCTGATGAAGATCATCTACGGCGCGACCAAGCCCGACGAGGGCAGCATCCTGTGGAACGGCCAGCCGGTCCACATCCGCAACCCGCAGGAGGCGCGGGCCCTGGGCATCGCCATGGTGTTCCAGCACTTCAGCCTGTTCGACACCCTCACCGTGGCCGAGAACGTCTGGCTCGGGCTGGACAAGAGCCTCTCGCTGGCCGAGGTCACCCGCAGCATCGAGGCCAAGGCCGCCGAGTACGGGCTGGACGTGCACCCCGGGCGCATGGTGCACACGCTCTCGGTCGGCGAGATGCAGCGGGTGGAGATCATCCGCGCCCTGCTCACCGAGCCCAGGCTGCTGATCCTGGACGAGCCGACCTCGGTGCTCACGCCGCAGGCGGTCGAGAAGCTGTTCGTGGTGCTGAAGAAGCTGGCCGCCCAGGGCTGCAGCATCCTCTACATCAGCCACAAGCTGCACGAGATCCGCGCCCTGTGCAACGCCTGCACCGTGCTGCGCGGCGGCAAGGTGACCGGCGTGTGCGACCCGCGCGAGGAGAGCAACGCCTCGCTCTCGCGCATGATGATCGGTGCCGAGCCGCCCGAGCTGGAGCACCACGCCCGCACCCCGGGCGCGCCGGTGCTGCAGGTCCAGGACCTGCGCCTGCCGCGCCAGGACCCCTTCGGCGTCGACCTGGACGGCATCCGCCTGGACGTGCGCGCCGGCGAGGTGGTGGGCATCGCCGGCGTGTCCGGCAACGGCCAGCAGGAACTGCTGTACGCGCTCTCGGGCGAGGACACCCGGGCCGACGCGGATGCCATCCGCATCTTCGGCACGGCCGCGGGCCGCATGGGCCCGGGCCACCGGCGCGGCCTGGGCCTGCACTTCGTGCCCGAGGAGCGCCTGGGCCGCGGCGCCGTGCCCACCATGGGCCTGGCGCACAACCTGCTGCTCACGCGCCGCGAGGCCCTGGGCCGCGGCGGCTGGATCGACGTGAAGAAGCTGGAGGCGCAGGCGGCGGACATCATCCGCCGCTTCAAGGTCAAGGCCGGCGGCCCGCACGCCCCGGCCCGCTCCCTGTCCGGCGGCAACCTGCAGAAGTTCATCGTCGGCCGCGAGATCGACGCCCGGCCCAGGCTGCTGGTGGTGTCGCAGCCCACCTGGGGCGTGGACGTGGGCGCCGCGGCGCAGATCCGCGGCGAGCTGCTGGCGCTGCGTGACGCCGGCTGCGCGGTGCTGGTTGTGAGCGAGGAGCTGGAGGAGCTGTTCGAAGTGTCCGACCGGCTGCACGTGATCGCCAAGGGGCGCCTCTCACCGCCGATCGCGCGGGCCGATGCGACGGTGTCGCTGATCGGCGAATGGATGAGCGGCCTTTGGCCGGCCGCGGAGGGCGCCCATGCTGCGGCTTGAAGCACGGCCCGAAGCCTCCCGGGCCTGGAGCCTGGGCTCGCCGCTGCTGGCGCTGCTGCTCACGGTGGTGCTGGGCGTGCTGCTCTTCGCCGCGCTGGGCAAGGACCCGGTGCGCGGCCTGCAGGTGTTCTTCTGGGAGCCGATCAAGTCGCCTTATGCGCTGGGCGAACTGGCCATCAAGGCCACGCCCCTGCTGATCATCGCGCTGGGCCTGGCGGTGTGCTTCCGTTCCAACGTCTGGAACATCGGCGCCGAGGGGCAGTACGTGATCGGTGCGGTGTGCGCCGCCGGCATCGCGCTGCTCGCCGGCAAGGACACCAGCCGCTGGATCGTGCTGGCCATCCTGCTGGCCGGCGTCGCCGGCGGCATGGCCTGGGCGGGGCTGGCGGCCGTGCTGCGCGACCGCTTCAACGCCAACGAGATCCTGGTCAGCCTGATGCTGGTCTACGTGGCCGAGCAGGTGCTGTTCTACATGGTCTTCGGCCCCTGGAAGGACCCGGCGGGCTACAACTTCCCGCAGAGCAAGACCTTCGAGGCCGTGACGCAGATCCCGCGCCTGATGCAGGGCTCGCGCGTGAGCATCGGCCTGCTGGTGGCGCTGGCCGGCGTGGCCGTGCTCTGGGTCTTCCTGTTCCGCACGCGGGCCGGCTTCGCCCAGCAGGTGGGCGGGCTGGCGCCGGCGGCGGCGCGCTATGCCGGCTTCTCCTCGCGCAAGGCGCTGTGGATCGCATTCCTCACCTCGGGCGGGGCGGCGGGCCTGGCGGGCGCGCTGGAGGTGGCCGGCCCGATCGGCCAGCTCACGCCCTACGTGCCGGCGGGCTATGGCTTCGCGGCCATCATCGTCGCCTTCGTGGGCCGGCTGCACCCGGTGGGCATGGTCTTCTCCAGCATCCTCATGAGCATGTTCTACATCGGCGGCGAGCTGGCGCAGTCGCGCCTGGGCCTGCCCAAGTCCCTCACCGGCGTGTTCCAGGGCCTGCTGCTGTTCACGCTGCTGGCCTGCGACACGCTGATCGCCTACCGCGTGCGCGTCGGCCGCGCCGGGGGAGCCCGCTGATGGACACCTGGGCACTCCTGATCGCCGCCACCCTGAACGGCGGCACCGTGCTGGCCCTGGCCGCCCTGGGCCTGCTGGTCAACGAGAAGGCGGGCGTGGTCAACCTGGGCGCGGAGGGCATCATGCTGTGCGCCGCCATCGCCGGCTTCGCCACCGTGGTGCACACCGGCAACGACTGGCTGGGCTTCGCCGCCGGCATGGGCGCGGGCGCGATTCTTGCGGCCGCGTTCGGCGTGCTCGTCATCTGGCTCAACACCAACCAGTACGCCACCGGCCTGGCGCTCAGCCTGTTCGGCAGCGGCTTCTCGGCCTTCGCCGGCATCCGCTACGTGCAGGAGAAGCTGCCCGAGCGGCCGCACTTCGCCATTCCGGGCCTGGCCGACATCCCGCTGCTGGGGCCGGCCCTGTTCCGCCAGCACCCCATGGTCTACCTCACGGTGGGGCTCACGCTCTGGCTGGTGTGGTTCCTGTACCGCTCCCGCACCGGGCTGGTGCTGCGCTCGGTCGGCGAATCGCCCGGCTCGGCGCATGCGCTCGGCTACCCGGTGCGCCGCATCCGGCTCGCGGCCGTGGTGGCGGGGGGCGCCCTGTGCGGGCTGGCGGGCGCCTACCTGGCCATCGTCTACACCCCGCTGTGGGTGGAGGGCATGGTGGCCGGCCGCGGCTGGATCGCCCTGGCCCTGACCACCTTCGCCACCTGGCGGCCGGCGCGCGTGCTGCTGGGGGCCTACCTGTTCGGCGGCGTCACGATGTTGCAGTTCCAGTTGCAAAGCAGCGGGGTCGACGTGCCCAGCCAGTTCCTCACCATGCTGCCTTACCTGGCCACCATCGTGGTGCTGGCGCTGATCTCGCGCAACCCCGCCTGGATACGCGCAAACATGCCTGCTTCGCTGGGCAAACCCTTCCATCCCGGCTCATAATCTTTTTTCCAACGACAACCTCCCGGAGAGGACTCCCGTGATGACTGATGTGCAGAAACGAAACCTGATGAAGCTCGCGGCACTGACCGCGGTCGGCGCCGCCGCGCTGGCGGGCTGCAGCAAGACCGAGGCCCCGGCACCGGCGCCGGCGCCCGCTGCCGCCGCTTCCGCCCCGGCCGCCAAGCCGGAGCCGGTGAAGGTCGCCTGGGCTTACGTGGGCCCGGTGGGCGACGGTGGCTGGACCTATGCGCACGACAACGCCCGCAAGGCGGTCGAGAAGGAGTTCGGCGACAAGGTGCAGACCAGCTTCGTCGAGAAGGTGCCCGAGGGCGCGGACGCCGAGCGCGTCTTCCGCGACCTGGTCCAGCAGGGCAACAAGATGATCTTCGGCACCACCTTCGGCTACATGGAGCCCATGCTGAAGGTCGCCGCGGACAACCCGAACGTCAAGTTCGAGCACGCCACCGGCTACAAGACGGCGCCGAACATGAACGTGTACGACAGCCGCACCTACGAGGGCGCGTACATGGCCGGCGTGATCGCCGGCAAGATGACCAAGACCAACACGCTGGGCGTGGTGGGCTCGGTGCCGATCCCCGAGGTGATCCGCAACATCAACAGCTTCACGCTGGGCGCGCAGTCGGTGAACCCCAAGATCAAGACCAAGGTGGTCTGGGTGGGTGACTGGTTCAATCCGCCGAAGGAAACCGAGGCCGCGACCTCGCTGATCAACGGCGGCGCCGACGTGCTGATGCAGAACACCGACTCCTCGGCCGTGCTGCAGACCGCCGAGAAGATGGGCAAGCGCGCCTTCGGCTGGGACAGCGACATGAGCAGCTACGGTCCCAAGGCGCACCTGGGCTCCGCGGTGATCAACTGGGCGCCGTACTACATCAAGGCCGTGCGGTCGCTGCTGGACAACACCTGGAAGGCCGAGCCGAACAAGACCTGGTGGGGCGTGAAGGAAGGCGCGATCGATTTCGTGTCCGTCGCCGCCGACGTGCCGGACGAGGCCAAGAAGAAGCTGGACGAGGTCAAGGCCGGCCTGAAGGACGGCAGCCTGGTGATCTGGAAGGGCCCGATCACCGACAACACCGGCAAGGTGGTGGTCGAGAAGGACAAGGCCGCGGACGACGCCTTCCTGGGCGGCATCAACTTCTACGTCAAGGGCGTGGAAGGCAAGGTTCCTGGGGGCGACAAAAAGTAATCACGCATCACTCATAAAACGCTGCGCGTTTTATGAGTGGTCCGGCCAGAGAAAACAGCCCGGCACCTGCCGGGCTGTTTTCATTTTGGGGCAACGTCAAAACGCGGACGCGTTTTGACGTTGAATTTGAAAGTGAGTGGGAATCCCGGCGTAGCCGTGATTCCCACTGGGGTGGCGGCGCTGCATGTTATTTCGCGCCGCCGGGGCGGCTGCGTGTCACTTCGCCGCCCCTTCGTGTCGCAGCGCGCTGGCGCGCGCTGCGATCTGCTGGCGCTGGGCGTCGTCCAGCCGCTGCACGTTCTTCAACTGCATCGCCATGCGCTGGTTGTTCTTCAGCGTGGGTTCGTGGCGGATGAGGAAGTCCCAGTAGAGGGTGGTGAAGGGGCAGGCGCCTTCGCCGGTGCTCCTGGCCGGGTCGTAGCGGCAGCCCTTGCAGGCATTGCTCATGCGCTGGATGTACTTGCCGCTGGCGACGTAGGGCTTGCTGGCCATGAGGCCGCCGTCGCCGTACTGGCTCATGCCCAGGGTGTTGGGCAGTTCCACCCACTCCACCGCGTCCACGTACACCGCCAGGTACCAGGCATGGACCTGCTTCGGGTCCACGCCCAGCAGCAGGGCATACAGCCCGGTGACCATGAGGCGCTGGATGTGGTGGGCGTAGCCATGGCGCAGGGTCTGGGTGAGGGCGTCGCGCAGGCAGGCCATGGCGGTGTCGCCGGTCCAGTACCACGCGGGCAGGGGTTGCGTCGCGCCCAGGGCGTTGCGTTCCAGGTAGCCGGGCATCTCCATCCAGTAGATGCCGCGCACGTACTCGCGCCAGCCCAGCACCTGGCGGATGAAGCCCTCGGCCGAGGCCAGCGGCACCCGGCCCTCGCGGTACGCGGCCTCGGCCGCGGCCACCACCTCGCGCGGGTCCAGCAGGTGCAGGTTCATGGCCGAGGACAGCAGCGAGTGGTTCAGCCAGGGCTCGCCCGTCCACATCGCGTCCTGCCAGAGGCCGAACTCGGGCAGCCGGTGGGTCACGAAGTCGTGCAGGGCCTCGCGCGCCTGCTTGCGCGTGACCGGCCAGCTGAAGTCCTGCAGTGAACCGGGGTGGTCCGGGAAGCGGGCCTCGACCAGGTCCAGCACCTCCTGCGTGAGCGTGTCCGGCGCGAAGCGCAGCGGCGCCACCAGCAGGCCCGGGCCCTCGTGGCCGAAGCTGGCCCGGTTCTCGGCGTCGAAGTTCCAGCGGCCGCCGCAGGGCTGGTCGCCGTCCATCAGCACGCCGTGGCGGCGCCGCTGCTCGCGGTAGAAGAACTCCATGCGCAGCTGGCGCCGGCCGCGGGCGTGGGCGGCGAACTCGGGCAGGCTGCAGAAGAAATGGGTGTCCTCGCGCACTTCCAGCGGCAGGCCGGCCCCGCGCGCGGCCTCGCGCAGCATCTCCAGCACCCGGTGCTCGCCCGGGTGCGTGATGACAAGCTCGCGCGGCGCGAGCCGGGCGATGGCCTGCGCCAGGGCCTCGCCCAGCGTGCCGGGGTTGCCGGCGGCGTCCAGGCGCAGGTAGTCCACGGTCCAGCCGCGCGCCGCCAGGGCCTGGGCGAAATGGCGCATCGCCGCCAGGAAGACCGCGATGCGGGGCTTGGCCGTCCATACGTGCGTGGACTCGCCCGCCACCTCGGCCATCCAGACCCGGTCCTGCGCGGGGTCGAAGCCCTCCAGGGCGGGCGCGTCCGCGTCCAGCTGGTCGCCCAGCACCAGCACCAGCCGGCGGCAGCTCATGCCGGCCCCGCGCCGCCGCGCCGGCGGCGGCAGGCCTCGCTGCAGTACTTCACCTCGTCCCACACCTTGGCCCAGGCCCGGCGCCAGCTCATGGGCCGGCCGCAGACGGCACAGGGCTTGCTCGGCAGGTAGGACTTGTTTCCCTTGGACATGGGGCGGCATTATCGGGACCGCGGCGCGATTGCGCTTCCCGTATGCTCACCCTGCTGACACAGACACGACGCCCATGAACGCCTCCGTCCCGCCCATCGCCCCCGAGCGGCTGCCCGCCCTGCTGGCGGCCATGCCCAAGGCCGAACTCCACATCCACATCGAGGGCTCGCTCGAGCCCGAGCTGATCTTCGCCATGGCGCGGCGCAACGGGGTGTCCATCCCCTATGCCAGCGTGGAGGACCTGCGCCGTGCCTATGCCTTCAGCAACCTGCAGAGCTTCCTGGACATCTACTACGCCGGCGCCAGCGTGCTGATCACCGAGCAGGACTTCTTCGACATGGCCTGGGCCTACCTGGAGAAGGCCGCGGCCGACCACGTGGTGCACGCCGAGATCTTCTTCGACCCGCAGACCCACACGGCGCGCGGCGTGGCCATGGACACCGTCATCCGCGGCCTGCACCGCGCCTGCACCCAGGCCCAGGCGACGCTGGGCGTGAGCGCCTCCCTGATCCTGTGCTTCCTGCGCCACCTGAGCGAGGAGGAGGCCTTCCAGACCCTGGAGCAGGCGCTGCCGCTGCGCGACCTGTTCATCGGCGTGGGCCTGGATTCCAGCGAAGTGGGCCATCCGCCCGAGAAGTTCGCCCGCGTCTTCGCCCGCTGCCGCGAACTCGGCCTGCATCTCGTGGCCCATGCCGGCGAGGAAGGGCCGCCGGCCTACGTGTGGACCGCGCTGGACCTGCTCCGGGTGGAGCGCATCGACCATGGCGTGCAGTCCACCCGCGACCCGGCGCTGATGGCGCGCCTGGCCAAGGACCGCATCCCGCTCACCGTCTGTCCGCTGTCCAACCTCAAGCTCTGCGTGTTCCCGCGCCTGGCCGACCACAACCTCGGCGCCCTGCTGGACGCCGGGCTGGTGGCCACCGTCAATTCGGACGACCCGGCCTATTTCGGCGGCTACATGAACGACAACTTCCTGCAGACCTTCCAGGCCGTGAACCTGCACGCGGCGCAGGCCTGGCAACTGGCCGCCAACAGCTTCGAGGCCAGCTTCGTGGACGCCCCCCTCAAGCGGGCCTGGCGCGACCGGCTGGAAGAGGCTTTCGCCCGCCACGCCTGAGGCGGACGGCGCACGCCTCTGCGCGCTCACGACCTCGAGCCGGGCAACCTGTTCGCAGGCCCTTGCGGCTCCCCCGCCGGCGCACCCTAGCCCGCCGGCTAAAATCACGGACTGAAGAGGTCGCGCCCCGGCGGCCTCTTTTCTTTTTTCCGCCAGCCCCGGGGCCATGTCGAGGAACACCATGTACAAAAACCTCGCAGCCGCGTGGATCGCGGCCGCCTGTTTTTTCCCTTCCGCCTTTGCACAGACCACCCCGCGCGAGCCGCTCAAGGTGGCCGTCGTGCACGTCGCGCCCGTCGCCGAAACCGGCTGGGTGCACCAGCATGAGGAGGCCCGCCTCGCGGTCGAGGCCGCCTTCCCGGGCCAGGTCAAGACGGCCTTCGTCGAGAACGTGCCCGAGGGCCCGGACGCCGAGCGCGTGATCCGTGACTTCGCGCGCCAGGGCTACGGCCTCATCTTCACGCCCAGCTTCGGCTACATGGAGCCCACGCTCAAGGTGGCGCGCGAGTTCCCGGACGTGAAATTCGAGTCCATCACCGGCTACAAGACCGCGCCCAACGTGGCCGTGGCCAACGCGCGCTACTACGAGGGCCGCTACCTCGCCGGCGTGCTGGCGGGCCGCATGAGCCGCACCCACACCGCCGGCTACATCGCGGGCTTCCCGATCCCCGAGGTGCTGCAGGGCATCAACGCCTTCACCCTGGGCATGCGCTCGGTGGACCCCAAGGCGCAGGTCAAGGTGGTCTGGCTCAACGCCTGGTTCGACCCGGCGCGCGAGCGCGAGGCGGCCATGACCCTGATGAACCAGGACGTGGACGTGCTCACCTTCCACACCGCCTCCGACGCCGTGATGCGCGCCGCCCAGGAGCGCGGCAAGATGGCCATCGCCTACCACTCCGACATGCACAAGGTGACGCCGGACGCGCAGATCGCCGCCGTCACCCACCACTGGGACGGCTACTACAAGCAGCGGGTGCAGGCCGTGCTGCAGGGCACCTGGAAGAGCGGCAACGTCTGGGGCGGGGTGAAGGAGGGCATGATCCGCATCGAGGGCTTCGGCCCCAAGGTCCCGGCCGCCGTGCGCGAGGAAGTGCTGGCGCGCCAGAAGGACATCGCCGCCGGGCGCCTGCGCCCCTTCGCCGGCCCGCTGCGCGACAACGAAGGCCACACGGTGCTGGCCGCCGGCAGCGCCCTGGCCGACCCGCAGATCCTGGAGATGAACTGGCTCGCCGAGGGCGTCTCCGGCCGCCTGCCCCGGTAAGCCGGGCCGGGCCGCCGCCCGGCGGTGCCCGCCATTGGCCCGCCCCTGCACTTGCGGGACAATCGCCCGCATGAGAGCGTTTCGGGCAGGCTTGCTGAGGTTCGACGACGAAGGCCGGGCGCAGTACGACGCCGACGGCCTGCTGGTCACCGGGCCCGCGCCCGATGGCCGCCAGCTGGTGCGCGCGGCCGGGCCCTACGCCCGGCTGCAGGGCAACTTCCCGGGCGTGGCCGTGGAGTCGCTGCCCGGGCGCATCATCGCCCCGGGCTTCGTCGACCTGCACATCCACTTCCCGCAGCTGGACGTGATCGGCTCGCCCGCGCCGGGCCTGCTGCCCTGGCTGGAGAACTACACCTTCCCGCACGAGGCCAGGTTCGCCGACCCGGCGCACGCCGAAGCGCTGGCCGGCTTCTTCCTGGACGAGCTGCTGCGCCATGGCGTGACCACCGCGCTGGCCTTCTGCACCTCGCACCCCTCGTCCGTGGATGCGCTGATGGCCGAGAGCGAACGGCGTGGCCTGCGCATGATCGCCGGCAAGGTGCTGCAGGATCGGCACTCGCCCGACGGCGTGCGCGACCAGACCGAGCAGAGCCTCGTCGACACCGAGGCGCTGATCTCGCGCTGGCACGGCCGCGAGCGCCTGGGCTATGCGATCACCCCGCGCTTTGCGCCCAGCTGCAGCGAGGCCCAGCTGCGCGGCGCCGGGGCCCTGGCGGCGAAGTATCCCGACGTGTGGATCCAGTCGCACGTGGCCGAGAACCTGGACGAGGTGCGCTGGGTGCGCGAGCTGTTCCCGGCCTCGCGCAGCTACCTCTCGGTCTACGAGGATTTCGGCCTGCTGCGCGAGCGCGCGCTCTACGCCCACTGCATCCACTTCGACGACGAGGACCGGGCCCTGATGCGCGCCCGCGGCGCGGCCGCCGCCGTGAGCCCCACCAGCAACCTGTTCCTGGGCAGCGGCTTCTTCGATTTCGAGGGCGCGCAGCGCGTCGGCTTCCTGCACGGCCTGGCCAGCGACGTGGGCGGCGGCACCAGCTTCAGCCCCTTCCACACCATGCTCGCGGCCTACTACGTCGGCCGCGAGGGCCAGACCAAGCCCGGGCTCTCGCTCTCGCCGCAGCGCCTGTGGTGGCTGCACACCGCGGGCGCGGCCCAGGCGCTGCGCCTGGACGGCGTGGTGGGCAACCTGCAGCCCGGCTGCGAGGCCGACTTCGTGGTGCTGGACCCCGCCTGCACGCCCCTGCTGGCGCGCAAGACGGCAGCGGCGCGCGACCTGGACGAGCTGCTGTTCTCCATGATCGTGCTGGGCGACGACCGCCTGGTCGAGAGCGTGCACATCGGCGGCCGCCCCTGGATCGCCGCCTGAGCGTCGCCCCCTACAATCCGCCCCAGGAGCGCACGCATGAGCATCAAGAGCGACAAATGGATCCGCAGGATGTCGGAGCAGCACGGCATGATCGAGCCCTTCGAGCCCGGCCAGGTGCGTGAGGTCGAGGGCAAGCGCATCATCAGCTACGGCACCTCGAGCTACGGCTACGACATCCGCTGCGCACCCGAATTCAAGGTCTTCACCAACATCCACAGCACCGTGGTGGATCCGAAGAACTTCGACGAGAAGAGCTTCGTGGATTTCCACGACGACGTGTGCATCATCCCGCCCAACAGCTTCGCGCTGGCGCGCACGGTGGAGTACTTCCGCATCCCGCGCAACGTGCTGACGATCTGCCTGGGCAAGAGCACCTACGCCCGCTGCGGCATCATCGTCAACGTGACCCCCTTCGAGCCCGAGTGGGAAGGCTACGTCACGCTGGAGTTTTCCAACACCACGCCGCTGCCGGCCAAGATCTACGCCGGCGAGGGCTGCGCCCAGGTGCTCTTCTTCGAGAGCGACGAGGTCTGCGAGACCAGCTACAAGGACCGCGGCGGCAAGTACCAGGGCCAGCGCGGCGTCACGCTGCCCAAGGCCTGAGCGGGCGCCCGGCGCCCTGTCGGGCTGCCACGGTGTGGCCCGGCACCGCACGGCCGGGCCAAAGCCGTCCTACAGCGTGATCAGCGGCTGGCCGCGCGCCCGTCGCCCCCGCGCTCCTAGCATGAGGCCATGGACCGCTATGACGCCCCCGCTCCCGCCAACCCCTATGCCCGCCGCGGCACCGCGGCGCTGCTGGCCGTCTTCGCGCTGGCCCTGCTGCTGGGCTTCTGGCAGCTCTGCCGCTGGCAGGTCGCCCAGGCCCAGGCCCGCCATGCGGCCCTGCACGCCGAACGCGTGGCCTCGTCGGACTGCAGCGCGGCCGTGATCGTGGACGCGGACGGCAGGACGCTGCGCCCCGCGCCGGGCCTGCGCTGCGCGGACGTCCGACAGATTGAGGGACGTCCGGCCGACTGACGCGCTTGCCGGGCGGGCCTACGCTTCCTCCATGCCCGATGGTGATGGGCACAGGGAGAGACCACCATGCAGAAACAGATCGCCACCGGTTCCGCGTCCCGCTGGGCTGCCACGCTGCCCTCGCTGGAGGCCTCGGACGAGTTCGAGCCTGACGAGGACGCGGGCTACTGCCCCATCCGGCTGCTGGGCGCCTTCACCCTGCTCATGGCCGGCCACGGGCGCTGCGTCAACACCTGCATGATGCTGGGCGACCGCAACTACGCGATGTGGCAGCTCGCCCGCGCGCACACCTTCGGCGATGCGGAGTTGCGCGAGGTGGCCGCGCGCCTGTTCGCCTACTTCGACGACGAGCGCTGCCCGGTGCCAGCCGGCCTGCGCGCCTGAGCCCGGCTGCAGTCCGGCCTAGAGCTCGGCCCCCTCGACCAGGAAGCGCACCCGGCGCACGCCCTGCCATTCGTCCGCGTCCAGCCGGAAGGCGAGCAGCACGCGCGCCGGCAGCGGCTCGGTGTGGCCGAACCAGATGCCGTCCACGGGCTGGCCCTGGTGGCGGATCTTGAGTGAGAGGTGTTTCTCCCCCACCAGCCGCTGCGACAGGATCTCGACCTCCTCGCTGAACACCGGCGGCGCGAAGCCCTGGCCCCAGACCGAGGCGTGCAGCGTGTCCACCAGCTCGGGCCGCCGGTACTCGGGCGCCAGCGGGCCGTCGGTGTGCAGCCGGCGCAGCAGCGTGGCCGCATCCAGCCACTCCTGGGCCACCTGCTGCATGGCCTCGTCGAAGGTGTCCAGGTGCTCTTCCAGCACGGTGCAGCCGGCGGCCATGGCGTGGCCGCCGAAGCGCAGCAGGATGCCCGGGTGCCGCTTGGCCACCAGGTCCAGCGCGTCGCGCAGGTGGAAGCCGGGGATGGAACGGCCCGAGCCTTTCAGCTCGTGCTCGCGGCCGGGCGCCTGGCTGGCCGCGAACACGAAGGTGGGCCGGTGCAGTCGGTCCTTGATGCGCGAGGCGACGATGCCGACCACGCCCTCGTGGAAATCCGGGTCGAACACGGTCACCGCGGGCGGCGGCTCGTCGTCCGCGTCGAACAGCCCGTCCACGATCTCCATGGCCTGGTCGCGCATGTCGCCCTCGATCTCGCGCCGCTCGCGGTTGATCGCGTCGAGCTGGCGCGCCAGTTCACCGGCGCGGGCCGCGTCGTCCGTCACCAGGCATTCGATGCCCAGCGTCATATCGGCCAGCCGGCCGGCGGCGTTGATGCGCGGGCCCAGGGCGAAGCCGAAGTCGAAGGTGGTGGCATGGCGGCTGTCGCGGCCGGCCGCCTCGAACAGCGCGGCGATGCCCGGCTGCATGGCGCCGGCGCGTATGCGGCGCAGGCCCTGCGCCACCAGGCGCCGGTTGTTCGCGTCCAGCTTCACCACGTCGGCCACGGTGCCCAGCGCCACCAGCGGCAGCAGGGCGTCCAGGCGCGGCTGGGTGGCGGCGTCGAAGGCGCCGCGTTCGCGCAGCAGCGAGCGCAGCGCCAGCAGCACGTAGAACATCACGCCCACGCCGGCGACCGACTTGCTGTCGAAGCCGCAGCCGGGCTGGTTGGGGTTCACGATCACGGCCGCGGGCGGCAGCACCGGCCCGGGCAGATGGTGGTCGGTAACCAGCACGGCCAGGCCCAGCGCGTTGGCGGCCTCCACGCCGTCCACGCTGGCGATGCCGTTGTCCACCGTGACCAGCAGGTCGGCGCCGCGCTCCTTCACCCGGCGCGCGATGGACGGGGTCAGGCCGTAGCCGTCGACCACCCGGTCGGGCACCAGGTAGTCAACCTGGCGCGCCCCCAGCAGGCGCAGGCCGCGCAGCGCGACCGCGCAGGCGGTGGCGCCGTCGCAGTCGTAGTCGGCCACGATGCAGATGCGCTTGTCCAGGTGGGCCGCCAGCAGCTCGGCCGCGGCCGCTGTGCCCAGCAGGCCGCCGGGCGCGAGCAGCCGGGCCAGGCCGTCGTCCAGCTCGTCCGGGCCCTGCACGCCGCGGGCGGCGTACAGGCGCGCCAGCAAGGGGTGGATGCCGGCCTGTTCCAGCGCCCAGGCGGCGCGGGGCGGAATGTCGCGGGGGATGATTTTCATGAAGCGTTCAACCTAGGGCGCGATTGTGGCCTCAAGCCGGGCGCCCGCGCGATCGCGGGCATCGGCATACTCTGCGGTTCGCCGTTCCCAAAAGAACCATCCTGCGAGGAGACACATCCATCCATGGCAGAGCAGATCCACCCCTATGCGCTGCATGACGGGCCCCAGGCCACGGCCGCGCGCCAGATGCTGAAGATGCAGATCCAGGAGGCCTTCGCGGTGATGGAGGCGACGCACCTGGCCTACACGCCCGAACTGCTGGGGCAGCTCGTGGTGGCCCTGGCGACCAACCAGCAGACCCTGGTGCTGAAGAAGTAACGGCGCGGGCCGCGGCCCGTTGCTGCGCTATCCTCGGCTCAACCGTTTCCCGGGTCCCGCACGCTTTCCATGTCCATCGCACTCAGCCCCGAATTCCAGGCCATGCTGCTGGGAGGGCTCGTCGGCGTGATGGGGGTGCTGGCCCTGCTGTCGCTTCTGGTCGGCAGCGCCTATGGCGAGCGCAGCCTGCATGTGCACTGCGCCGCCATCGCGGCCGGCATCGTCGCGCTGGTGCTGTGGCGCCTGGGCATGCCCGGCCCGTCGGCGGCCGGCCTGCTGGCGGTGCTCGCGCTGTCCACGCAGAACCTGCGCGAACTCACCCAGCACGTGGGCGCCCTGCGGGCCGCGGGGCGCTGGATCAGCCTCACCGCGCTGGCCATGGGCCTGCTGGCCCTGGCCGCGCTGTGGCAGCCGCAGCTCGCGGTGCTGGCGGGGCTGCTCGCCTGGGGCGGCGCCGCAGGCTTCGTGCTGGTGCGCGCCTATGGGCAGAGCACGCCCTGGGTGGTCTGGGCCATGGCCGGCGGACTCGCGTTGTTCGCGGGCGCGCTCGCCGTCGCCCTGGGCCAGGCCGACGCCCAGGGGCTGGCGCTGGCCGGCGCGCTGTGCGTGTGGTCGCTGGCGCAGTACCTGGCCAGCGTGTGGCGCAGCCGCATCTTCGGCGAGCGCCGCACCCGTGCGCAGGCCGAGCGGCTGCTGGACCCGCTGACCGGCCTGTCGCGCCCGGCCGTGCTGGAGCAGCGCCTGCACTTGGCGCGCCTGCTCATGCGGCGCTTCCACCACCCGACCAGCCTGCTGCTGGTGCAGGTCGACCAGGTCGAGCGCCTCGTGGCCTTGAAGGGCGCCGAGCTGGCCGAGGCCGCGGTGCTGGAGGCCGGCACCCGCGTGCGCGACGCGCTGGGGCAGGGCGACCTGGGCGCCCGGGTCGGGCCGCATCGCTTCGCGGTGCTGTCCGAGGGCACGGACACGGCCCAGGCCGCGCTGGACATCGCGGCGCGCGTGGTCGCGGCCGGCCTGCGCCAGCCGCTCAACAGCCTGCCGGATGTGTATGCGCAGTTCCGCATCGTGCTGTGCGAGCTTCCTCAGGACGAGCTGCCCCTGCAGGCCCTGCTGGGGCCGCTGGGCGAGCGGCTGCAGGCCGACGCGCAGCGCCAGCGCGAGCGCCGCATCCGCGTGGTCCCGGTGGAGGAGCTCGCACCGCCGAGCTCGCAGTCGCGCGAGGGCTGAGGCCCGCGCGGGGCGCGCGCATTCCCGTTCGGCCGCTTGGGGCGGGCCGGTTCGATGCAGGAAGTCAGAGTGGTGCCGGAGGCCGGAATCGAACCGGCACGCCCTCGCGGGCGGGGGATTTTGAGTCCCCTGCGTCTACCAATTTCACCACTCCGGCGGGAGGGCGGGCCACAAGTATGGCACAGTGCGCGCATGCAATCCCACCGCTATCCCACCATCGAGGACGCGGTCGGCAAGACCCCGCTGGTCGCGCTGCAGCGCATCGGCGCGGAGGCCAACCGCGAGCGCAACAACGTGGTGCTCGGCAAGCTCGAAGGCAACAACCCCGCCGGTTCCGTGAAGGACAGGCCGGCCCTGTCCATGATCCGGCGCGCCGAGGAGCGCGGCGAGATCAAGCCCGGCGACACGCTGATCGAAGCCACCTCGGGCAACACCGGCATCGCGCTGGCCATGGCCGCCGCCATCAAGGGCTACCGCATGCTGCTCATCATGCCGGAGGACCTCTCCATCGAACGTGCCCAGACCATGAAGGCCTTCGGCGCCGAGCTGCTGCTCACGCCCAAGAGCGGCGGCATGGAGTACGCGCGTGACCTGGCCGAGAACATGCAGCGCGAAGGCCAGGGCAAGGTGCTGGACCAGTTCGCGAACGCCGACAACCCGCGCATCCACTACGAGACCACCGGCCCCGAGCTGTGGGAGCAGACCGGCGGGCGCATCACCCACTTCGTGAGCGCCATGGGCACCACCGGAACCATCACCGGGGTGTCGCGCTTCCTGAAGGAGAAGAACCCGCAGGTGCGCATCATCGGCGCCCAGCCCGCCCCGGGCTCGCGCATTCCGGGCATCCGCAAGTGGCCGCAGGAGTACATGCCGCGCATCTACGACGCCTCCACCGTGGACGAGCAGGTGTCCGTGACGCAGGACGAGGCCGAGGAGATGTGCCGCCGCCTCGCCCGCGAGGAAGGCATCTTCGCCGGCATCTCGGCCGCCGGCGCCTGCTGGGTCGCGCAGGAGATCGCCAAGACGGTGCGGGACGCCACCATCGCCTTCATCGTCTGCGACCGCGGCGACCGTTACCTCTCCACCGGCGTGTTCCCGGCCTGAGCCCGCGATGAACGACCCCGTCTGGCGCTACTGCCCCAGCTGTGCCTACCCGCTGCAGCCCATCGCGCAGCTGGAGGATGGCGGCCACAAGGAGCGCCTGCGCTGCGCGTCCTGCGGCTGGACGCACTGGAACAACCCCACGCCCGTGCTGGCGGGCATCGTCGAGTACCAGGGGCAGATCCTGCTCGCCCGCAACGCCGCCTGGCCGGGGCGCCGCTTCGCGCTGATCACGGGCTTCATGGAGGCCGGCGAGTCCCCGCAGGAGGGCATCGCCCGCGAGATCAAGGAAGAAACCAACCTGGACGCCGGGCCGCTCACGCTGGTCGGGGCCTACGAGTTCATGCGCATGAACCAGGTCATCATCGCCTACCACGCGGTCTGCGAGGGCGAGGTCCGGCTGTCGCCCGAGCTGGCCGAGTACAAGCTGTATGCCCCCGAGGACGTGTTGTGCTGGCCGGCCGGCACCGGCTACGCGCTGGCCGACTTCCTCAAGAGCCGCGGCCACGAGCCCCGCTTCATGGACATGGCCCAGCGCCTCTGACCCCACGCACACCACATGAACATCGACAAGGACATCGACACCCGCGGGCTGAACTGCCCGCTGCCCATCCTCAAGGCCAAGAAGGCGCTGTCGGACATGCAGTCCGGCCAGCTGCTGCGCGTGGTCGCCACGGACCCGGGCTCGCTGCGCGACTTCCAGGCCTTCTGCAAGCAGACGGGCAACGAGCTGGTGGAGCAGCAGACCGTGGGCGAGGAATTCGTCCACGTGCTCAAGCGGCGCTGAAGTCGGCCCGGCCCGCCTGGCCGGCGCCGCCGCCGCCGGGGATCAGCCCAGGTCCAGCGCCCGCAGGTGGTTGCGGAACTCCGCGGCCACTTCCGGGTGGCGCAGCGCGAAATCGACGGTCGCCTCCAGGAAGCCGGCCTTGCTGCCGCAGTCGTAGCGGCGGCCGCGGTAGTGGTAGGCGTGCACGCCCTCGGTGGGAATCAGCTTGGCGATGCCGTCCGTGAGCTGGATCTCGCCGCCGGCGCCACGGGGGTTGTTGCGGATCTGCTCGAACACGCCCGGCGTCAGGATGTAGCGTCCCGCCACGCCCATGCGCGAGGGCGCCTCGGCCGGCGACGGCTTTTCCACCATGCGGTCCACCTTGAGCAGGCGCTCGCCCGCGGGCTGGCCGGCGACGATGCCGTAGCGCTTGACGTGCTCGGCGGGCACCTCCTGCACGGCGAGCAAAGATGTCCCACAGTCGCGGAAAACGTTGACCATTTGTGTCAGCACGTTGGGCCCGCCGTCCTCGCCCTGCATCAGGTCGTCAGCCAGCAGCACCGCGAAGGGCTCGTCGCCCACCAGCGGCTGCGCGCACAGCACCGCGTGGCCCAGGCCCAGGGAGCGCGGCTGCCGCACGAAGGAACAGAACATGTCCTCGGGCGCCAGCGAGCGGACCAGGTTCAGCAGTTCGTCCTTGTGCGCCGCCTCCAGCTCGTGCTCCAGCTCGTAGGCGGTGTCGAAGTGGTCCTCGATGGCACGCTTATTGCGGCCCGTGACGAAGATCATGTGGCGGATGCCGGCGTCGTAGGCCTCCTCGACCGCGTACTGGATCAGGGGCTTGTCGACGATGGGGAGCATTTCCTTGGGCTGCGCCTTGGTGGCGGGCAGGAAACGCGTCCCCAGGCCGGCGACAGGGAAGACGGCCTTCCGGAGTTCTGTGACTTTCTTCATGGACTGCTGTGGTGTTTCTCGCTAAAGTCTGCCCGTTTTTCGAGCAGTTGGCTTGCCAGTATCTGGTTGAAGTTCAGCCGTTCCTGTAAGACAAGGACGCAACCGCGTGAACATATTACTGGTGGAACGGCTGCTGCCCGAAGCGCAGGAATGGCTTGGGGCGCGTCACAACGTGGAGTGCCGGCCCGAGCTCGCGGCCGACCTGAGCGCGCTGCGCAAGGCCTTGTACAACGCCCAGGCCCTGGTGCTGCCGCGCAAGGTGGTGGTGACCCGCGACCTGCTCGATTTCGCGCCGGTGCTGCGGGCCGTGGCCCGCCTGCACGCGGGCACCGACAACACCGACCTGGAAGCCTGCCGCGACCGCGGCGTGCGCGTGATCCAGGCCGGCAGCGCCAACGTGCGCTCCAATGCCGAATACCTGCTCACCGGCCTGCTGCTGCTGTACCGCCGCGGCATAGCGGCGGCCCTGGCCGGCGACCGCCACGCCGAACCCCGGCTCGGGCGTGAGCTGCACGGCAGCACCGTGGGCATCGTCGGGCTGGCGCCGGCGGCCCATGCGCTGGCCCTGATGCTGGGCAGCCTGGGCGTGAAGCTGGTGGGCTACGACCCGGCGGTGCACCGCAACGCCCCGCTCTGGCAGAGCCTGGGCATCCAGCCGCTGTCGCTGCCCGAGGTGCTGGCCCAGGCGGACGCGGTGTCGCTGCAGGTCATGTACGCCTCGCGCTACCAGGGCTTCTTCAACGACCGCGTGCTGGCCCATTGCCGGCCGGGCCAGCTGTGGGTGGGCATCAGCCGCTCCGAGCTGTTCGATGCGCAGGCCCTGGCGGCGGCCCTGACCGACGGCCGCATCGAGGCCTGCATGCTGGACGGCGCCGATGCCGGCTTCGCCGCCCGCGGCACGCCCCTGCACGAGCTGCGCAACCTGGTGCTCACGCCGCGCCTGGGCTCGCACACGCGCGAAGCACGGCAGCGCGCGAGCTGGTACGTGGCGCACCGCCTGCACGACACCCTGGCGCTGGGCGCCGGCGCCTTCGACGTCTCGGGCGTCGAGGAGACGGCGGACTTCTTCGACAGCCAGCGCGCCGGCCTGTCCCGCTGAGGGCGGACGCAGGGCCGGCCCGCCAGCGGTCAGCCCAGGCGCTGCAGCTGTGACTCGATGCGCGCCAGCGTGGCCGTGAAGCCCGCGATGCGCTCGCGCTCCTGCGCGATCACGGCGGGGGGCGCCTTGGCCACGAAAGCCTCGTTGGCCAGCTTGCCCTGGGCCTTGGCCACTTCGCCGCGCAGCCGGTCGGCTTCCTTGCCGAGGCGGGCCTTCTCGGCCGCCACGTCGATCTCCATGAACAGGCACAGCCGGGCGTCGGCGGCCACGGCCACGGGCGCGGCCTGCGCCGCCTGGGACCATTCGGCCTCGCTGGCGAACACCTTCACCTCGCTGAGCTTGGCCAGGGCCTGCAGCACCGGCGCGATCTCGCGCATGAACTCGGCCGCGGCGGGCGCTTCGGCATGCACGTAGGCCGGCAGGCGCGTGGAGGGCGACACCGCCATCTCGCCGCGCAGGTTGCGGCAGGCGTCCACCACCGACTTCAGGCGCGCCATCCAGGCCTCGGCCCCGGGGTCCACCGCCTGGGCGTTGGTTTCGGGGTAGGGCGCCGTGCTGATGGTCTCGCCCGTCTTGCCGGCGATGGGCGCGACCACCTGCCACAGCTCCTCGGTGATGAAGGGGATCACCGGGTGCGCCAGGCGCAGGATGGCCTCCAGCACGCGCATCAGCGTGCGGCGGGTGCCGCGCTGCTGCGCCGCGTCGCCGGTCTGCACCTGCACCTTGGCGATCTCCAGGTACCAGTCGCAGAACTCGTCCCAGACGAACTGGTAGATCGCGCTGGCCACGTTGTCCAGGCGGTACTCGGCGAAGCCCTTGGCCACCTCGGCCTCGGCGCGCTGCAGGCGCGAGACGATCCAGCGGTCGGCCTGCGTGAGCGCGGCGCCCGCTTCGGCCAGGTCCTGGCCCTCGCAGTTCATCAGCACGAAGCGCGAGGCGTTCCAGAGCTTGTTGCAGAAGTTGCGATAGCCCTCGCAACGCTTGGTGTCGAAGTTGATGTTGCGGCCCAGGCTGGCGTAGCTGGCCATGGTGAAGCGCAGCGCGTCGGCGCCGTAGGCCGGCATGCCCTGCGGGAACTCCTTCTTCACGCGGGCCGCCACCTTGGGCGCGGTCTCGGGCTTGCGCAGGCCCACGGTGGACTTGTGCACCAGCGTGTCCAGGTCGGCGCCCTGGATCAGGTCCACCGGGTCCACCACGTTGCCCTCGGACTTGGACATCTTCTTGCCTTCGCTGTCGCGCACCATGCCGTGGATGTAGACATCCCGGAAGGGCACGCGGCCGGTGAAGTGCGTCGTCATCATGATCATCCGGGCGACCCAGAAGAAGATGATCTCGTAGCCCGTCACCAGGGTGGAGGAGGGCAGGTACAGGTCGAAGTCGGCCGTGTGCTCGGGCCAGCCCAGCGTGGAGAAGGGCACCAGCGCCGAGGAATACCAGGTGTCCAGCACGTCCTCGTCGCGGCGCAGCACCCGGCCCGGCGCCTGGGCCTGGGCCTCGGCCTCGCTGCGCGCCACGTAGATGTTGCCCGCCTCGTCGTACCAGGCCGGGATCTGGTGGCCCCACCAGAGCTGGCGCGAGATGCACCAGTCCTGGATGTTGTTCATCCACTGGTTGTAGGTGTTGACCCAGTTCTCGGGCACGAAGCGCACCTCGCCGGAGGCCACGGCATCGATGGCCTTCTGCGCGATGGACTTGCCGGTGGGGTCCTTGTCGCTCACCTTGGACACGGCCACGAACCATTGGTCGGTGAGCATGGGCTCCACCACCTGGCCGGTGCGGGCGCAGCGCGGCACCATCAGCTTGTGCTTCTTGGTCTCGACCAGGAAGCCGCCGGCCTCCAGGTCGCCGACCACGGCCTTGCGGGCCTTGAAACGGTCCAGGCCCTGGTACTGGGACGGCGCGTTCTCGTTGATCTTCGCGTCCAGGGTCAGCACGCCGATCATCGGCAGGCCGTGGCGCTGGCCGACCGCGTAGTCGTTGGCGTCATGGGCGGGCGTGACCTTGACCACGCCGGTGCCGAAGGCGCGGTCCACGTAGGCGTCGGCGATGACCGGGATCTCGCGGCCCACCAGCGGCAGGGTCACCGTCTTGCCGATGAGCGCCGTGTAGCGCTCGTCCTCGGGGTGCACCATCACCGCCACGTCGCCCAGCATGGTCTCGGGGCGGGTGGTGGCCACGGTGAGGCTGCCGGAGCCATCGCTGAGCGGGTAGCGGATATGCCAGAGGAATCCGTCCTCCTCCTCGCTCTCCACCTCCAGGTCGCTCACGGCGGACTTGAGTTCCGGGTCCCAGTTGACCAAGCGCTTGCCGCGGTAGATCAGGCCCTGCTCGTACAGGCGCACGAAGGTCTCGGTCACCACGTTCGACAACTTGTCGTCCATGGTGAAGTACTCCATGGACCAGTCCACGCTGTCGCCCATGCGGCGCATCTGCGAGGTGATGGTGTTGCCGGATTTCTCCTTCCACTCCCAGACCTTGGCGACGAAGTTCTTGCGGCCCAGGTCGTGGCGCGAGAGCTTCTGCTCCTGCAACTGGCGCTCCACCACGATCTGCGTGGCGATGCCCGCGTGGTCCGTGCCCGGCACCCACAGGGTGTTGAAGCCGCGCATCCGGTGGTAGCGGGCCAGGCTGTCCATGATGGTCTGGTTGAAGGCGTGGCCCATGTGCAGCGTGCCGGTCACGTTGGGCGGCGGCAGCTGGATGGCGAAGGCGGGCTCGCCGGCCTTGGGCTGGCCGGTGCCGCGCCAGCCGGCGCGGGCATAGCCCTTCTGCTCCCACAGCGGCCCCCAGCGCGCCTCGATGGCCGCGGGCTCGAAGGACTTGGCAAGGCTGTTCAGGCCGGGTTGGGCGGTGGTGTCGGTCATGGGTGGGGAAGGCAGGGGAATGCAGCGCCAGGTGGGCGGCGCCCTAAACCGCTGATTTTATCGGCCCGGCCCTGCGCCGGCCCCACCCCTGGCGGGTGCCCCTCAGCGGCCGGGCAGGTCCCGGGCCGCGGCGATGCACTCGGCCAGCAGCCGGGCGTCGCCCACCTGGTTGGCCAGCAGCAGCACCAACCGGGCGTTCAGCAGCTGCGACTCGGCCTCGGACAGCCCGGTGTGGGCGTCCAGCAGCTGTTCGTAGAAGCCGTCCGCGTCCTGGAAGTTGGGCTGGGTCTTCATGCCGTCTCCTTCTCCAGCGCCGCCAGGGCGCGGGCCATCGCGTCCACCAGCGTCGCATCCACGTGGGTGCCGCTGGCGGCAAGGTACGCATCCGGGCGCAGCAGCGCCCAGGCATGGCCGAACACATGGCAGGCGCCCTGCAGCTGGCCCTGCGGGTCGCGCACGAACTCGCGCGCCACGGGCCGTTCGTCCGCCCCCAGCACCTGCACGCAGCGCACGGGCGCGCTGGCGGCCAGGGCCCGCAGCCGGGCCGCTGCGGCCGGACTGGCGCCGCCGAAGACCAGCAGCAGGAAATCGTCGCCGCTCCAGGCCAGCAGCTCGTTCAGGGTGCCGGGCGAGCCGTCCGCCCAGCGGAATTCCACGTTCTGCACCGGCTGGCCGCCGCCCGGCCCGCAGGCCGGCGAGGCGGTGTAGGTGTTGGCCACCGCCATGCGGCCGGTGTTGACCAGCTGGCGGGCGAAGGGGTGCTGGCGCGCGAGGCTGATCGCGGCGTCGCGGAACAGCTTCTCCACCCCCGGCTGCGGGCGCAGGAAGCGGGCCGTGCGGTTGGTCACCATCACGTTCTGGCGCGCGGCCTCGTGGCGTTCGGCGTGGTAGCTGTCCAGCAGGGCCGGGGAGGCCCGCCCGCGTTCCACCAGGGCCAGCTTCCAGGCCAGGTTCTCGGCGTCGGCGATGCCGGTGTTGCCGCCGCGCGCGCCGAAGGGGCTCACCACCTTGGCGGCGTCGCCCATGAAGAAGACACGGCCGTGCCGCATCTGGTCGATGCACTCGCTGCGGTAGGCATAGGGCCCCACCCAGACGATCTCGACCTCGCAGTCGGCGCCGAACTGCCGCGCCAGGCGCTCGCGCACCACCGCCTCGCGGCTGACCTCCTTCGGGTCGGCGTCGGGGGCCATCTGGTAGTCGATGCGCCAGACCTGGTCGCCCATCAGGTGCTGCCAGACGGCGCGGTTCTCGTTGAAGGGCGCCTCGATCCAGGTGTGGCGCTCCACCGGCGGGTGCTTGGTGAAGCGCACGTCGGCGATGCACCAGCGGTCGTCGCCCTTCTTCGCCGTGACGGAGGCGTTCACCCACCGGCGGAAGGGGCTGTGCGAGCCGGTGCAGTCCACCACGTGCTGCGCGTGCAGCAGGTAGTCGCCCGCGGGCGTGCCGACGGTGAGGCGGGCGCCGGCCTCGTCCTGGGCGAAGTCCTTCACCCGGCTGCACCAGCGCAGGTCCACATGGCCCAGCGCGCGGATGCGGTCGACCAGGAAGGCCTCGATGTAGAACTGCTGGATGTTGATGAAGGGCGGCTGGCAGGAGAGCTTGTAGCCCGGCTGCTGGCGCAGGTCGAAGGCGTAGACCTCGTCGGCGCCCGCGAAGGTGCGGCCCACGCTCCACTGGATGCCCTTGGCCGCGATGCGCTCGTAGATGCCCAGGCGGTCGAAGATCTCCAGCGAGCGCTGCGTGTAGCAGATGCCGCGCGAGGAGGCGCCCTTGACGCCCACGGTGTTGTCCTCGTCCAGCAGCACGGCCGCCACGCCCAGCCGGGCCAGGCAGGCCGCCAGCGTCAGGCCCGTGATGCCGCCACCCACGATGACGATGGCGTGCCGGCCGGGCTCACCGCTGCCCAGTTCGGGCGGCGGCACGAAGGGGTATTCGGGCAGCTGGTAGCCGTTGCCCTGGGCGAACTCGTAGCCGTTGGTGAAGGCGGTCTTGTCGTAGGCGGCGTCCATGTCGTCAGGGCTTGTTGAATTCGGGCCGGTCGTTCTGCTGGGGCTTCAGCGGCGCGGTGGACCTGCCCTCGGCGCGCTCGCGCCGCCACTGCGCCTTGCGCGCGGTCCAGGCGTCCAGCCGGGCATGCGCGGTGCGGCTTTCCTGCAGCATCTGGAACTCGTCGGCGAGCTGGGCGCTCAGCTCCAGCCGGATGCCGTTGGGGTCGAAGAAATAGATGCTGTGGAAGATGTGGTGGTCCGTGATGCCCAGCACCTCGACCCCGTGCGCTTCCAGGCGCGCCTTCATGGCCTTCAGGGCGTCCATGGACTCCACGCGGAAGGCGATGTGGTTGACCCAGCGGGGCGTGTTGGGCGAGGGCTCGGCCGCCACGTCGTCGCCCAGGTCGAAGAAGGCGATGAAGGAGCCGTCCTGCAGGCGGAAGAAGAAGTGGGTGTAGGGGCAGTACTCGCCCGTGCTGGGCACGTGGTCGCTCTGGATGATGTGGTAGAGCGGCAGGCCCAGGATGTCCTCGTAGAAGTGCCGGGTCTCCTCGGCATCGCGGGCCCGGTAGGCGTAGTGGTGCAGCTGCTGGATGGGGGGCGGCGCGGGCAGCGCGGCGTCCTGCGGGAGGGCGGCCATGGCGATCTCCTGGATTCAACTATCCGTAATCCGTTTACTGTATCGTAACGGCTGCAGCGGCCGTCGCCCGGCCGCGGACTACGTACTATCCCTGCTATCGACGGAATAGCCAAAAGCGATCGGGGGCATAAACCCCGGCAATTGGACGGGGTCGCGCCACAGGGCTACCCTAGCCCGGTCTTGTGGACCCGCACGGCGGGACACAGATCGGTTTTCATCAACCCACCCCAGGAGAATCCCATGGCAGCACTCAAAGGCTCCAAGACGGAAGAGAACCTGAAGGCCGCCTTCGCGGGCGAGTCGCAGGCCAACCGGCGCTACCTGTATTTCGCAAACAAGGCGGACGTCGAGGGCCAGAACGACGTGGCCGCGCTGTTCCGCTCCACCGCGGAAGGCGAGACCGGCCACGCCCACGGCCACCTCGAGTGGCTGGAGCAGTGCGGTGACCCGGCCACCGGCCTGCCGATCGGCAGCACCCGCGACAACCTCAAGGCCGCCGTCGCCGGCGAGACCCACGAGTACACCGACATGTACCCGGGCATGGCCAAGACCGCCCGCGACGAGGGCTTCGACGAGATCGCGGACTGGTTCGAGACCCTGGCCAAGGCCGAGCGCTCGCACGCCAACCGCTACCAGAAGGCCCTGAACGAGCTGGCCGACTGAGCCGCCCGCCCCCGCGCCCGGGCCCTGCCCGTGGCGCGGGGCGCCGGGCGCGTGCCGGGCCCGGCACGCATGACGAATGGCCCCCTGCATCACCGGGGTCATCCGTGATGCGCAAAGATGCGCCCTGGAGAGAAGAGAAGGCGCAGCGCGCAGCGATCCCCGTCCCTCGCGAGAACACACACATGGCCGCAAGAGAAGGCAGTCTCGAAGCCCCCACCCGGCACCCCATCGACTGGCGGAACCCCTCGTACTACGACGAGGAGGCCACCTTCAAGGAGATGGAGCGCATCTTCGACATCTGCCATGGCTGCCGGCGCTGCGTCAGCCTGTGCGGCGCCTTCCCGACCCTGTTCGACCTGGTCGACGAGGGCGCCACGGGCGAGATGGACGGTGTGCAGAAGCAGGACCTGTGGAAGGTGGTCGACCAGTGCTACCTGTGCGACCTCTGCTACATGACCAAGTGCCCCTACGTGCCGCCGCACGAGTGGAACCTGGATTTCCCGCACACCATGCTGCGCGCCAAGGCCATCAAGTTCAAGAAGGGCGAGGTCGGCGCGGGCGAGAAATTCCTGGCCTCCACCGACGTGCACGGGCAGTTCGCGGGCATTCCCATCGTCGTCCAGGCCGTGAACGCGATCAACCAGACGAAGGTGGCGCGCGAGGCCCTGGAGAGCCTGGCCGGCGTGGACCAGCGCGCCTGGCTGCCCGCCCTGGCCACGCGCCGCTTTCGCTCCGCGGCGCCGTCGTCGCAGGAATTCCCGGTGCGCGACGGCGAGAAGACGCCCGGCAAGGTGGCGATCTTCTCCACCTGCTACGTCAACTACAACGAGCCCGGGATCGGCCTGGACCTGCTCAAGGTGCTGCAGCACAACGAGATCCCCTACGTGCTGGTCGACAAGGAGAAGTGCTGCGGCATGCCCAAGCTGGAGCTGGGCGACCTGGATGCCGTGGACGCCTCCAAGCGGGCCAACATCCCGGTGCTGGCGCGGTACGCCGACCAGGGCTACGCGATCCTGTCGGCGGTGCCCAGCTGCACGCTGATGTTCAAGCAGGAGATCCCGCTGATGTACCCCGAAGACGCGCAGGTGCAGCGCGTCAAGGAGGCCCTATGGGACCCCTTCGAGTACCTGATGGCGCGCAAGCGCGACGGCCTGCTCAAGGTCGAGTTCAGCCAGCCGCTGGGCAAGGTCAGCTACCAGGTGCCCTGCCACTCGCGCGTGCAGAACATCGGCAAGAAGACCGAGGAGATGCTCAAGATGGTGCCAGGCACCTCGGTGCAGACCAACGAGCGCTGCTCCGGCCATGCCGGCACCTTCGGCGTCAAGAAGCGCTTCCACGACCAGGCCATGAAGATCGGCAAGCCGCTGTTCAAGAAGATGGCCGAGCACCCGGGCGGCGGCGCGCCCGACTTCATCAGTTCGGACTGCCCGCTGGGCGGGCACCACATCGCCCAGGGCTTCGAGCGGAACTCGCTGGGCAGCCCAGAGCTCCGACATCCCATCACGCTTGTTCGCATGGCCTACGGCCTCGAGTGACAGCACCATGCACCTCACCGGAAACATCACCCCCGACAGCCTCATGAGCCTGGAGGCCTACGCCAAGTGGCGCAAGGCCAACAAGATCAACGTCATCGCCCACCGCAAGCTGCGCAGCGTCGCCCTGGGCGAGCACATCACGCTGCAGTTCGAGAGCGAGACCACCATCCGCTACCAGATCCAGGAGATGCTGCGCATCGAGCGCATCTTCGAGGAGGAGGGCATCCTGGCCGAGATCGAGGCCTACACCCCCCTGGTGCCCGACGGGACCAACTGGAAGGCCACCCTGCTCATCGAGTACCCCGACATCAACGAACGCCGGCGCGAGCTGGCGCGGCTGATCGGCGTCGAGGACCGCATGTTCGTGGAGGTGGAGGGGCGCGAGCGGGTGTACGCCATCGCCGACGAGGACCTGGACCGCGAGAACGACGAGAAGACCTCGGCGGTGCACTTCCTGCGCTTCGAGTTCAGCCCGGCCGCCATGGCCGCCATCAAGGCCGGCGCCGGCGTGAAGCTGGGCTGCGACCACCGCAACTACCCGGCCCACGTGCACATCCCGGCCGAGACCCTGGCCTCGCTGGCGGGCGACCTGCGCTGAGTTCGCGCACGGTGGCGCGGGGCGGGCCGTCCGTGGCCCGGGCCCTGCAGGCCGGGCCGCACCGGCTCAGCCGGGCGAGAAGAGGTCCACCCGGTCGGTGATGATGCCGTCCAGCCCGAGGGCCAGCAACCGCTGCGCGGCCCATTCGTCGTTGACCGTGTAGGCCAGGCAGCGCAGCCCGGCGTCCTTCGCCTCGCGCACCGTCTCCAGGGACCACAGCGTGTGGTTCAGCACCACCGCCACGCAGCCCAGGCCCAGCGCCTGCGCACACCAGCCGCCGTGCAGGCTGTCCAGCAGCAGGCCGCGCGGCAGGTGTCCGGCCGAGGCGCGCGCGCCTTCCAGCGCCTCGGGCTTGAAGGAGCTCAGCAGCGGCGGCACGGGGGCGTCGTTCCACAGCCGCGCCGCATGCCGGGCCACCACCTCGCCGGTGAAGCGCTCGGTGCCGGGCGTGGGCTTGATCTCGATGTTCAGCAGCAGCCCGTTGGCGAGGCAGTGGCGGGCGATGCCCTCCAGCGTGGGCAGGGGCTCGCCCGCATACGCGCGGGAGTGCCAGCTGCCGGCGTCCAGCGTCGCCAGTTCGGCCCAGGGGTGCTCGCCAGCCACGCGGCTGGCGGCCGGGCCGAACTGAGTGACCGCGTTGGTGGTGCGGTCCAGCGTGGCGTCGTGCAGCAGGAAGGGCAGGCCGTCGGCCGCCAGCTTCACGTCGCACTCGGCCATGCGGAAGCCCTGCGCGGCGCCCAGGCGGAAGGCGGCGAGCGTGTTCTCGGGCGCGAGCTTGCCGGCCCCGCGGTGCGCGATCCAGCGCGGGTAGGGCCAGGGGGAAGGGGCGGCGCTCATGCCTGCACCCGCTTGCCGCTGCCGGCGTCGAACCAGTGCACGCGGTCGGGCCGCGGCCGCAGGCGGATGCGGGCGCCGGGCGCGGGCGGGGTGGCGTGCTCCTCGGTGCGCACGATGACGGGCTCGCCGCCCACCGTGGCGTAGACCAGGCGCTCGGCGCCCAGCAGCTCCACGGTGTCCACGGTGGCCTCCCAGCCCTGGTCGACGATGTCCAGGTGCTCGGGCCGTATGCCCAGGATGAAACCCTCGCGCCCGCCCGGCGCCGCCTTGAGCAGGTTCATGGGCGGCGAGCCGATGAAGCTCGCGACGAAGGTGGAGGCCGGCCGGTGGTACACCTCCTCGGGCGTGCCGAACTGCTCCATGTGGCCCGCATTCATCACCAGCATGCGCTGCGCCAGCGTCATCGCCTCGACCTGGTCGTGCGTGACGAAGAGCGAGGTGATGCCCAGCTCGCGGTGCAACTTCTGGATCTCCAGCCGCGTCTGCGCGCGCAGCTTCGCGTCCAGGTTGGAGAGCGGCTCGTCGAACAGGAAGACCTGCGGCTCGCGCACGATGGCGCGGCCCATGGCCACGCGCTGGCGCTGGCCGCCCGAGAGCTGGCGCGGCGTGCGTTGCAGCAGGTGGCCCAGCTCCAGGATCGCGGCGGCCTTGTCCACCCGCTCGCGGATCTGCGCCGGCGGCATCTTGCGGATCTTCAGGCCATAGGCCATGTTGTCGAACACGCTCATGTGCGGGTAGAGCGCGTAGTTCTGGAACACCATGGCGATGTCGCGGTCGGCGGGCTCCAGGTCGTTCACCACGCGGCCGCCGATGGCGATCTCGCCGCCGGAGATCTCCTCCAGGCCCGCCACCATGCGCAGCAGGGTGGACTTGCCGCAGCCCGAGGGGCCGACGATGACGACGAACTCGCCGTCGCCGACTTCCGCGTCCACGCCGTGGATCACCTGCAGCGCCTGCGCGCCGCGCCCGTAGCGCTTGACCACCTTGCGTAGCGAGATCGCTGCCATCTTATTTTTCCGAATCCACCAGGCCCTTGACGAACCATTTCTGCATGAGGATGACCACGGCCGCCGGCGGCAGCATGGCCAGGATGGCGGTGGCCATCACGGTGTTCCATTCGGTCTGCGCATCGCCGCCCGAGATCATCTGCTTGATGCCGATCACCACTGGGTACATGCGCTCCTCGGTGGTCACCAGCAGGGGCCACAGGTACTGGTTCCAGCCGTAGATGAACTGGATGACGAAGAGCGCGGCCGTGCTGGTGGCCGACAGGGGCAGCAGCACGTCCTTGAAGAAGCGCATGGGGCCGGCGCCGTCCATGCGCGCCGCCTCGGCCAGTTCGTCCGGCACGGTGAGGAAGAACTGCCGGTACAGGAAGGTGGCCGTGGCCGAGGCGATGAGCGGCACCGCCAGGCCGGCGTAGGAGTTGAGCATGCCCAGGTCCGACACCACCTGGTAGGTCGGCCCGATGCGCACCTCCACCGGCAGCATCAGCGTGACAAAGATCGCCCAGAACACCGTCATGCGCAACGGGAAGCGGAACCACACGATGGCGAAGGCCGAGAGCAGCGAGATCGCGATCTTGCCGATGCTGATCGCCAGGGCGGTCACCAGGCTGACCCACATCATGCGGCCCACCGGCGCGTGCGAGCCGCCGCCGCTGCCTTCGCCGAACAGGGCGGCGTGGTAGTTCTCCAGCAGGTGGCTGCCGGGCCACAGCGGCATGGGCGACTGCACCACCTCCTGCACGGTGTGGGTGGAGGCGACGAAGGTGATCCACAAGGGGAAGGCGACCACGGCCACGCCCAGCAGCAGCACGGCGTGGGCGAGCAGGTCCAGGAAGCGGTTGCGCTCGACCATCAGTACTTCACCCGCTTCTCCACGAACCGGAACTGGAACACCGTCAGCCCCACCACGATGGCCATGAGCACCACCGACTGCGCGGCCGAGCCGCCCAGGTCCATGGCCTTGAAGCCGTCGAAGTAGACCTTGTAGACCAGGATGGCCGTGTCCTTGCCGGGGCCGCCCTTGGTCGCCGCATCGACGATGGCGAAGGTGTCGAAGAAGGCATAGACGATGTTGATCACCAGAAGGAAGAAGGTGGTGGGCGACAGCAGCGGGAACTGGATGGTCCAGAAGCGCCGCCAGGGGCCCGCGCCGTCGATGGCCGCGGCCTCGATCAGCGATTTCGGGATGCTTTGCAGCCCGGCGACGAAGAACAGGAAGTTGTAGGAGAACTGCTTCCACACCGCCGCCATCACGATCAGGGCCATGGCGTGGTCGCTGTTGAGCAGCGGGTCCCAGTTCATGCCGGCCTCGCGCAGCGCGTACGAGACGATGCCGATGCTGGGCGCGAACATGAACAGCCACACCACGCCGGCCACCGCCGGGGCCACCGCATAGGGCCAGATCAGCAGGGTTCGGTAGGCCAGCGCGCCGCGCCCCACGCGGTCGGCGAACACCGCCAGCACCAGGGACAGCGCGATGCCGAAGAAGGCCACCAGCAGGGAGAACTTGGCCGTGACCTGGAACGAGCCCAGGTAGCTCTGGTCATGGAACAGGTCGCGGAAGTTCTGCAGGCCCACCCACTGCACCGAGGTGCCGAAGGCGTCCTGCTGCTGCAGCGATTGCAGCAGCGCCTGGCCGGCCGGCCAGAAGAAGAACACCGCGATGACAACCAGCTGGGGCGCGAGCAGCACCCAGGGCAGCCATGACGACTTGAAGTGGACCCGCTTTTCCATGGGCCACTATTCTCAGGCCGCGGCCCCGGCCGCCCGCATCAGGACTTGTTCGCGCGCTGGAAGCGCTCGAGCAGTTCGTTGCCGCGCTTGACGATGCTGTCCAGCGCTTCCTTGGCCGACTTCTTGCCGGCCCAGACCTGCTCCAGCTCCTCGTCCTCCACCGCGCGGATCTGCACGTAGTTGCCCAGTCGGATGCCGCGCGACTTGTCGGTGGTCTTGCGGATCATCTGGTTCACCGCCGTGTCGGTGCCGGGGTTCTGCTTGTAGAAGCCGGAATCCTCGGTCGCCTTGAAGGCCGCCATGGTGATCGGCAGGTAGCCGGTGCGCTTGTGGCTGGCCGACTGCACCTGCGGGTCGGACAGGTAGTCGAAGAAGGCGGCCACGCCCTTGTACTCCTCGGGCTTGCGGCCGGCCATCACCCACAGGCTGGCGCCGCCGATGACGGTGTTCTGCGGCGCGCCGGGCACGTCGGGGTAATAGGGCAGGGTGGCGACCGCGAACTTGAACTTGGCGTTCTTGGCCACGTTGCCGTAGAAGCCGGAGGAGGTCGTGATCATGGCGCACTCGCCCGAGACGAAGCTGGCCTCGGGGATGTTGGCGCGGCCCTTGTAGACGAACAGGCCCTGCTTGGCCATGTTGGCCAGGTTCTCGATGTGGCGCACGTGCAGCGGCGAGTTCACGACCAGCCGGGCGTCCAGGCCGTCCAGGCCGTTGCGCTTGGTTGCCAGCAGGGTGTTGTGCCAGGTGGAGAAGCTCTCCAGCTGGGTCCAGCCCTGCCAGGCGATGGTCAGCGGGCACTTGTGGCCGCTGGCCTTGAGCTTGGCGGCGGCCAGGGCCACCTCGGGCCAGGTGGTGGGCGGCTTGCTGGCGTCCAGGCCGGCGGCGGCGAAGGCGTCCTTGTTGATGTAGAAGACCGTGGTCGAGCTGTTGAAGGGCAGGCTCATCATCTGCCCGTTGGGCGCGGTGTAGTAGCTCGCCACCGCGGGCACGTAGCCCTTGGGGTCGAACTTGCGGCCGGCGTCGGCCATCACCTTGCCCACCGGCACCACCACGCCCTTGCTGGCCATCATGGTGGCCGTGCCCACCTCGAACACCTGCAGGATGGCGGGGGCCTGTCCGGCCCGGAAGGCCGCGACCGCCGCCGTCATGGACTCGTCGTAGCCGCCCTTGAAGACGGGCACGATCTTGTACTCCTTCTGGCGCGAGTTGAAATCCTTGGCCAGGTCGTTGACCCACTCGTTGTTCACGGCGGTCATGGAATGCCACCACTGGATCTCGGTCTGGGCCTGGGCGGCCGAGGCGAGGGCCGCGCAGGCGGCAAGAAATGCAATCTTTAGTTTCATTTTGGACTCCGGTTGGATGCAGCCACGACCTGCGCCGTGCCGCCTGAGCCTAGGACGGCCCCGTGACGCGGATTTGACGGACCGGCCCCGTCGGTGGCAAGGGGGTTTCCACCGGCGCTGGGGCAGGAACATGGTGCGCTGCGGTAACATGACCGGCTCCCCATGAACGCCCCCACCCCGATCAACCACCTCATGGCCGCGCTGGGCGCGGACGCCCCGCGCCTGCGCGAGATCCCCTACAACTACACCTCGTTCTCCGACCGCGAGATCGTGATCCGCCTGCTGGGGTCCCGGGCGTGGGAGGTGCTGGGGCAGTTGCGCGAGGAGCGCCGCACCGGCCGCTCGGCCCGCATGCTGTACGAGGTGCTGGGCGACATCTGGGTGGTGCAGCGCAACCCCTACCTGCAGGACGACCTGCTGGACAACCCGGGCCGCCGCAAGCTGCTGGTCGAGGCCCTGAACCACCGGCTGGCCGAGGTGCAGAAGCGCCGCACGCCGCAGGCCGACCCGGCGCGCGATGCGCTGGTCGTCGAGCTGCTGGCCGCGGCCCGCCAGGCCGTGGACGCCTTCGACGCCAGCTTCCGCCAGATGGCGGACCTGCGCCGCCAGGCCCAGCGCGCCCTGGGGCGGCACACGGCCAAGGACAACATCAAGTTCGACGGCCTGTCGCGCGTGGCCCACGTCACGGACGCCACCGACTGGCGCGTGGAATACCCCTTCGTGGTGCTCACGCCCGACAGCGAGGCCGAGATGGCGGCGCTGGTCAAGGCCTGCATCGAGCTGGGCCTGACCATCATCCCGCGCGGGGGCGGCACCGGCTACACCGGTGGCGCAATCCCGCTGGACTGGAAGAGCGCGGTGATCAACACCGAGAAGCTGGAGGCGATGACCGAGGTCGAGATGACCCGCATCCCCGGCCATGCCGAGCCGCGCCCCACCATCTGGACCGAAGCCGGCGTGGTGACCCAGCGCGTGGCCGACGCCGCCGAGCGCGGCGGTTTCGTCTTCGCCGTGGACCCGACCTCGGCCGAGGCCTCCTGCATCGGCGGCAACGTCGCCATGAATGCGGGCGGCAAGAAGGCCGTGCTGTGGGGCACCGCGCTGGACAACCTGGTGTCCTGGCGCATGGTGACGCCCGAGGCCGAGTGGCTGGAGGTCACCCGCCTGGACCACAACCTGGGCAAGATCCACGACGCCGAGGTCGCCACCTTCGAGCTGAAGTACTTCGCCGCCGACGGCCGCACGCCGCTGCGCAGCGAGACCCTCACCATCCCGGGCCGCGCCTTCCGCAAGGAGGGCCTGGGCAAGGACGTGACGGACAAGTTCCTGTCGGGCCTGCCCGGCATCCAGAAGGAAGGCTGCGACGGCCTGATCACCAGCGCGCGCTGGGTGGTGCACCGCATGCCCACCCACACCCGCACGGTGTGCATGGAGTTCTTCGGCCACGCGCGGGACGCCGTGCCCAGCATCGTCGAGATCAAGGACTTCATGTTCGCCGAGCAGAAGCGCTCGGGCGTGCTGCTGGCCGGCCTGGAGCACCTGGACGACCGCTACCTGCGGGCGGTGGGCTACAGCACCAAGTCGCGCCGTGGCGGCCTGCCCAAGATGGTGCTGATCGGCGACATCTCCGGCGACGACGCCGACGCGGTCGCCCGCGTCACCTCCGAGGTGGTGCGCATCGCCAACTCGCGCAGCGGCGAGGGCTTCGTGGCCGTGTCCGCCGAGGCGCGCAAGAAGTTCTGGCTGGACCGCAAGCGCACGGCCGCCATCAGCCGCCACACCAACGCCTTCAAGATCAACGAGGACGTGGTGATCCCGCTGCCGCGCATGGCGGAGTACACCGACGGCATCGAGCGCATCAACATCGAGCTCTCGCTGGCCAACAAGATCCGCCTGGCCGACGAGCTGGAGACCTTCCTGGCGCGCGGCAACCTGCCGCTGGGCCGCCAGGACGACGCCAGCGAGATTCCCTCCGCCGAGCTGCTGGAAGACCGCGTGCAGCAGGCCCTGGCCGTGGTGCGCGAGGTGCGCGCGCAGTGGCAGGACTGGCTGGCCCGCGTGGCCGCGCTCTTCCCGCAGCTGCAGGACCATTCGCTGCGCGCGAGCTGGAAGACGCAGATCCGCGCCCGCCTGCAGGACATCTTCGCCGGCACGGCCTTCGAGCCGGTGCTGGCCGAGTGCAGCGCCATCCACCAGCGCGTGCTCAAGGGCCGGGTCTGGGTGGCCCTGCACATGCACGCCGGCGACGGCAACGTGCACACCAACATCCCGGTCAACAGCGACGACTACGAGATGCTGCAGACCGCGCACGAGGCGGTAAAGCGCATCATGGTGCTGGCCCGCTCGCTGGACGGCGTGATCTCGGGCGAGCACGGCATCGGCATCACCAAGCTGGAGTTCCTCACCGACGAGGAACTGCGGCCCTTCGCTGACTACAAGCAGAAGGTGGACCCGCAGGGCCGCTTCAACCGCGGCAAGCTGCTGCGCGTGGCCCGGCCGGCGGCCGACGGCGGCATGCACGCCGACCTGACCAACGCCTACACCCCCAGCTTCGGGCTGATGGGCCACGAGTCGCTCATCATGCAGCAGAGCGACATCGGCGCCATCAGCGACAGCATCAAGGACTGCCTGCGCTGCGGCAAGTGCAAGCCGGTGTGCGCGACCCACGTGCCGCGCGCGAACCTGCTGTACAGCCCGCGCAACAAGATCCTGGCGACCTCGCTGCTGGTCGAGGCCTTCCTCTACGAGGAGCAGACCCGGCGCGGCATCTCGGTCAAGCACTGGCAGGAGTTCGAGGACGTGTCGGACCACTGCACGGTCTGCCACAAGTGCGCCTCGCCCTGCCCGGTGAAGATCGACTTCGGCGACGTCTCCATGAACATGCGCAACCTGCTGCGCAAGATGGGGCAGAAGAGCTTCCGCCCCGCCAACGCCGCGGCCATGTTCATGCTCAACGCCACCCAGCCCGAGACCATCAAGGCGGTGCGTGCCGCCATGGTGGGCGTGGGCTTCAAGGCGCAGCGCTTCGCCAACACCCTGTTGCGCGGCTTCGCGCGGCCGCAGGTGGCGCGCCCGCCCTCGACCAGCGGCGGCCTGCCGCCGGTCAAGGAGCAGGTGATCCACTTCATCAACAAGAAGCTGCCGGGCGGCCTGCCCAAGAAGACGGCGCGCGCACTGCTGGACATCGAGGACAAGGACTACGTCCCCATCATCCGCAACCCGTCGGTCACCACGGCGGAGTCGGAGGCGGTGTTCTACTTCCCCGGCTGCGGCTCGGAGCGCCTGTTCTCGCAGGTCGGCCTGGCCACGCAGGCCATGCTCTGGCATGCCGGCGTGCAGACCGTGCTGCCGCCGGGCTACCTGTGCTGCGGCTACCCGCAGCGCGGCTCGGGCCAGTACGACAAGGCCGAGAAGATCATCACCGACAACCGGGTGCTGTTCCACCGCGTGGCCAACACGCTGAACTACCTGGACATCAAGACGGTGGTGGTCTCCTGCGGCACCTGCTACGACCAGCTGCAGGGCTACGAGTTCGAGAAGATCTTCCCTGGCTGCCGCATCGTGGACATCCACGAGTTCCTGCTGGAGAAGGGCATCACGCTGGACGGGGCGGGCAAGGCCTACATGTTCCACGACCCCTGCCACTCGCCCATGAAGCTGCAGGACCCGATGAAGACGGTGAAGGCCCTGATCGGTCCCAACGTGCGCAAGTCCGAGCGCTGCTGCGGCGAGTCGGGCACCTTCGGCATCACCCGGCCGGACATCTCCACGCAGGTGCGCTTCCGCAAGGAAGAGGAGATCCGCAAGGACGAGGCTGCGATGCGTGCGGCTGGCGTGGTCGGCGCGCAGGACAACATCAAGATGCTGACCAGCTGCCCGAGCTGCCTGCAGGGCCTGAACCGCTACAGCCACGACCTGCAGAACGGCCTGCTGGAAGCCGACTACATCGTGGTCGAGATGGCGCGCCAGATCCTGGGCGAGGAATGGATGCCCGAGTACGTGCGTGCCGCCAACGCCGGCGGCATCGAGCGCGTGCTGGTCTGAGCGGGGCTGCCGTGCACGATCCGGCCTGTCCGCTGTGCCAGGCGCCCGGCGGGCTGCCGGTGGTGCAGGCCGCCCGCTTCCGCGTGATCCGGGCCGAGGAGCCCGGCTTCCCCGCCTTCTGGCGCGTGGTCTGGCAGGACCACGTCGCCGAGTTCAGCGACCTGGACGCCGCCGACCGCGCGCTGTGCATGGACGCCGTCGCCCGTGTCGAGCGGGCGGTGCGCGACGTGCTCTCGCCCGACAAGATCAACCTGGCTGCGCTCGGCAACATGGTGCCGCACCTGCACTGGCACGTGGTGGCGCGCTGGCACTGGGACTCCCGCTTTCCCGCGCCGATCTGGGCGCCGCCCCGGCGCGAGGACGATCCCGCGCAGATGCAGGCCCTGCAGGCGCGCCTGGCCGCCGCCGACGACGCGATCCGCGCGGCCCTGGCCAGCGTCCAGGCCTGAGCCTCGGCCCGCGTTCCAGGCGCCGCGAGGCCGTCGTTTCTATGTCGGGCTCGCGGTCAAGCGACAAAGCCACGCCACATGCCGGCCCGCTGGCTAGAATTTGCCCATGGCAGGCCTCGCTTCTGATTCGCCCACGCCCGTCGCGCTGACGGTGCATGGGCGCTCCCGCGTGCTCGAGGTGGCGTTCTCCGATGGCGCCGCCTTCCGCATCCCCTTCGAACTCCTGCGCGTGTATTCGCCCTCGGCCGAGGTGCAGGGCCACGGGCCCGGCCAGGAGGTGCTGCAGACCGGCAAGCGGGATGTCGGCATCGAGTCGCTGGCGCCGGTGGGCAACTACGCTGTGCAGCCGCGTTTCTCGGACGGCCACGACAGCGGCATCTTCAGCTGGGAACTGCTGTACCGCCTGGGCCGCGACGAGGCGCAGCTGTGGGCCGAGTACGAGCGCCGCCTGGCCGCCGCGGGCGCCGACCGCGACCAACCCATGCCCGCCAACGCGGGCCATGCCTGCGGGCACTGACGAAGGCAGCATGAGCCAGACGCATTTCGGCTTCCAGACCGTCGACGAGCGGGAGAAGGCCAGCCGCGTGCGCGGCGTGTTCGATTCCGTGGCCCCGCGCTACGACCTGATGAACGACCTCATGTCCATGGGGCTGCACCGGGCGTGGAAGGCCTACACCCTGATGGTCGCGAACCCGCGCCCCGGGCAGCAGGTGCTGGACATCGCCGGCGGCACGGGCGATCTGTCCATGGCGTTCGCCAAGAAGGTCGGGCCGACCGGCCGCGTGGTGCACACCGACATCAACGAGGCCATGCTGCGCACCGGCCGCGACCGCCTGCTGGACACCGGCCTGGCGCTGCCCACGCTGGTGTGCGACGCCGAGAAGCTGCCCTTCCCGGACGCGAGCTTCGACATCGTGAGCGTGGCCTTCGGCCTGCGCAACATGACGCACAAGGAGATCGCGCTGCGCGAGATGGCCCGGGTGCTGCGCCCGCGCGGCAAGCTGCTGGTGCTGGAGTTCTCCAAGGTGGCGCAGCCGCTCTCGCGCGCCTACGACTGGTACTCCTTCAACATCCTGCCCAAGCTCGGCCAATGGGTGGCCGGCGACGCCGAGAGCTACCGCTACCTGGCCGAATCGATCCGCATGCACCCCGACCAGGAAGCGCTGAAGGCGCTGATGAAGGGCTGCGGCTTCGGCCACGTCGATTTCCACAACCTCACCGGCGGCGTGGTGGCCCTGCACGTGGGCATCAAATGCTGATCCGGCGCACGCTCCCGCTGCTGGTGCTCGCGCTGGCCCTGGCCGCGTCCACGGGCCATGCGGCCAAGCGGCTGGGCGGGGGCGGCTCCATCGGCCGGCAGTCGTCCAACGTGACCCAGCGCGAAGCCGCGCGCCCGTCCGTGGCGCCCGCGCCCGCGCAGCAGCAGGCCGCGCCCGCTGCCGCGCCGTCGCCCACGGCCCCGGCACCCGCGCCGCGGCGTCCCTGGGGCGGCCTGCTGGGCGGCCTGGCCGCCGGCCTGGGCCTGGCCTGGCTGGCCAACGCCCTGGGCCTGGGCCCGGCCTTCGGCGGCCTGCTCATGGTCCTGCTGCTGGTGGCGGCGGGCGTCGCCCTGGCCGCGGCGCTGTCCCGCTCGCGCCGCGCCGCGCTGCAGCCGGCCGGCCTGCCGGCCGAGATGGCCGCGCTGCCCCGCCAGTACAGCCCCGACAAGGTCGGCAACGACGCCTCGGCCCGGCCCTGGGAGCAGCACGGCCTGGCCGCCGAGCCTGGCGTCCCCGCGGCGCCGGCCTCGCAGATCGGGGCCGCGCTGCCCGGCGGCGGCAGCTGGGCGATTCCCGCCGGCTTCGACGTGCAGGGCTTCGTGGCCAACGCGAAGCAGAACTTCATGGTGCTGCAGGAGGCCTGGGACCGCGCGGACCTCGGCCTGCTGCGCGCCATGATGACCGACGGCATGCTGGGCGAGATCAAGGCCCAGCTGGCTGAGCGGGAGCGCCAGCCCGGCGCGCAGCCCAGCCGCACCGAGGTGCACATGCTGCAGGCCCAGCTGCTGGGCATCGAGGACCTGGGCAGCGAGTACCTCGCCAGCGTGGAGTTCTCCGGCATGGTGCGCGAGGACCCGTCGGCCGGGCCCAGCCCGTTCCGCGAGGTCTGGAACATGTCCAAGCCCAAGGACGGCGCCAGCGGCTGGCTGGTCGCCGGTGTCCAGGCGCTCCAGTAGCCGCCCTTCTTTCAGCGAGAATCCGGGGATGGCCTCCGAGTCCCCCACTTCCTTCCTCGACGACGTGTTCGGCAAGCTGGCCGCCGGGCTGCAGCCGCCGCCCTGGATGGTGAGCGAGCTGCAGCACCGCATCGTGCTGCTCGTCAACCATGTGCTGATGCAGGAGCCCGAGGCGCAGGCGCGGCTGGCGCGCCAGGCCGGCCGGGTGCTGGAGGCGCGCTGGCGCCACTTCTTCATGCGGCTGGCGGCCACGCCCGCCGGCCTGCTCGAGCTCTCCGAGACGGCCACGCCGGCGGACCTCAGCCTCACCGTCATCGAGGAGTCCCCCTTCCAGCTCGCGCAGGCGGCGCTGCGCGGCGACAAGCCGCCGGTGCGCATCGAGGGCGACGTGCAGTTCGCGGCCGAGGTGAACTGGCTGGCCGACAACGTGCGCTGGGACCTGGAGGACGACCTCGCCCGCGTGATGGGCGACGTGCCCGCGCATGCGCTGGCCGAGGGCGTGCGCCGGCTCGTGGCCGGCCTGCGCGACTTCGCCGGGCGCCGTGGCGCCGGTGCGGCCGGGCCCGCCGCATGAGGCGCTACTTCCGCGGCTTCTTCATCGTCTGGGTCGCGCTGCGCTTCGGCCTGGACGAGCTCGTGCTCTCCAGCCTGCGGCGCCCCTGGCTGGCCGGCTTCATCCGCGTGCTCACCCTGGGCCGCGACCTGCGCGCGCCGCGCGGCCAGCGCCTGCGACAGGCGCTGGAGCACCTGGGCCCCATCTTCGTGAAGTTCGGCCAGGTGCTGTCCACCCGGCGCGACCTGCTGCCGCCCGACATCGCCGACGAACTGGCGCTGCTGCAGGACCGGGTGCCCCCCTTCGACCCGGCCATCGCGGTGCAGACCATCGAGCGCGCCTTCCGCCGCCCGCTGGAGGCGGTGTTCACCAGTTTCGAGCACACGCCGGTGGCCAGCGCGTCCATCGCGCAGGTGCACTTCGCCACGCTGCGCGGGCGTGACGGCCAGGAGCGCGAGGTCGCCGTCAAGGTGCTGCGCCCGGGCATGCTGCCGGTGATCGACAACGACATCAGCCTGATGCGCACCATGGCCGGCTGGGTGGAGTCGCTCTCGGTGGACGGCCGGCGGCTGAAGCCGCGCGAGGTCGTGGCCGAGTTCGACAAGTACCTGCACGACGAGCTGGACCTGGTGCGCGAGGCGGCCAATGCCGCCCAGCTGCGGCGCAACATGGCCGGGCTGAACCTGGTGCTGATCCCGGAGATGTTCTGGGACTTCTGCCACCCCGAGGTGATCGTGATGGAGCGCATGAAGGGCGTGCCCATCAGCCAGGTCGCGCGCCTGCGCGAAGCGGGGGTGGACATCCCCCGGCTGGCGCGCGACGGCGTGACCATCTTCTTCACCCAGGTCTTCCGCGACGGCTTCTTCCACGCCGACATGCACCCCGGCAATATCCAGGTGAGCCTGGAGCCGGGCACCTTCGGCCGCTACATCTCGCTGGATTTCGGCATCATCGGCACGCTGACGGAGTTCGACAAGGAGTACCTGGCGCAGAACTTCACGGCCTTCTTCCGCCGCGACTACAAGCGGGTCGCCGAGCTGCACATCGAATCCGGCTGGGTGCCGCCGGCCACGCGCGTGGATGAGCTGGAGGGCGCCGTACGCAGCGTCTGCGAGCCCTACTTCGACCGGCCGCTCAAGGAGATTTCGCTGGGCATGGTGCTGATGCGCCTGTTCCAGACCTCGCGCCGCTTCAACGTCGAGATCCAGCCGCAGCTGGTGCTGCTGCAGAAGACGCTGCTGAACATCGAGGGCCTGGGCCGCCAGCTGGACCCCGACCTGGACCTGTGGGCCACGGCCAAGCCCTTCCTGGAGCGCTGGATGGTGGAGCAGGTGGGGCCCCAGAAGCTGCTCAACGAGCTCAAGGCCCAGGCGCCCCGCTACGCCAAGCTGCTGCCGGACCTGCCCCTGCTGCTGCACCGTTTCCTGTCCGCCCGCCATGCCAGCACCGCGCCCGAGGTGCAGGCGCTGCTGGCCGAGCAGCGCCGCACCAACCGCCTGCTGCAGGCCATCGCCTGGGGTGGCATCGGCTTTGCTTTGGGCCTGATCGTGATGGAGTGGATCGCCCGGACCCATCCGTTCTGAGCGGAAGGCCTCCGGCGCGACGATAATGCCGCCCAGCCCATGAGGAGAGTGCCGTGCTGTTGACCCTGGTCTTCGGATATTTGCTGATCACGATCGCCATCGGCCTGTGGGCCGCCAAGCGCGTGAAGAACACGGCGGACTTCGCGATCGCCGGCCGCCACCTGCCGCTGGTCATGATCGTGACCACCACCTTCGCCACCTGGTTCGGCTCCGAGACGGTGCTGGGCATCCCGGCGACCTTCATCACCAGCGGCCTGCACGGCGTGGTGGAGGACCCCTTCGGCGCCGGCACCTGCCTGATCCTGGTCGGCATCTTCTTCGCCGCCAAGCTCTACCGCATGACGCTGCTGACCATCAGCGACTACTACCGCGAGCGCTTCGGCCGCACCATCGAGGTGACCTGCTCGCTGGTCATCATCCTGAGCTACCTGGGCTGGGTGGCGGCGCAGGTGACGGCGCTGGGCCTGGTGTTCAACGTGCTGTCCGAGGGCGCGATCAGCAAGCCCCTGGGCATGGTGATAGGCACCGGCTCCATCCTGGCCTACACGCTGTTCGGCGGCATGTGGTCGGTGGCCGTCACCGACTTCATCCAGATGATCATCCTGGTCATCGGCCTGTTCATCCTGGCCGTCTTCGCCGGCCACCAGGCTGGTGGCGCCGACAAGGTGATCGCCCTGGCCACCAGCAAGGACCTCTTCAAGTTCCTGCCCGAGCCCAGCGCCAGCGAGATCGTCGGCTTCATCGCGGCCGGCATGACCATGATGCTGGGCTCCATCCCGCAGCAGGACGTGTTCCAGCGCGTGATGTCGGCCAAGGACATCAAGGCCGCCACGCGCGGGCCGGTGATCGGCGGCGTCTGCTACATCGTCTTCGCCTTCGTGCCCATGTTCCTGGTCACCAGCGCGCTGATCATCATGCCGGACACGGTGGCCAAGCTGATGGCCACTGGCGTCAAGGCCGACAGCCAGATGATCCTGCCCACGCTGGTGCGCGACCACATGCCCTTCGTGATGCAGGTGCTGTTCTTCGGCGCGCTGCTCTCGGCCATCAAGTCCACCGCCTCGGCCACGCTGCTGGCGCCCTCGGTGACCTTCGTCGAGAACATCTGGCGGCAGTTCTTCCCGCGCCAGGCCGACAAGCACGAGCTGCGCACCATGCGCATCACGGTGCTGATCTTCAGCGCCTGCGTGTGCGCCTACGCCATCGCCCTGCAGGGCACGCCCATCTACGAGCAGGTCTCGGGCGCCTACCAGGTCACCCTCGTCGGCGCCTTCGTGCCGCTGGCCGCCGGCCTCTACTGGAAGCGCGCCACCACGCAGGGCGCGATCTTCTCCATCGTGCTGGGCGTGCTGGCCTGGCTGGTGTTCCTGTACACGCCCGCCGGCGCCACCTTCCCGCCGCAGCTCGCCGGCTTCCTGATGGCCATCGTCGGCATGGTGCTCGGCTCGCTGGGCCCGCAGGCGATCCGCAACACCCAGGCCTCGCACCACCGGGTGGTGGGGGTGGAGTCGGTGCAGCACGCGGCCGCTGCGCACGGGGCGCAGGTGTCGCGCTGAGGCCTGCTGCCCGGCCTGAGGGCCGGTGCGCCAGGGCGCTGGCTCTGTCTGGCTTCTGCGCGTACCCCGTTGCGTTCCGTGCCTGCATCGCGTCAGGCAAACCCAGCCCCGGCCGCCGGCAGCCCGCTGCCGCGCCCAATGGGGCGGTCGGCACTTGGTGTCCGACTTCCCCTGCGATGCTCGGTCCAGGCCCCGCGGCGTAACTCGCTACGCGCTCGCCTGCGGCGAGCGCTTCGCTCAGACAGACGCCGCAAGTCAGAAAGCTTGGGGCCTGGCCCTGCGCTTCTCGGGCGCCCCATAGGGCGCGGCAGCAGGCAGCCGACGGCCGGGGCTGGGTTTGCCAGTGGCACGGTGGCGCGCAGCCGTTGAGCGCCAGCGTCTCCTGACTCTCTGTGAGGTGCCGGCGCTCCACCGCCGGTGCGCCCACATGGTCTTCTCGCCCCGCTGGCTGGCCTGTGGCGGGGGCGATTTGTGACGCGGCTGGAATTTGCGGCCTGGGGTCGGGAGCGCGGTCCGCAGGTCCGCGCGTCGTGTCATGCTCACGGCGCCTGTTTGAGCGAAGCGGTGGCGCAGCCAGCGCGTAGCGAGTTGCGCCGTGCCGGCCCCAGGCCGCAAATTCCAGCGGAGTCCGCGCAGCGGACCGCGGCAGTATGAGCCCCCGTCACAGGCCGGCCAGCGGGGCGAGCGCGAGGTCTAAGAGCGAAGCGCCACGCCAGCAGAACGAGCGGGTTGAGTGCGAGGTCGATGAGCGAAGCCCGACACCAGCCAAAACCAGCGAGGCGAACGCGAGATCCATGTGCCAGCCGCACCGCCCCAGCCCCAGGATGGCCAAGGACGTGAAACCGTGGCGCGCCCATGGGCGAGCGCCGGCCCAAGCCCCCGGGGGCTTGCCTTTCCCCCCGGCGCCTATAATTGAAGGCTTTGCACCCGCAGAACTTCCCGACTTCACAGCCATGCCCATCTACGCTTACAAGTGCGCATCCTGTGGCCATGCCAAGGATGTCCTGCAGAAAATCTCCGACGCGCCGCTGACGACCTGCCCGGCCTGCGGCGCCGAATCGTTCACCAAGCAGGTCACGGCCGCCGGTTTCCAGCTCAAGGGCTCGGGCTGGTACGTCACCGACTTCCGGGGCGGCTCCACGCCGGCCTCGACCACCGCGCCCGTCTCGGGCGGGGATGCCAAGCCGGCCGACACCAAGCCCACGGAAACCAAGTCCGCCGAGTCCAAGCCCGACGGCGGCTCCAAGGGCGACGCCCCGGCGGCGGCGGGCGGCTGCGGCGCGTCCTGCGCCTGCCACTGACGGCAGGAAGGCCGGGTACGTGATGTCCGCCCTGCGCAAATGGCTGGTGGCCGGCCTGCTGGTCATCGTGCCGGTGGCCATCACCCTGGCCGTGCTGCAGTGGATCATCGGCACGCTGGACCAGACCCTGCTCATCCTGCCGCAGGCCTGGCGGCCCGAGCACTTCCTGGGCTTCCACCTGCCTGGCTTCGGCGTGCTGCTCACGCTGGCCATCCTGCTGGTCGTCGGCGGCATCACCAGCAACCTGGTCGGCAAGCGCCTGGTCATGTGGGGCGACCGCCTGGTCGCGCGCATCCCGGTGGTTCGCTCCATCTATTCCAGCGTCAAGCAGGTCTCGGACACGCTGTTTTCCCCCAGCGGCAATGCCTTCCGCACCGCGGTGCTGGTCGAGTGGCCGCGCCCGGGCGTGTGGACCATCGGCTTCGTCACCGGCACGCCGGGCGGCGAGGTGAGCAACTACCTGGTGGGCGATTACGTGAGCGTGTACGTGCCCACCACGCCGAACCCCACCGGCGGCTATTTCGTGATGCTTCGCAAGAGCGATTGCGTCGAACTGAAGATGTCCGTGGACGAGGCGCTGAAGTACGTCATCTCCATGGGCGTCGTCTCCCCAAGAAACCATTGAAGAGGAAGGACGCGGCGCCCCGTGGCGCGGCGTTGTGTCTGCCATGCACATGCGTACCACTTACTGCGGCCTCGTGACCGAAGCCCTCCTGGGCCAGACCGTGACGCTCTGCGGCTGGGTCAACCGCCGGCGCGACCACGGCGGCGTGATCTTCGTCGACCTGCGCGACCGCGAGGGCTATGTGCAGGTGGTGTGCGACCCGGACCGCGCCGCCACCTTCAAGGTGGCCGAGGGCCTGCGCAACGAGTTCTGCGTGCAGCTGACCGGCGTGGTGCGCGCGCGCCCCGAGGGCACGACCAACGACAGCCTCAAGAGCGGCAAGATCGAGATCCTGGCGCACGAGCTGACGGTGCTCAACCCCTCCGTCACGCCCCCGTTCCAGCTGGATGACGAGAACCTCTCGGAGACCACGCGCCTGATGCATCGCGTGCTGGACCTGCGCCGGCCGTACATGCAGAAGAACCTGATGCTGCGCTACAAGGTGACCATGGAGGTGCGCAAGTTCCTGGACGCCAACGGCTTCATCGACATCGAGACGCCGATGCTGACCAAGAGCACGCCCGAAGGCGCGCGTGACTACCTGGTGCCCAGCCGCGTGCACGACGGCATGTTCTTCGCGCTGCCGCAGTCGCCCCAGCTGTTCAAGCAGCTGCTGATGGTGGCCGGCTACGACCGCTACTACCAGATCACCAAGTGCTTCCGCGACGAGGACCTGCGCGCCGACCGCCAGCCCGAGTTCACGCAGATCGACATCGAGACCTCCTTCATGATGGAGGACGAGATCCGCACCATGTTCGAGGGCATGATCCGCTCGACCTTCCAGAACGTGGTGGGCATCGACATCGGCGCCTTCCCGGTGATGAAGCACGCCGACGCGATGCGCCTGTACGGCTCGGACAAGCCCGACCTGCGCGTGAAGATGGAGTTCACCGAACTCACCGACGTGATGAAGACGGTGGACTTCAAGGTCTTCGCCGGTGCCGCCAACATGCCCGACGGCCGGGTGGTGGGCCTGCGCGTGCCGCAGGGCGGCCAGATGCCGCGCAGCGAGATCGACGCCTACACCGACTTCGTGAAGATCTACGGCGCCAAGGGCCTGGCCTGGATCAAGGTCAACGAGATGGCCAAGGGCCGCGAGGGCCTGCAGTCGCCCATCGTGAAGAACCTGCATGACGAGGCGTTGGCCGAGATCCTCAAGCGCACCGGCGCCCAGGACGGCGACCTGGTCTTCTTCGGTGCCGACAAGGCCAAGATCGTCAACGACGCGATCGGCGCGCTGCGCGTGAAGATCGGCCACAGCGAATTCGGCAAGTCGCACGGCCTGGTGGAAGGCGAATGGCGCCCGCTGTGGGTGATCGACTTCCCCATGTTCGAGTACGACGACGACGCCCAGCGCTGGAACGCGGTGCACCACCCCTTCACCTCGCCCAAGGACGGCCACGAGGACTGGCTGGAGACCGACCCCGGCCGCTGCGTGGCCAAGGCCTACGATGCGGTGCTCAACGGCATCGAGCTGGGCGGCGGCTCGGTTCGTATCCACCGCGAGGACGTGCAGAGCAAGGTGTTCCGCGCCCTGAAGATCGGCGCCGAGGAGGCCCAGGCCAAGTTCGGCTTCCTGCTGGACGCGCTGCAGTACGGCGCCCCCCCGCACGGCGGCATCGCCATCGGCCTGGACCGCTTCGTCATGCTGATGACCGGCGCCGAGAGCCTGCGCGACGTCATCGCCTTTCCCAAGACCCAGCGCGCCCAGGACCTGCTCACCCAGGCGCCCGGCCCGGTCGACGAGAAGCAGCTGCGCGAGCTGCACATCCGCCTGCGGAACGTGCAGGCGGGTTGAACCGGCGCCAGGCTCCCTGGCGACATCGGTCGGTGAAGGCCATGCGGGGTTCTGCCCGGCATGGCCTTCTTTTTTGTCGCTGCTGCTCTGGAGTGGGTTGGATTCGCGCGGGAGTTCTGGCGCCGGGTTTTGGCGTCTTCGTCAATTCCGGCAACCCGGATCCGTGGCGGCTCGCTGATCCGTCGGGTTTCATGCCTGCGTGACCTCAGGCCCACCCGGCCCCGGCTGCCCTGTGCCGCGCCGACTGTGGCGGTCGGCACTTCGTGTCCGACTTCCCCTGCGATGCTCGGTCCAGGCCCTGCGGCGTAACTCGCTACGCGCTCGCCTGCGGCGACCGCTTCGCTCAGACAGACGCCGCAAGTCAGAGGACGAAGGGCCTGGCCCTGCGCTTCTCGGGCGCCCCACACGGCGCGGCACAGGGCAGCCGGGACCGGGTGGGCCCAACACGTGTGGGCGCGCAGCCGTTGAGCGCCCGCGTCAATTCATTCTCGGGTGATGCGGGCGTTCCACGGGCGGCGCGCCCACATGGTGTTCTCGCCCCGCTGGCCGGCCTGTGGCGGGGGCGATTTGTGACGCGGCTGGAATTTGCGGCCTGGGGTCGGGAGCGCGGTCCGCAGGTCCGCGCGTCGTTTCATGCTCACGGCGCCTGTTTGAGCGA
>NZ_JADDOJ010000079.1 GCF_015159745.1 Ramlibacter aquaticus | reverse complement strand
CGGCTGCCCGCTGCCGCGCCCTATGGGGCGCCCGAGAAGCGCAGGGCCAGGCCCCAAGCTTTCTGACTTGCGGCGTCTGTCTGAGCGAAGCGGTCGCCGCAGGCGAGCGCGTAGCGAGTTACGCCGCGGGGCCTGGACCGAGCATCGCAGGGGAAGTCGGACACGAAGTGCCGACCGCCCCATTGGGCGCGGCAGCGGGCTGCCGGCGGCCGGGGCTGGGTTTGCCTGACGAGATGCAGGCACGGAACCCAACGCAGAACCAACGCCTGAAACTGAATGCTCAAGTGGCGAACGACACGGAAGACCGCCCCCCGCGGCCAAGGCCCACGAACGCTCAGCGTCCCCGCCGCGCCCGCGACGCCGCCGCCAGGTCCCGCAGCAGCGGCTGGGTCGCGTCCCAGCCCAGGCACGCATCGGTGATGGAGACACCGTACTGCAGCGGCACGCCGGGCTTGAGGTCCTGGCGGCCGGGTGCGAGGTGGCTCTCGACCATCAGGCCCATGATGCGGCGCTCGCCACCGGCCACCTGGGCCGCCACGTCCCGCGCGACCTCGACCTGCCGCTCGTACTGCTTGGACGAGTTCGCGTGCGAGCAGTCCACCATCAGGTGCTGCTCCACGCCGGCCTTGGCCAGCAGCGCACACGCGGCCTGCACATCGGCGGCGCTGTAGTTGGGCCCGCGCGAACCGCCGCGCAGGATGATGTGGCAATCCTCGTTGCCGGCGGTCTCGAACACCGCCACCTGGCCCATCTTGGTCATGCCCATGAACGCGTGCGGCGCGCCGCCGGCCACCAGCGCATCGGCGGCCATCTGCACGCCGCCGTCGGTGCCGTTCTTGAAACCGATCGCGCAGGACAGGCCGGATGCGAGCTGGCGGTGGCTGGGGCTCTCGGTGGTGCGCGCGCCGATCGCGCCCCAGCTGACCAGGTCGGCGATGTACTGCGGGCTGAGCAGGTCGAGAAACTCGGTGCCCGCGGGCAGGCCGAGCCGGGCGATGGCCAGCAGCAGTTCGCGCGCGCGGCGCAGCCCCTCGTTGATGCGGAAGCTGCCGTCCAGGTGCGGGTCGTTGATGAAACCCTTCCAGCCCACGGTGGTGCGCGGCTTCTCGAAGTAGACGCGCATCACCACCAGCAGGTCGTCCTGCAGCGCGTCGGCCTCGGCCTTGAGCTTGCGGGCGTAGTCCAGGGCCTGCTCGCTGTCGTGGATGGAGCAGGGGCCCACCACCACCAGCAGCCGCGGGTCGCGGCCATGGACCACGTCGGCGACGGCGCGGCGCCAGCCCTCGATGCGCGACTGCACCGCGGCATCCGCCGGCAGGTCGTGCTGCAGCAGCGCGGGCGAGATCAGCGGGCTGACCTGGCGGATGCGCAGGTCTTCCAGCCGGGTGGTCTCGGCCTTGTCCTCGTTCAGCGGGTTCATGCGGCGACCCGTGCGCGTTCCAGCTGGTCGCGCGTGCGCAAGGCCTCGCGCCGCGCGGCCTCGGCGAAGTCCTCGCCGGAGGAGGCGTAGAGGATGGCGCGCGAGGAGTTGACGACGATGGGGGCGCCCGCACGCCAGCCGGCGCGCACCGTGGCTTCGGCGTCGCCCCCCTGGGCGCCCACGCCGGGGATCAGCAGCGGCAGCGTGGGCGCGATGGCCCGCACCTGCTCGATCTCGGCCGGATAGGTCGCGCCCACCACCAGCCCGAGCTGGCCGTTGCTGTTCCAGGGGCCCTGCGCCAGGCGCGCGATGTGCTCGAACACGCGCGGCTGGCCCTCGACGGAGGCCAGGCGCTGGGCCTGCAGGTCGTCGCCGCCCGGGTTGGAGGTGCGGCACAGCAGGAAGGCGCCCTTGCCGGGGTACTTCAGGTAGGGCTGGACCGAATCGAAGCCCATGAAGGGCGACAGCGTCACCGCATCGGCGCCGTAGCGCTCGAAGGCCTCCACGGCGTACTGCTCGGCGGTGGACCCGATGTCGCCGCGCTTGGCGTCCAGGATCACGGGGATGCCGGGCGCGCTGGCGCGGATGTGGGCGATGAGCCGCTCGAGCTGGTCCTCGGCGCGGTGGGCGGCGAAGTAGGCGATCTGCGGCTTGTAGGCGATGACCAGGTCGCGCGTGGCGTCGACGATGGCGGCGCAGAAATCATGGATGCGCGACGCGTCGCCGCGCATCGCGGCCGGGAAGCGCGCTGGGTCCGGGTCCAGGCCCACGCAGAGCATGGAACCGTTGCGCTGCGCGGCGTCGCGCAGCATCTCGAGGAAGGTCATGCCCAAATTGTAGTCAGGGGGGTGCGTGGACCAGCGCCGCCTTTCGGCAGCGGGCCACAGGTCCCAAGCCCGGGGGCGGGATTCAGCGCCCGGCCCGCGCCGCGCGGTACAGCCCCTCGACGCGCGGGATGTTCTCGCGCAGGCGCTGCTGCCGGTCGGGGCCGGTCGGGTGGGTCGACAGGAAGGCCGGCCCGCCCTGCCCGCCACCGGCCGCGCCCATCTTCTGCCAGAGGCTGATGGCGGCCTGCGGGTCGTAGCCGGCCCGGGCGGCGAGCTCCAGGCCCACCAGGTCGGCCTCGACCTCGTCCTCGCGGCTGAACTTGAGCGTCAGCAGCTGCGTGCCCATGCGCGCGGCCAGGTCGCCCACCTGGCCCAGGCCCAGCAGCTGCGCGCCGATGGACAGGGCGAGTCCCGTGCCCTCGCTCTTGGCGATGCGCGAGCGGGCATGCTCGCGCAAGGCATGCGCCATCTCGTGGCCGAGCACCATCGCAGCCTCGTCGTCGCTCAGCTTCAGGCCGTCCAGCAGCCCGGTGAAGACGGCGATCTTGCCGCCCGGCATGCAGAAGGCGTTGACCGACTTGCTGCCGATCAGGTTGACCTCCCACTGCCATTGGCGGGCGCGGTCGTTCCAGCGCGGGGCCTGCGCGATCAGGCGCCGCGCGATGGCCTGCAGCCGCACCCGGCCCGGGTCGCCCTCGGGCGCCAGCGCGCCCTGGGCGCGCGCCTGCTGCAGCAGCTTGGCGTACTCCTGGCGCGAGGCGTCCTCGATCTCGTCGGCCGGCACCAGGCTGCGCAGCGCCGAGGGCTGGCCCACGTCGACCTGCGCATGGGCGGGCGCCAGCAGGCCTGGCAGGAGACTGCACAAGCCAAGCACCCACGCGGCGAAAAGGCGGCCAGTAACCATGCCGGCCATGATACGGGCGCACCCATAATGCGCGCAGCCCCGCCATGAACGACACGCGCCCCGCCACCGACCCCGTCGCCCCGCCCGCGGCCGCCGCGCCCGCCGGCTGGGGGCAGGCCCTGCGGGTCTACCTGGAGCCGGCCACCCTGCGCATGCTCTTCCTCGGTTTCTCCGCCGGGCTGCCACTGCTGCTGGTGCTGGGCACGCTCAGTTTCTGGCTGCGCGAGGCGGGCATAGACCGAACCACCATCGGCTTCCTGTCCTGGGTGGGCCTGGCCTACGCGTTCAAGTGGGCCTGGGCGCCCCTGGTCGACCGGCTGCCGCTGCCCGTGCTGGGTGCGCGCCTGGGCCGGCGGCGGGCCTGGCTGCTGCTGGCCCAGTGCGTGGTGGTGGCCGGGCTGTGCGGCATGGCGGGCAATGACCCGCGCCTGTCGCTGCAGGCCACGGTGGGATTCGCGGTGATGGTGGCCTTCGGCTCGGCGACCCAGGACATCGCGCTGGACGCCTTCCGCATCGAGTCCGCCGGCAGCGAACGCCAGGGCGCGCTGGCCGCCGCCTACCAGACCGGCTACCGGCTGGCCATGATCTGGGCCGGCGCCGGGGTGCTGTGGATCGCGGCCCGCTCGGAGGTCGCGGGCACCCCCGGGTACCAGCACGGCGCCTGGCGCACAGCCTACCTCGCCATGGCCGCCTCGATGGCGGTGGGCATGCTCACCGTGCTGCTGTCGCCGGAGCCGGCGCGTCGCGACCTGCCGCCGGCGCGCAGCCTGGGCGCCTGGCTGCGCGAGGTGCTGGTCGAGCCCTTCGCCGACTTCCTGCGCCGCTACGGCTGGCAGGCCGGGCTCATCCTCGCGCTGATCGCGGTCTACCGCATCAGCGACATCGTGATGGGCATCATGGCCAACCCCTTCTACGTGGACATGGGCTACACCAAGGACGAGGTGGCCGCCGTCACCAAGGTCTTCGGCGTGGTGATGACGCTGGCCGGGGCCTTCCTGGGCGGCGCGCTGGCGCTGCGCATGGGGGTGATGCGGGTGCTGATGCTGGGCGCGGTGCTGAGCGCGATCAGCAACCTGCTCTTCGCCTGGCTGGGCTCGCGCGGCCACGACCTGACCTCGCTCATCTTCGTGATCTCGGCCGACAACCTGTCCAGCGGCATCGCTTCGGCGGCGTTCATCGCCTACCTGTCCAGCCTGACCAACGTGGACTATTCGGCCACGCAGTACGCGCTCTTCAGTTCCATCATGCTGCTGCTGCCCAAATGGCTGGCCGGCTTCTCGGGCGAGTACGTGGACCACTTCGGCTACACCAGCTTCTTCACCGCCACCGCGCTGCTGGGCCTGCCGGTGCTGGTGCTGGTCGCATTGGCCTCGCATGTGCATGCCCGCCACACCCGCGATGCGGGAGAGGGCGCACGCCGGCCCTAGGCCTGCGCCTACCCGCGGCGACAGCGCCGCCTGACGCCGACTGCCCGGCCCCTGCCCTACCTTGGGCCCATGAAACCCGACCCCACGCCCGGGCGAGGACGTCCTGCTGCCGATCCGCCGGCAGGCAGTGGCACGGCCAGCCCGGAGCGACGCTCGGCCGAGCGCGTGCGTGACGACCAGCAGTCGGGCCAGGGCGCGGCCAGCGCCCTGTCGAAGTTCAAGATGCAGGAGCGCAAGCGCGCCACCCTGCGGCCCCGGCCCGAGGCCGACTGAGGGCCGCGCCCGGCGCGACGATCAGCGCCGGGCCGCCTCAGCCCCGGGCCGCCAGGGCCTGCAGGGCTGGGCGCTGCACCTTGCCCAGCGCCGTCCTGGGCAGCGCGTCCAGCCACAGCCAGCGCCGCGGCAGCTTGTAGCGCGCGATGCGCGCCGCCAGGTGCGCCTGCAGCGCCGCCTGCGGTGGCGGCCCCGGCTGCGCGCACACCACGGCCACCGCCACCACCTCGCCCCACTGCGGGTCGGGCAGGCCGAAGGCCGCGCATTCCAGCACCGCGGGATGCTCCGCCAGCACGGCCTCGATCTCGGCCGGGTGGATGTTCTCGCCGCCGGAAATGATGAGCTCCTTCACGCGGCCGGCGATGGTCCAGCTGCCGTCCGCGGCCTGGCGTGCGAGGTCGCCGGTGTGGAACCAGCCCTGCGCATCCACGGCGGGCACGTCGGGCCAGTAGCGGCGGATGACGTTGGGCCCGCGCAGCCACAGCTCGCCCACGCCGTCCCTGGGGTCCACGCACCGCAGCGCGACCCCGGGGGCCGGCCAGCCGCAGGCCCCGGCGTGCGACAGCGCGAACGCGGGCGGCAGCGCGACGGAGAACGGCCCGGTCTCGGTGGCGCCGTAGACGTTGCACACCGGGAGGCCGCGCTCGTGGAAGGCGCGCACCAGCGGCGCGGGCAGCAGGCTGGAGCCGGCCCAGGCCGCGCGCAGGCTGGACAGGTCGGTGGCGGCCCAGCGCGGGTGCTCGACCAGCGCCTTCATCACCGCCGGCACCACCAGCGTCAGCGTGGGACGGTCGTGCGCGATGGCGTCCAGCGCCGCCTCGGGCGCGAAGCGCGCATGCAGCAGCACCTCGGCGCCCAGGGCCAGCGCAGGCAGGGTCTGGATGCACAGCCCGCCGACATGGAACATGGGCAGCACCGTGAGCACGCGGTCGTCCGGCCGCAGGCCCTGCACCTGCGCCGCGATGGCCATGTTCGCGCGCAGCATGGCCTGCGTGTGGACGGCGGCGCGCGGCGCGCCGGTGGTGCCCGAGGTGAAGACCAGCAGGGCCGGTGCGTCGGGCCCGGCATGCACGGGCGCGGGCGCACCGCCCGCGTCCAGTGCGTCCACGCCCGCCACCGCGATCCCCACGCGCTGCGCCAGCGCCCGCGCGGCGGCGGCCCAGGCCGCGTCGTGCAGCAGCAGGCCGGGCGTGGTCGCCTGCAGCTGCGCCTCCCATTCGCCGGGCGCGAGCCGGAAGTTCAGCGGCACCAGCGCCGCGCCCAGGCGCGCCAGCGCGAACAGCAGCACGATCTGCCCGGGGTGGTTGGCCCCCAGCCAGGCCACGCGGTCGCCGGGCCGCACGCCCCAGCGGTGCCACAGGGCCGACGCGGCCTGCCCCACCGCCTGCGCCAGCGCGGCGTAGTCCAGCTGGCGCTCCCCGAAGCGGATCGCAGGTGCGTCGGGGCGCAGGCCGGCCTGCGCGGCAAGGATCTCGTGCAGCAACAGCGGCAGCGCGGGCGTGGCGGACTCGGCCATTTACCCAACTTTACCTGCGGTTCAAGCGGCCTCGACCGCGTGGCGCGAGCATGGCTGCCTGAGTACGATGTCTTCCATGCAGCAGCTCCTGATCATCGAGGACGACGCCCGGCTGGCCCAGATGGTGGCCGAGTACCTGGGCCGTTCCGGTTATGCCGTGAACCACGCGATCGATGCCCGCACCGGGCTCAACCTGCTCCAGGACCCGCCGGGCGGCCACCGGCCCGACCTGCTCATCCTGGACCTGATGCTGCCGGACATGGACGGGCTGGAGGTGTGCCGGCGCGTGCGCGCGCTGCCGCCGCCGCTGGGCCAGGTGCCGGTGCTCATGCTCACCGCCAAGGGCGACCCCATGGACCGCATCATCGGCCTGGAACTGGGCGCCGATGACTACCTGCCCAAGCCCTTCGAGCCGCGCGAGCTGCTGGCGCGCATACGCGCCGTGCTGCGCCGGCGCGTCGAGGGCGTGGCCCCGGCCCTGCAGCTGATGCGTTTCGGCAGCCTGGAGCTGGACCGTGACGCGCGCAGCGTGACGGTCGGCGGCCGGCCCGCCGAGCTCACCTCCTACCAGTTCGACCTGCTCATGACGCTGGCCGAACGGGCCGGCCGCGTGCTCACCCGCGACCAGATCATGGAAGCCGTGCGCGGCCGCGAGCTGGAGGCCTTCGACCGCTCCATCGACGTGCACATGGGCCGCATACGCGCGGCCATCGAGGCCGATCCCAAGAACCCCAAGCGCATCCTCACGGTGCGCGGCGTGGGCTACGTGTTCGCCAAGCAGCAGGACTGAGGTGACGCTTCCGGCGCGTTGGCGCTTCCCGCTGTACCTGCGCATCTGGCTGGCCGTGCTGGTGGCGGTGCTGCTGCTGAGCGTGGCCTTCGGCTGGCTGCTGCAGGCCAGCAACCAGCAGCTGCCGGTGCGCGAGGTGATCCTGCGCGAGGAGGACGGCACCGTGCTGGGCCGCGCCATGACCCGCCCCGTGCGCACGCCGCAGGGCCTGGAGTTCGCGGTCGCGATGCACGACGGGCGCACGCTCATCGTGCAGCTGCCGCCGCGCCCGCACCCGCCGGGCGAGCCGCCGCCGGGGCGCGGCTGGATGATGCGCGGGCCGGCCGGGCTGTTCTGGATGCTGGCCATCGTGGCGCTCGCCGTCGCGCTGGGCAGCTTCCCCATCGTTCGGCGCATGACGCAGCGCCTGGAGCGCCTGCGCAGCGGCGTGGAGCGCTGGGGCGACGGCGACCTGTCGGTGCGGGTGGACGACGGCGGCAACGACGAGGTGGCGGCCCTGGCCCGGCGCTTCAACCTGGCGGCCGAGCGCGTGGACACCCTGGTCAAGACGCACAAGTCGCTGCTGGCCAACGCCTCGCACGAGCTGCGCTCCCCCCTGGCCCGCATCCGCATGGGCCTGGAACTGATGGGCAGCGACGCGCCGCCCGCCTTCCAGGAGGAGATCCGCCGCAACATCACCGAGCTGGACCAGCTGGTGGACGAGATCCTGCTGGCCAGCCGGCTGGACGCGCGCGAGGCCGACATGGGCACCGTGGAGCCGGTGGACCTGACCGGGCTCGTGGCCGAGGAGTGCGCCCACACCGGCGCCGAGCTGGCCGCCTCGCCGGGCGTGCCTCTGGTGGTCGACGGCGTGCCCAGGCTGCTGCGCCGGGCCGTGCGCAACCTGCTGGAGAACGCCCGCCGCTACAGCAGCGACGCGGTGCGGGTCGAGCTTGTCCGGGAGGGCCCGGATGCGGTGCTGCGGGTGCGCGACCGGGGGCCCGGGGTGCCGCCGGCCCAGCGCGAGCGGATCTTCGAGCCCTTCCACCGCCTGCCCGGCGCCAGCGAGCGCCACGGCGGGGTCGGCCTGGGCCTGGCGCTGGTGCGCTCCATCGCCGAGCGCCACCGGGGCCGCGCCTGGTGCGAGGACCAGCCCGGCGGGGGGGCCTGCTTCGTGATCCGGATTCCGGTTCACGCCCAGAACTGACATGAACCGTGACACACGTCACGATTCGTCACGATAAGGCCGTGTTCACGGTAATGACTTCGGGCGTCGCAAACCTTAAATTCAGATGAACCGCTGTCACACGGATCCATTTTTCACCGCAAGTCCAAGAACGCAGGTCCAGCCAGGACTGCCTCCAGCAGCCATCCCCGGATGGCTGTTTTTTTTGGGGTGGCGCTCAGAGCAGGGTGCGCACCCGCTCGGGCGTGATGTCCACCAGGCAGCGGGTGTGGCCCAGAGGGCACTCGCGCTCGAAGCAGGGCGCGCAGTCCAGCGGCGGCTGGTAGCCGGGGTCCTCGCGCAGCCAGACGACCCGCGCCGCCTCGTTCAGCGGCGGCGTGTGCAGCGGGCTCGAGGAGCCGAACAGGGCCACCTGCCGGGTGCCCAGCGCCGCGGCCACGTGCATGAGGCCGGAATCGTTGCTGACCATGGCCCGCGCCGCGGCGATGAGCGCGAACGCTTCCATCAGCGAAGTGCGGCCCGCCAGCACGCGGCAGCGGCCGCCGCCGGCTTCCTGGGCGATCTCTTCGGCCAGGGCCGCCTCCTTGGCCGAGCCCAGCAGCAGCACCGGGTGGTCCAGCGACTTCGCGAGTTCAGCGTAATGGATGGCCGGCCAGCGCTTGGCCGGGCCGTACTCGGCCCCGGGCGCGAACACGTAGAACGCACCGGCCGCCAGCTGCTGGGCGGCCAGCGCCGCCTCGAGCGCGCCGGCGGGCAGCACCAGCCGCGGACGGTCCTGCGCGAGGCCCTCGGTGTCCCCCGACAGCGCGGAGTAGAAGGCCACCATGGGCGGCTTGCCCGCGGGGTTGCGCAGCCGGTGCGTGAGCAGGCCCACGCGGGCTTCGCCCAGGTAGCCCACGCGCCGCGGGATGCTGGCCAGGAAGGGCAGCAGCGCGCTCTTGAGCGAGTTGGGCAGCACGTAGGCGGTGTCGAAGCGGCCCTCGATCTCGCGCGCGAGCTCGCGCCGTGCGCGCCACTGCAGGCCGCCGTGCTGGAAGGGGAACTCGATCACCGCCTCGACCTGCGGCATGGCCCGGTACACGGGCGCCACCCAGGGCACGGCCCCGACGGTGAGCCGCTCGCCGCGGCCGGCCAGCCGGCGCAGCAGCGGCTCGGTCATCACGGCGTCGCCGATCCACTGCGGCGCGATCACCAGCGAGCGCGAGGGCTCGGCGGGTGCGGCGCCGCTCGTGGCGCGCAGTCGGCTGGGCCGGTTCATGGGTGCAGGCGCTGGGCGCGGGCCGGCCGCGCCCGCATGGGCCTCAGTGGCCGCCGCCGAAGTGTTCGCCGGCCTTCAGGCGGTACACCGTGCCGCAGTAGGCGCACTTGGCCTCGCCGGTACGGGCCACGTCCAGGTAGATGCGCGGGTGGTTGTTCCACAGCTTCATGCCGGCCGTCGGGCTGGGGCAGAACACGCCGCCATTGGCGTTCAGGTCCTTGGCCAGCAGTTCGACCACCGCGTCTTTTTGAGTCGTCGTATTCATGTTCGTATCCTAGGCCAGAGGTATCAGGCCGGCCGCGCAGCCCGGCCCCTGCCAGGGCCACCGCGGAACCGGCTCCGCCGGGCCGCCGGTGGCGCCCCCCTGGGGGGAGGCGCCGCAGGCGCATCGGGGGGGTTACACCTTCGTCAACCAGTGGGCGTACTTGGGGTTGCGGCCGTTCACGATGTCGAAGAAGGCCGACTGGATCTTCTCCGTCAGCGGGCCGCGCGAGCCGCTGCCGATCTCCACGCGGTCCAGCTCGCGGATCGGCGTGACCTCGGCGGCGGTGCCGGTGAAGAAGGCCTCGTCGGCGATGTAGATCTCGTCGCGCGTGATGCGCTTCTGGACCACCTCGATACCCAGGTCCTTGGCGATGTGGAACACCGTGTTGCGGGTGATGCCGTTCAGCGCGCCGGCGGACAGGTCGGGCGTGTAGATCACGCCGCCCTTGATGACGAAGATGTTCTCGCCCGCGCCCTCGGAAACGAAGCCCGAGCTGTCCAGCAGCAGGGCCTCGTCGTAGCCGTCGTCCGTGGCCTCCATGTTGGCCAGGATGGAGTTGCTGTAGTTGCTCACCGCCTTGGCCTGCGTCATCGTGATGTTGACATGGTGGCGGGTGTAGCTGGAGGTCTTCACGCGGATGCCGCGCTTCATGCCTTCCTCGCCCAGGTAGGCGCCCCAGGCCCAGGCCGCCACCATCAGGTGGATCTGGTTGCCCTTGGGGCTCACGCCCAGCTTCTGCGAGCCGATCCAGGTCAGCGGGCGCAGGTAGCAGCTTTCCAGGTTGTTGGCGCGCACCACCGCCTTCTGGGCCTCGTTGACCTGCTCCTTGGAGAAGGGCAGCTGCATGCGCAGGATCTTGGCCGAGTTGAAGAGCCGGTCGGTGTGCTCCTGCAGGCGGAAGATGGCGGTGCCGTCCACCGTCTTGTACGCGCGCACGCCCTCGAAGGCGCCGCAGCCGTAGTGCAGGGTGTGGGTCAGCACGTGGATCTTGGCGTCGCGCCAGTCCACCATCTCCCCGTCCATCCAGATCTTGCCGTCGCGGTCGGCCATTGACGGTAGTGCGGTCATCGCTTGTCCTTGGGTGTCGCTGTCGAACCGGGCATTTTACGGCCGGGCCGGCCCCCCTGCCCGCCCTCAGGCCGCCTGGGCACGCGCATGGGCGTTGGCATGCTCCAGCCGGGAGGCCAGCAGGCGCACGAAGAGGCGGTGCAGGCCGATCGCCAGCCCGGGCGACTCCCGCTCGATCGCGTCCAGGCCGGCCTTGCTCACGCGCAGCACCGCGCTGGCGACCTCGGCCCGCACGGTGGCGCTGCGGCCGCCCTCGCGGTACAGGCCCATCTCGCCGACGGTGGCGCCGGCCTGGACGGTGCGGATGCGATGTTCCGCCCCCTCGCCGCCCAGGAAGACGGAGAGCCGGCCCTGCTCCACCAGGTAGAGCGCGTCGGCGCCCTCGCCCTGGCGGAACAGCACGTCGCCGGGCTGCAGGGTGATGCGCTCCAGTCGGGCGAGCAGGTCCTGGGCGCGCTCGGGCGAGCCCATTTCCTCGGCCAGCCAGGCCTGCAGCGGGTCGCGCGGCAGCTGCTGCTGCGCCGCCTGCAGCAGGGCGTCCTCCCAGGCGGCGAGCGCGGCGGCCACGTCCTCGTGCTCGGCCGGGCCGCCCGGCGGCAGCGCGCCGTTCGCGCGCAGCACCGCGCGCACCCGCGGCGAAGCGCCCGAATACGCGAGCCGCACCTGCTGCGCCGCCGCGACCTTGAGCACGCGCGCCAGGGCCTGGGCGGCGGAGGAATCCATGGCCGGCACCCGGTGGAAATCCAGCACCAGCAGGTCCAGGGGCGCCTGAGTGCGCGTCATGAGCGCTTCCAGCTCGGTGCCCAGGCGGCGGATGGAGCCGAAGAACAGGGTGCCCTGCAGTTCCACCACGCGCACGCGCTCGCCGCTTGCGCGCAGCAGCAGCACCTCGGCAGCGGCGCGCTCCACGCTGCCGGGCCACTCGTTGCGGCTGAAGATGCGGCGCACCGCGCCCACGCGCGCGGACGAGACGGCGAAATCGAAGCAGCAGATGACCACGCCCGCGATCACCGCCTGCAGGTAGCCGAAGGCGATGGTCAGCAGCAGGATGACCACCACCACGGCATAGTCGCCGCGCGACAGGCGCTTGCGGCCGTCGAACAGCCAGACCTTGAGGATGCTGAGCCCCAGGAACATCAGCAGGCCCCCCAGCACCGGCTTGGGGATGAGCGCCAGCACGGGCCCGCCCACGGCCATGACCGCCAGGCACGCCGTGCCGTTCACGGCCCCGGCCAGGCGCCCGGCAGCCCCCGCCTCACGGTTGGCGAGCGAGCGGCTGACGGAGACGCCGCCCTGCAGCCCGCCCAGGGGCGCCAGCGCGATGTTGACCAGGCCCAGCAGCTTGAGGTCGGCGTTGAAGTCGGCCCGGGTGTCGAAGGCGACCTCCAGGCTGGATTCGGCCAGCAGCAGGCCGATCACGCTCACCGCGACGGACACGGCGATCAGCCCCGACTGCGCGGCCAGCACGCCGCAGTCCACCGCCGTGAAGAAGGCGGGCTGCAGCGGCGAGGGCGGCATGATCACGCCGAAGGCGGGCATCAGCCAGCCCGCCGCGCGCGCCGTGGCCGGGTCCAGCCCGGCCCACCACAGGCCGGCGTGGACCGCCAGGCAGCTGGAGACGATGAGCCCGGGGATCAGCAGCGTGTGCTTGAAGCGCAGGGTACTGCCCCAGATCAGCAGGGCGACGGCGACGCCCACCAGCAGCTGGGCCGGCGGCCCCTGCCGGGCCATGCCCAGCAGCGCGGCCGGCGTGAGCGAGGCGCCCTTGGACACCGCCGCGCCGCCACTCACCATCAGCCAGCCCACGGCCGACAGGAAGCCGCCGATCACCGGGTAGGGGATGTAGCGCACCAGGTCGCCGGCGCGCTTGCGGCCCAGCGTGTACCAGCCCAGGCCGATCAGGAAGCCGGCGACGCACAGCGCGGTCACCACCGTGGGCAGCGCGGCCGCCGCGGTGCAGCCGGCGGCGACGGCGGCGGTGATGGCGCCCAGGATGGGCACCGTGGCCGGTTCCGGCCCCATGGAGGCCAGCGGCATGGAACTGGTGCGGAACGCGGCCAGCGACATGAGCGCGCCGCCGGTGAGCGACATGCCCACGCCCTGCGCCAGGTAGATCGCCAGCGGCCCCTGGAACAGCAGCGCGGCGCAGGACACGTAAAAGGAGATGGCCATCAGGCTCACCACCAGCCCGGCGACCAGGTCGCGCAGCAAGGTACCCCGTGGCATGCGAACGTCCAGTGCGTCTTGTTACAAACAGCCGCATTCTGGGGCCCGGCCGCGGGCCGGGCATCAGGGTCAATCCCGGGCGGGCGGGACCGGCTCGGGCGGGCGCACCAGCGACCAGCGCGCCAGCCGGCCGCGCTCGAACTCGCAGTCCACCCAGGAGCCGCCCTCGTCGTGCCAGCGGAACACCTCCGGCTCCACGCCCTGCGCGGTCATGGCCTCGCCGATGGACTGGGTCATGGTGATCACGTGCATCAGGCTGAAGCCCGGCTGCAGCTTGGCGTTGAGCATCACCGCGCTGCCGACGAAGCCCTTGGGCCGCTGGGCGGCCTTGCCGAGCACGGCCATGGTGCGGTTGAAGTGCAGCAGGGTCCACATCACCAGGCCGCCCGCCACCAAGGCGACGCCCTTCCAGCCCCAGGACTGCCAGGCCAGGCCCAGCATCGCGAGCCCCGCGACGGGGAAGATGAAGGGTCGCAGCCGGTTCACAGCGCCCTCACGATCTCCATGGCCTCCTCGATCCGGTCCACGGGGTGGATGGTGAGGCCCTCGATGTCGCGGCTGCCCTTCTTGGGCGCATTGGCGCGCGGCACCACGGCCACCGAGAAGCCGAGCTTGGCCGCCTCGCGCAGGCGCTCCTGGCCGCGTGGCGCGGGCCGCACCTCGCCCGCCAGGCCCACCTCGCCGAAGGCGATGAAGCCCTTGGGCAGCGGCCGGCCGCGCAGGGAGGAGGTGATGGCCAGCATCACCGCCAGGTCGGCGGCCGGCTCGGTGATGCGCACGCCGCCGACGGCGTTGACGAACACGTCCTGGTCCATGCAGGCCACCCCGGCGTGGCGGTGCAGCACCGCGAGCAGCATGGCCAGGCGGTCGCGCTCCAGGCCCACCGAGAGGCGGCGCGGGCTGGGCCCGCCGCTGTCCACCAGGGCCTGCACCTCGACCAGCAGCGGCCGCGTGCCTTCCAGCGTCACCAGCACGCAGCTGCCGGGCACCGGCTCCGCGTGCTGCGACAGGAAGATCGCGCTCGGGTTGGTCACCCCGCGCAGGCCCTTCTCGGTCATCGCGAAGACGCCGATCTCGTTCACCGCGCCGAAGCGGTTCTTGATGGCCCGCACCAGGCGATAGCTGGAATGCGTGTCGCCCTCGAAGTACAGCACCGTGTCCACCATGTGCTCCAGCACGCGCGGGCCGGCCAGGGCGCCTTCCTTGGTGACGTGGCCGACCAGCACCACCGCCGTGCCGCTGGACTTGGCCGCGCGGGTGAGGTGGGCCGCGCATTCGCGCACCTGCGCCACCGAGCCCGGGGCGGAGGTGAGCTGGTCGGAGTAGACGGTCTGGATCGAGTCGATCACCGCGATCGCGGGCCGCTGGTCGGCCAGCGTGGCCAGGATGCGCTCGAGCTGGATCTCGGCCTGCACCTTGACCTGCGAATGGTCCAGCCCGAGGCGGCGCGAGCGCAGCGCCACCTGGGCCCCGCTCTCCTCGCCCGTGACGTAGAGCGTGGGCACCTGGGCCCGCTGCAGGCCGTCCAGCGCCTGCAGCAGCAGGGTGGACTTGCCGATGCCCGGGTCGCCGCCGATCAGCACCACGCCGCCCTCGACGATGCCACCGCCCAGCACCCGGTCCAGCTCGGAGATGCCGGTGGGCGTGCGCGGCACCTCCGCCGCCTCGATGTCGGCCAGCACCGCGACCGGCGCGGTGGGCGCCAGCGCGGCGAAGCGGTTGCGCGCCGCGCCCGCGGCCGGCTCGGCCACGGATTCGACCAGGGTGTTCCAGGCTTCGCAGTGCGGGCAGCGGCCCAGCCAGCGCGGGCTGGTGCCGCCACATTCGGAACAGGTGTAGGTCGTCTTCTCTTTGGCCACGGCGGCAGTGTAAGGGGGCGCCCCGCCGCGGGCCGTGGCCCGGCTTGCGGCGGGCCATGCCGCCTCAGACGATGCCGCGGTAGGAGCCCCCGTCCAGCTGGATGTTTTGGCCGCTGATGTAGGAGGCCTGGGCGCTGCACAGGTAGGCGCACATGTCGCCGAACTCCTCCGGCCGGCCGAAGCGCTTGGCGGCGATGGTGTCCACCAGCTTGGCGCGCGCGGCCTCCAGGCTGCTGTTGTCGATGCGGGCCTGTCGCTCGATCAGGTACTGCTGGCGGCCGGTGTCGATGCGCTCGGGCAGCAGGTTGTTGATCGTCACGTTGTCCACCGCCACCTCGCGCGAGATCGCCTTGCAGACCGCGGTGAGCGCGGTGCGCGCGGCCGTGGACAGGCCCTGGTGCGGGTTGGGCGACTTCACCATCGCCGAGGTGATGTTCACCACGCGGCCGAACTGGCGCTGGCGCATACCCGCCAGCAGGGCGCGGATCAGCAGCACGGCGGGCAGCATGTTCTGCTCGAACACCGCGAGGTAGGCGTCGTGGTCCCAGTCCTCGAAGCGCCCGGGCGTGGGGCCGGCGTTGTTGGTGACCAGGATGTCGGCATCCGGGCAGGCGGCGACCAGGCGCGCCCGGCCGGCCTCGGTGGTGATGTCGGCCACGACGGGCACGACCGGCTGCCCGGTCTCGGCCCGGATGAGCGCGGCAGCCGCCTCGAGCCGGGTCGCGTCGCGGCCGTTGATGAACACCTGCACGCCCTCGCGCGAGAGCGAACGTGCGCAGGCGTGGCCCAGCCCCTGGGACGAGGCGCAGACGATGGCCTTGCGGCCGGCAATGTGGAGGTCCATGGCGGGGGCGCTTGACGCGCATCGGGAAACATTTAACATGTTAAGTAATTCGACCCCGGCATGGCAACCCCTTTCAAGCACCGCAACCTGCCTCGCCTGCTGCTGCAGGCCCGCGAGGCGGTCATGGCCCACACCCGGCCCAGCTTGCGCGAGCACGGCCTGTCGGACCAACAGTGGCGGGTGCTGCGCGTGCTGGGCGAACACGGCCAGGTGGACACCGGCCGCATCGGGCGCGAGGCCTTCATCCTCGGCCCCAGCCTGACCGGCGTGCTCGCGCGCATGGAGCGCGACGGGCTGGTGCGGCGGGCGCGCGACCCGGCGGACCAGCGCCGCACGGTGGTCGAGGCCACCGCCCGCGGGCTGCGCCTGGTGGGCACGCTGTCGCACACCGTGGAGGCGCACTACGCCTGGATGGAACAGGAACTGGGGACGGCGAAGCTGGCGCAGCTCTACCGCCTGCTGGACGAAGTCATAGCCTTGGAGCACACATGCGAATCGACCACCTCATCGACGGACGACAGGTCCCGGGCCGCGACTACTTCCAGAGCCTGAACCCGGCCACGCAGGAGGTTCTGGCCGAGGTCGCCGCCGGTGGCGAGGCGGAGGTGAACGCGGCCGTGGCTGCGGCCAAGGCGGCCTTCCCGAAGTGGGCAGCCCTGCCCGCCCCCCAGCGTGCCAGGCTGGTCCGCAAGCTGGGCGACCTGATCGCCGCCCAGGTGCCCGAGATCGCGCGCATGGAAACGGACGACACCGGCCAGGTCATCGCCCAGACCGGCAAGCAGCTGGTGCCGCGCGCGGCGGACAACTTCTACTACTTCGCCGAGATGTGCACCCGGGTGGACGGCCACACCTACCCGACCGAGACGCACCTGAACTACACCCTGTTCCACCCGGTGGGCGTGTGCGCGCTGATCTCGCCCTGGAACGTGCCCTTCATGACCAGCACCTGGAAGGTGGCGCCCTGCCTGGCCTTCGGCAACACCGCGGTGCTGAAGATGAGCGAGCTCTCGCCGCTGACCGCCGCACGGCTGGGCGCGCTCGCGCTGGAGGCGGGCATCCCGCCCGGCGTGCTGAACGTGGTGCACGGCTACGGCAAGGACGCGGGCGAGCCGCTGGTGCGCCACCCGGACGTGCGCGCGATCTCGTTCACCGGCTCCACCGCCACCGGCAACCGCATCGTGAAGGAAGCGGGCCTGAAGAAGTTCAGCATGGAGCTGGGCGGCAAGTCGCCCTTCGTGGTCTTCGAGGACGCGGCCCTGGACCGGGCGCTGGACGCTGCCGTGTTCATGATCTTCTCCAACAACGGGGAGCGCTGCACCGCCGGCAGCCGCATCCTGGTGCAGAAGTCGATCTACGCCGAGTTCGCCAAGCGCTTCGTGGAGCGCGCCACGCGCATCACCGTGGGCGACCCGCTGGACGAGAAGACCCTCATCGGCCCCATGATCTCGCAGGCGCACCTGGCCAAGGTGCGCAGCTACATCGAGCTCGGGCCCAGGGAGGGCGCCACGCTGCTGTGCGGCGGCCTGGGCGCGCCCGATCTGCCCGAGCGCGTGGGCAAGGGGAACTACGTGCTGCCCACCGTGTTCGGCGACGTGGACAACCGCATGAAGATCGCGCAGGACGAGATCTTCGGCCCGGTGGCCTGCCTGATCCCGTTCGAGGACGAGGCGGATGCCATCCGCATCGCCAACGACATCGCCTACGGCCTGTCCAGCTACGTGTGGACCGAGAACATCGGCCGCGCGCACCGCGTGGCGGCTGCGGTGGAGGCCGGCATGTGCTTCGTCAACAGCCAGAACGTGCGTGACCTGCGCCAGCCCTTCGGCGGCACCAAGGCATCGGGCACCGGGCGCGAGGGCGGCACCTGGAGCTACGAGGTCTTCCTGGAGCCCAAGAACGTCGCCGTCTCGCTGGGTGCGCACCACATCCCGCACTGGGGAGCCTGACATGGGCAAGCTCGCGCTCGTCGCCAAGATCACGCACGTGCCCTCGATGTACCTGAGCGAGCTGGACGGCCCGCGCAAGGGCACGCGCCAGGACGCGATCGACGGCCACGTCGAGATCGGCCGGCGCTGCCGCGAACTGGGCGTGGACACCATCGTGGTCTTCGACACCCATTGGCTGGTGAACGCGAACTACCACATCAACTGCGCGCCGGAGTTCGCGGGCCGCTACACCAGCAACGAGCTGCCGCACTTCATCAGCAACATGGGTTACGGCTTCCCGGGGAACCCGGCGCTGGGCCAGCTGCTGGCCCGGGCCTGCAACGCCATGGGCGTGGAGACCCTGGCGCACGACGCCACCACGCTGGCGCCGGAATACGGCACGCTGGTGCCCATGCGCTACATGAACGCCGGCCGCGACTTCAAGGTGGTGTCGGTCTCGGCGCTGTGCATGGCCCACTACCTGAACGACAGCGCCCGGCTCGGCTGGGCGATGCGAAAGGCGGTCGAAGACCACTACGACGGCACCGTCGCCTTCTTCGCCAGCGGCTCGCTGTCGCACCGCTTCGCGCAGAACGGGCTGGCGCCCGAGTACGGCTTCAGGATCTGGAGCCCCTTCCTGGAGCACCTGGACCGCGAGGTGCTGCGCATGTGGGGCGAGGGGCAGTGGAAGGACTTCTGCGAGATGCTGCCCGAGTACGCGGTGAAGGGCCACGGCGAAGGCTTCATGCACGACACGGCCATGATGCTGGGCGCGCTGGGCTGGAGCGCCTACGACGGCCGCGCCGAGATCGTCACGCCCTACTTCGGCGCCTCCGGCACCGGGCAGGTCAACGCGGTGTTCCCCGTGACCCCGCAGGATGGCGCGGCCATCCCGGCGGCGCAGGCCTCCGGGGCGACCGGCTACACCGCGGTCAGCCAGCGGCTGTGAACGCCGCATCCCACCCCGAGCC
>NZ_JADDOJ010000078.1 GCF_015159745.1 Ramlibacter aquaticus | reverse complement strand
GCCCCCACGCCACCCGCGAGCCGCTGCAGTTCGGCGCCGAGATCTACGGCCACGCCGGGCTGGAGGCCGACCTGGAGGCCCTGCGCCTGGCGCTCGACTGCCTGCGCGCCACCGGCCTGGCCGATTTCACCCTGGACATGGCCGACGTGCGCATCGTGCGCGCGCTGCTGGCCGGCATCGCGATGGACGCCGCCAGCCTGGCGCGCCTGCACGCGGCCCTGGCCACCAAGGACGCCAGCGAGCTCGACGTGCTGACCCGCGACTTCCCCGCGGCCGCGCGCGAAGGCCTGCGCGCGCTGGTCGGCCTCTATGGGGACGCGCGCGTGCTCGACGAGGCCGCGCGGGTGCTGCCGGCGCTGCCCGAGGTGCGCGCCGCCCTGGACAGCCTGCGCTGGCTCGCCGGGCACCTGGCCGACACCCGCATCAGTTTCGACCTGGCCGACCTGCGCGGCTATGCCTACTACAGCGGCCTGCGCTTCGCGGTCTACACCCCGGGTGCCAGCGACTCGCTGGTGCGCGGCGGCCGCTACGACGAGGTCGGCGCCGTCTTCGGCCGCAACCGGCCGGCCGCCGGCTTCAGCCTGGACCTGAAGGAGCTGGTCGCCGTGGCCGGGCAGCGCCCGCCGCGCACCGCGATCCGCGCGCCCTGGCTGGACGGCGGACCCGGCGCCGGCGAACTGGCCCAGGCCATACGCGCCCTGCGCGAACGCGGCGAAACCGTGGTCTGCATTCTTCCCGGCCACGAGGACGAGGTGGACGAGTTCCACTGCGACCGCGAGCTGGTCCGCGAGGGCCAGGGCTGGACCGTGGCCCCCCGCGCTGCCTGACGACAACCCCATTTCCGAATCGAGATTGACATGACAAAGGCGAAGGGCCGCAACGTGGTCGTGGTCGGCACCCAGTGGGGTGACGAAGGCAAGGGCAAGCTGGTCGACTGGCTGACCGAGATGGCGCAGGGCGTGGTCCGCTTCCAGGGCGGCCACAACGCCGGCCACACGCTGGTCATCAACGGCGTGAAGACCGCGCTGCACCTGATCCCCAGCGGCATCATGCGGCCGGGCGTGAAGTGCTACATCGGCAACGGCGTGGTGCTGTCGGCCGCCAAGCTGTTCGAGGAGATCGAGGGGCTGGAGAACGCGGGCGTGGAGGTGCGTTCGCGCCTGCGCATCAGCGAGGCCTGCCCCCTGATCCTGCCCTTCCATGCCGCGCTGGACGTGGCGCGCGAGACCAAGCGTGAGCAGGGCGGCAGCGAGAAGATCGGCACCACCGGCCGCGGCATCGGCCCTGCCTACGAGGACAAGATCGCCCGCCGCGCGCTGCGCGTGCAGGACCTCAAGCACCCCGAGCGCTTCGCCGAGAAGCTGCGCGTGCTGCTCGACCTGCACAACTTCACGCTGACCCAGTACCTGAACGCGCCGGCCATCGACTTCCGGCAGGTCTTCGACGAATCCATGCGCCATGCCGAGCTGCTCAAGCCCATGATGGCGGACGTCTCGCGGGAGCTGAACGAGGCCAACCTGCACGGCGACAACCTGCTGTTCGAGGGCGCGCAGGGCACGCTGCTGGACGTGGACCACGGCACCTACCCCTACGTCACCTCCAGCAACTGCGTGGCCGGCAACGCCGCCGCCGGTGCCGGCGTGGGCCCGGGCATGCTGCATTACATCCTGGGCATCACCAAGGCCTACTGCACGCGCGTGGGCGGGGGCCCGTTCCCCACCGAGCTGGACTGGCAGACCCCGGGCACCGTGGGCTGGCACCTGTCCACCGTGGGCGCTGAAAAGGGCGTCACCACGGGCCGCAGCCGCCGCTGCGGCTGGTTCGATGCCGCGCTGCTCAAGCGCTCGGCCCAGGTGAACGGGCTTTCCGGCCTGTGCATCACCAAGCTGGACGTGCTGGACGGCCTGGAGGAGTTGAAGCTGTGCACCGGCTACGAGCTCGATGGCGTGCACACCGACATCCTGCCCATGGGCGCCGACGAGATCTCCCGCTGCAAGCCGGTGTACGAGACCCTGCCGGGCTGGAGCGAAAGCACCGTGGGCGTCACCGATTACGAGCAGCTGCCTGTCAATGCGCGTTTGTACTTGCAGCGCATCGAGCAGGTGACCGGCGTGCCCATCGATATGATCTCCACCAGCCCGGACCGCGACCACACCATCATGATGCGGCACCCGTATTTGATTCACTGAAAAATCGCGTTGCGCTTTTCAGTGCGAGCTAGATCAGTGCTGGAAGGACCGGCCATGCCAGCTCCTTCCTGCAAGGGAGACCGTGCTGCATGTTATTCCGCACGGCTTGAGGGGGACGCGGCAGCACGTGCTGCCGCGCGGGGCGGCAAGTGCCGCCCCGTCGTTGGCGGACGGCGCGGAATAGCATGCAGCGCCGTCTCACCTGTGGACAGGAACCGGCTTCGCCGGGCCTGTCCACACAAATTGAAAGGCACTCAGAAATCGCGAAGCGATTTCTGAGTGAACAAGACTATGTTGACCGAAGACGGCAAGCACCTTTACGTCAGCTACGACGAATACCACAACCTGATCGAGAAGCTGGCGATCAAGGTCTGGCAGAGTGGCTGGGAATTCGACACCATCCTCTGCCTGGCCCGCGGCGGGATGCGTCCCGGCGACATCCTCTCGCGCATCTTCGACAAGCCGCTGGCGATCATGTCCACCAGCTCCTACCGCGCCGAGGCCGGCACGGTGCAGGGCCACCTGGACATCGCGCGCTACATCACCACGCCCAAGGGCGAGATCGCGGGCAAGGTGCTGCTGGTGGACGACCTGGCGGATTCCGGCCACACGCTGCACGCGGTGCTGGACTCGCTGCGCACCAGCTACAAGCCGATCACCGAGCTGCGCAGCGCCGTGATCTGGACCAAGGGCCTCTCCAAGTTCACGCCCGACTACTCGGTGGAATTCCTGCCCACCAATCCCTGGATCCACCAGCCCTTCGAGTCCTACGACGCGCTGCGGCCCCAGCAGCTGCTGGAGAAGTGGAAGGTCTAGTCGTCTGAGAATGCTGCGCGATTTTCAGAAGCGATCTCGAGCCTTGCGGCAAGCGAGGCGACGCTGCATGCGATTTCCCGTCGCCTGACCTGGCAGCGCTGAAGGCGCCGCGCGGCCGTTCGCGACGGCGCTTGCACCATGCCGCTAACATGGCCGCATGACCGAGAAGTCCACCCGCCTCATCCACCATCCCTACCGGCCGCCGGCCGGTTTCGAGTCGCCCCAGGTCGCGGTCCACAAGGCTTCGACCATCGTGTTTCCTTCGGTCGCCGCGATCCGACAGCGCGACTGGATCCACAAGCAGGGCTACACCTACGGCCTGCACGGCACGCCCACCACCTTCACCCTGGAAGAGCGCATCGCCACGCTGGAGGGCGGGCGCCATTGCATCCTGGTGCCCAGCGGACTGGCCTCGGTGGCGCACGTGGGGCTGTCGCTGCTCAAGACCGGCGACGACGTGCTGCTGCCCGAGAACGTCTACGGCCCCAGCAAGGCCCTGGCGCAGGGCGAGCTGGCGAATTTCGGCATCACGCACCAGTTCTACGACCCCATGGACCCGGCCGACCTGGCCGCGCGCATCGGCCCGCGCACGCGGCTGGTGTGGCTGGAGGCGCCGGGCTCCGTCTCCATGGAATTCCCGCCGCTGGTGGCGCTGGCCCGGCTGTGCCGCGAGCGCGGCGTGACCAGCGCGCTGGACACCACCTGGCCGGCGGGCATCGCCTTCAACGCCTTCGAGCTGGCGCCGGGCGTGGGCGTGGACGTGGTGGCCCAGGCCCTGACCAAGTACCCCAGCGGCGGCGGTGACGTGCTCATGGGGGCGGTGGTGGTGCGCGACGACGCGCTTCACGAGCGCCTGCAGCGCACCCACATGCGGCTGGGCTGGGGGGTCTCGGGCAACGACGCCGAGCTGGTGCTGCGCTCGCTGCCCAGCATGGCGCTGCGCTACCGCGCCGCCGACCACTCGGCCCGCGCGATCGCGTCCTGGCTGGGCCAGCGCGAGGAGATCGCCCAGGTGCTGCACCCGGCGTTTCCCGGCTCGCCCGGTCACGAGAACTGGCTGGAGGTCTGCGGCGCGGATGGGCAGGCGGCCGGGCTGTTCTCGGTGCTCTTCGATGGCCGCTACACGCAGGCCCAGGTGGACCGCTTCTGCGAGTCGCTGCAGCTCTTCAAGCTGGGCTACTCCTGGGCGTCGCACCTCAGCCTGGTGGTGCCCTACGAGATGCGGACGCTGCGCCGCCACTGGGAACCCGCGGGCGGGCTGGTGCGTTTCTCCATCGGCCTCGAAGACACGGACGACCTGATCGCCGACCTGGACCAGGCGCTCAAGGCGCTCGGCTGAGCCTTCTTTGCGGGCCTTCGCCAATGGCGTACAGTGGGCGCTCCAGAAAATTGCACAGGAAGCGACGTGGCCACCCCCAATTACGGTTTCGAAAAACGCCAGCGCGAACTGGCCAAAAAGAAGAAGAAGGAAGAGAAGCTGAAGGCCAAGGCCGAGCGCAAGTCCGGCGTGGACTCGCCCGAGACCGAGGGGTCGGCGGACGGCGACGAGGAAGCCGGCGGCCAGCCCACGCAGGAGCCCCAGGCGCCCGTCTGAGGCGCACGGCGCCACCCTTGCGGCGTGCCGGTACCCGGCCGCTGCCCGCCAGGCCGCGCTTCAGCCGGCGGCCGCCAGTTGCTGGGCCAGGGCGCCCATCGCCCCCATGGACCGGTCGGAAGGCGCCACCGCCAGCGCCTGCCCGAAACGGCTGAAGTTGCGCTGGATGGACGCCGCATAGCCCGGGTCGTAGTGCTTCTCCAGCAGCTCCCGCACCACGGTCTCCACGTCCCCCGAACGCGCCAGCGCCTGCCACCGCTCCACCACGGCGTGGCCGCGCAGCTGGACCAGGGCTTCCAGGCGCTGGCAGAAGAAGTCGGGGTCGCGCACGAAGAAGTCGTAGTCCTCCATGAGCAGGCCCACCCGCTCGGCCGTGGACAGCTCCAGCGACAGGCAGTCGCTGGCCCGCATGCAGGTGATCAGGGCCTCGGGCACGGCCAGGTTGCCGACCTTGCGGCTCTCGCTCTCCACGTAGACCGGCCGCGCCGGATCGAAGCTGCGCAGGCGCTCCCACACCAGGGTGTCGAAGCGCTTCTGGCTGGGCTGAGGCTGGCCCGGGATCAGGCCCAGCACCGAACTGCGGTGGCTGGCCAGGCCCTCCAGGTCCAGCACCTGGGCGCCCGCCGCCTCCAGCGCCTGCAGCAGCCGGGTCTTGCCCGAGCCGGTGGGGCCGCAGACCACCCGGAAGCGAAGCCGTTCGGCCAGGCCGGGCAACTCGGCCAGCACGGCCGCCCGGAAGGCCTTGTAGCCGCCCTCGACCAGGCTGACCCGGAAGCCGATCTGCCCCAGCACCAGCGACAGCGAGCCGCTGCGCTGGCCGCCGCGCCAGCAGTACACCAGAGGCTTCCAGTCGCGCGGCTTGTCCATCACCTCGCGCTCGATGTGGCGCGAGATATTCGCGGCCACCAGGGCCGCGCCGCGCTTGCGCGCCTCGAAGGGGTTGACCTGCTTGTACAGGGTGCCCACGACGTGCCGCTCCTCGTTGTTGAGCGAGGGCCAGTTCACAGCGCCGGGGATGCGGTCCTCGGCGTATTCGTTCTCGGAGCGGGCGTCGATGACGGCGCTGAATTCATGGAGCCGGCGGATCGCTTCCGCGGCCGGTATGGGATGCACGCTCACCGCAGCAGCTTTCTCAGTTCGGGCCAGATGTTGTCCAGGATGCGCGGGTGCGCCTGTGCCACGGGGTGGATGCGGTCGGCCTGGAACCAGCGCAGGGGTTGCGGGTCGTCGGCGATGCCACGCAGCATGGACGGCACCAGGGCGGCGCCGGTCTTCTTCGCCACGCTGGCGAACAGTGCCTCGAAGCGGCGGCTGTAGTCGGGGCCGTAGTTGGGCGGCACCTGCACGCCCACCACCAGCACCCGGGCGCCGGCCTTGCGCGCAGCCTCGGCCATGGCCTCGAGGTTGGCCTCGGTCATCTCCAGGGGCAGCCCGCGCAATGCGTCGTTGGCACCGAGTTCCAGCACCACCACGTCGGGGTGCTGCGCCGCCAGCAGGGCGGGCAGGCGCGCCCGTCCGCCCGACGTCGTGTCGCCGCTGATGCTGGCGTTGACCACCTGCACCGGCGGCTTCTCGCCGGCCAGGCGCTTGTCCAGCAGGGCCACCCAGCCCGTTCCGCGGGCGAGCCCGTACTCGGCGCTGAGCGAATCGCCCACCACCAGCACCTTGCGCCCGCGCGCCGCGGCCCGCAAAGGCATTGCGCAGCACGCGGCCAGGGCCGCCGCGATAAAGTGGCGTCGGCTGCCACTTCCCACATTCATGTCCGAATCCATCATCTCCGTCGAGCACGTGCACAAGTCCGTCACGGACTCGACCGGCACGCTCGATATTCTCCGCGATATCGATTTCTCGCTGGCCCGGCAGGAAACGGCGGCCATCGTGGGCGCCTCGGGCTCCGGCAAGAGCACGCTGCTGTCCATCATCGCCGGGCTGGACACGCCCACGCGCGGCACGGTGCGCATCGCCGGCGAGGACATCTTCGCGCTCGACGAGGACGCCCGCGCCGCGCTGCGGGCGCGCCAGGTGGGCTTCGTGTTCCAGAGCTTCCAGCTGCTGGGCAACCTCACCGCGCTGGAGAACGTGATGCTGCCGCTGGAGCTGGCGGGCCGCCGCGATTCGCGCAAGGCGGCCTCGGCCATGCTGGAGCGCGTGGGGCTGTCGGCGCGGCTGTCGGCCTATCCGCGCGTGCTCTCGGGCGGCGAGCAGCAGCGCGTGGCCCTGGCGCGGGCCTTCGTGGTGCACCCGGCGCTGCTGCTGGCCGACGAGCCCACCGGCAGCCTGGATTTCGCCACGGGCGAGGCCGTGATGGCGCTGATGTTCGAGCTCAACCGGGAGCAGGGGACCACCCTGGTGCTGGTCACGCACGACCGGGCGATCGCGGCGCGCTGCGGCCGGCGCATCACCATCGAGGCCGGGCGCATCGCGGCGAACGAGGCGGCGGGTTCGGCGCTGGGATAATCCCGGCATGTCCTCTGCCAAAGTCCTGTTCGGGTTCCACGCCGTCGGTGTGCGGCTCAAGACCGCCCCCGGCTCCATCGTCGAACTCTACGTGGACCCGTCCCGCAAGGACGCCCGCATGCGCCAGTTCGTCGCCCGCGCCGAGGAGGCGGGCGTGCGCATCATCGAGGCCGACGGCCTGCGCCTGTCCAAGCTGGCGGGCAGTGCCGGCCACCAGGGCGTGGCCGCGCGCGTGCAGCCGTTGCCGGTCACCCATTCGCTGGACGACCTGCTGGACGGCCTCACGCAGCCGCCCTTGCTGCTGGTGCTGGACGGCGTGACCGACCCGCACAACCTGGGCGCCTGCCTGCGCGTGGCCGACGGTGCGGGCGCGCACGCCGTGATCGCCCCCAAGGACCACGCGGTGGGCATCAACGCCACGGTGGCCAAGGTCGCCAGCGGCGCGGCCGAGACCGTGCCCTACTTCATGGTGACCAACCTGGCGCGCACGCTGGGCGAGCTGAAGGAACGCAGCATCTGGTGCGTGGGCACCAGCGACGACGCGCCGCGCACGCTCTACCAGGCCGATTTCAAGGCGCCCACGGCCTTCGTCCTGGGCGCCGAGGGCAGCGGCATGCGCCAGCTCACGCGCAAGACCTGCGACGAGCTGGTGAGCATTCCCATGCGCGGCGCCGTGGAGAGCCTGAACGTCTCGGTGGCCAGCGGCGTGTGCCTCTACGAGGCGCTGCGCCAGCGCGCATGAGCCCGGCGCCTGCGCGCCCGGCGAGGCCGCGCGGGCCGGTGGTGGTGGTACGCATCAGCGTCGCCGACCGGGCGCATTTCATCGCCGCGGCTTGCGCCAGCCGCACGCTCCATGCACCCTGGGTGCAGCCGCCCCTGGACGCGGCGGGCTTCGACGCGCTGCTGGCCCGCCTGTCCGCGCCCGATCACGCGGGGTTCGTGCTGCGGCGCGCGCAGGACGGCGCGCTCGCGGGCTATGCGGGGCTCTCCAACATCGTGCGCGGGGCCTTCCAGAGCGCCCACCTGGGCTATTACGCCTTCGCGGGCTGCGAGCGCCAGGGCCTGATGAAGGCCGGCCTGCGGCTGGTGCTGCGCGAGGCCCTGGGCCCCATGGGCCTGCACCGGGTGGAGGCGAACATCCAGCCGGACAACCTGGCCTCGCTGGCGCTGGTCCGCTCGCTCGGTTTCCAGCGGGAGGGCTTCTCGCCGCGCTATCTCAAGATCCGCGGCCGCTGGCGCGACCACGAGCGCTGGGCCCTGCTGGCGCCCTAGACCCAGCCCAGCGCCCCCAGCAGCGCCCCCAGGCCCAGCAGCCACAGCAGGTGCACCCGCGTGCGCCACATCACCAGCGCCGACAGCCCGGACAGCAGCCAGAGCGGCCAGTGGGATGGGTCCTCGTGGCCGCTGCGGGTGAGGATCCAGCCGGTGGCGACCATGAGCGCCACCACGATGGGCGCCAGGCCCTGCTTGAACGCCCGCACCTCGCGGCGCTGGCTGTTGCGCCCGCCCCAGCGCGAGGCGACGAAGGCCAGCACGCTGCCAGGCAGCAGGATGCCCAGCATGCACACCGCCATGCCCAGCAGGGCGCTGCCATAGCCGCCCGCGTTCAGGCCCAGGTTCCAGCCCAGGAGCGCCACGAACAGCACGTTGGGGCCCGGGGCGGCCTGTGCGATCGCGATGGAGGCATTGAACTGCGCATCGCCCAGCCAGCCGTGCTCGTCCACCAGGTAGCGGTGCATGTCGGGCACGGTGGTGATGGCCCCGCCCACGGAGAGCAGGGAGAGCATCAGGTAGTGGCCGAACAGGCCGGCCCAGTCCTGCAGCGTCAGCACGATGCTCATGCGCGCTGCTCCGGCAGCCGCCACCAGGTCAGCACGCAGGCGGGCCCGCCCAGGCCCAGCAGCACCCAGCCCAGGGGCCAGCGCAGCAGCGCGATGGCGACGAAGGTGGCCGCCGCCAGCAGGGCGCAGGGCAGGGGGCCCAGGGGGTGCGTGCGCAGCGCGGCCGTGAGCTTCAGCCCGGTGGCCGTGATCAGCCCGGCCGTGACCGCGCCCATGCCGCGCAGCGCACCCTCCACCTGGGGCACGCCGGCGAAGTGCGAGTGCAGCAGGGCCAGCACCAGCACCACCAGCAGGGGCACGCACAGGATGCCGCCCAGCGCCGCGAAGGCGCCGCGCCAGCCGAAGTAGCGGTCGCCCATCATCAGGGCCAGGTTGACGATGTTGGGCCCGGGCAGCACCTGCGCCACGGCCCACTCCTGCACGAACTCTTCGCGCGTGAGCCAGCGCTTGTCCTCCACCAGCACGCGCTGGACGACGGCGAGCACGCCGCCGAAGCCCTGCAGCGCGAGCCAGGTGAAGGACAGGAACAGGTCTTGGGGCGAACGCGGCCGGGCCGGCGGCGTGGAATCGGTGGCCGGAGGCTGGCCGGCGGGGGAAGTCATCCGCGGATTATCGCGGCGCCTGCGTCCCCCGCGCCCGGGCCGGAACTGGTTTCAGTCCGGCGCCGGGCGGGCGACTTTTCCCATCTTCCCTCGATTGCGTGACAGCAATGCGGCCATCCTAGGCAGGCCGGCTGGCGCCGGGCCGCGGACGCAATCTCATCGGTTTGTAGGACAAGAGCGTCTTCGCGGGCCCCGTGCCCATCACCAGGAAGGCTGGTGGCGCAGCAGGGCTTCGCGCACCCGGGGCGTCACCGCGTAGCCCGGCCCGTGCGCGTCCGCCAGCTGGGCGGCGCGCTCGCAGAACGCGCCCACGCCCTGGCCGTAGATGAACTGCAGCGCCCCGCCGGTCCAGGCCGGGAAGCCGATGCCGAAGATCGAGCCGATGTTGCCGTCGTGCACCGAGGTCAGCACGCCCTCGGCCAGGCAGCGCGCGGTCTCCACGGCCTGGCGGTACAGCAGCCGGTCCTTCAGGGTCTGCAGGTCCCAGGCCACGCCGGGCTTCTCGAACAGCGCCTTCAGCTGGGGCCAGAGGAACTTGCGCGCGCCCGCATCCTGCGGGTACTCGTAGAAGCCGCCACCGCCAGCACGGCCGGGGCGGTCGAATTCCTTGACCATGCGCTCCACCAGCAGCTCGCCGGGGGATGCGATGTAGGTGCCGCCTTCGGCGCGCACGTCGGCACGGGTCTGGTCCAGCACGTGGACGGACAGCGAAAGCGCGGTCTCGTCCATCACTGCCAGCGGTCCCACCGGCATGCCGGCCTCGACACCGGCGCGCTCGATCACCGCCGCCGGAATGCCTTCACCCAGCATGGCCGCGCCCTCCATCACGAAGGTGCCGAACACGCGCGAGGTGAAGAAGCCGCGCGAGTCGTTGACCACGATGGGGATCTTGCCCAGGGCCTGCACGTAGTCGAAGGCGCGTGCGACCGTGTCGTCGCCGGTGGCCTGGCCGCGGATGATCTCCACCAGCTTCATCTTGTCGACCGGGCTGAAGAAATGGATGCCGACGAACTTCGTGGCATCTCGGCTGGCCTGGGCCAGCCCGGTGATGGGCAGGGTCGAGGTGTTGCTGGCGAAGAAGCCCCCCGGCGCGAGCATCGGCTCGGCCTCCCGCGTCACTTCGGCCTTGAGCTGGCGGTTCTCGAACACCGCCTCGATGATCAGGTCGCAGCCCTGCAGGTCGGCCATCCTGTCGGTGGCGTGGATGCGCTCGAGGATGGCCGCCTGGGCCTGTTCGCTCATGCGGCCGTCCGTCACCCGCCGGGCGGTGAGCTTGCGCGTGTAGCCCTTGCCCGCCTCGGCCTTCTCGGCACTGACGTCGCGCAGCACGGTGGCGATGCCGCGGGTGGCCTGGGCATGGGCGATGCCTGCGCCCATCATGCCGGCGCCCAGGATGCCCACCTTGCCCGGCTTCCAGCGCTCGCTCGCCCCCGGGCGCGAACGGCCGGAGCGGATGGCGTTCATGTCGAAGAAGAACGTGTTGATCATGTTCTTCGCGACCGGCGACACGATGAGCCGCGCCAGGTAGCGCGACTCGATGCGGGTGGCGGTGTCGTAGTCCACCTGCGCGCCCTCGACCATGGCGGCCAACGCGTACTCGGGCGCGGGGTAGAGGCCGTGCGTCTTCTTGCGCAGCATGGCGGGCGCCACGGTCAGCGCACCGGCCACCTTGGGGCTGGCGGGCGTGCCGCCCGGCATCTTGTAGTTCTTGTCGTCCCAGGGATGGTGGGCCGGCGCCTCGCCGGCGGCGTGGCGCGCCACCCAGGCGAGGCCGGCGTCGCGCAGCGCGGCGGCATCGGGCACCAGCTCGTGCACCAGGCCCAGCGACAGCGCTTCGCCCGGATTGAAGAGCTTGCTCTCCATGATGTAGGGCTGTGCCCCCATCAGGCCCAGCAGCCGCGTCATCTTGGTGATGCCGCTGGCGCCGGGGATCAGGCCCAGCGTCAGCTCGGGAAGGCCGAACTGCACCTTGGGGTCGTCCACGGCCACGCGGTAGTGGCCCACCAGGGCCAACTCCCAGCCCCCGCCCAGGGCCGAGCCGTTGAGCAGGCTCACCACCGGCTTGCCCAGGGTCTCCAGGGTGCGGAAGTTCTTCTTGGTCTGCTCGATCTCCTGGAACACGCGCGGCGCGTCGGCCTGCGTGAGGCGCATGGTGCCCTTGAGGTCGGCGCCGGCGAAGAAGGTCTTCTTGGCCGAGGCGAGCAGGATGCCGCGTATCGAGTCCTTGTCGCGCACGACCTGCTGCGTGGCCTCGGTGAGGTCGCGCTGCCAGTCGGCGCACATGGTGTTGACCGGCGAGCCGGGCTCGTCAAAGGTGAGGGTGGCGATGCCGTCGTGCAGCGCGTAGCGAATGGTCTTCATGGAAGGCTCAGAGTCTCTCGACGATGGTGGCGATGCCCATGCCCCCGCCCACGCACAGCGTGGCGAGGCCGAAGCGCAGCTTGCGGCGGTGCAGTTCGTCCACCAGGGTGTTCAGGATCATGGCGCCGGTGGCGCCCAGCGGGTGCCCCATGGCGATGGCGCCGCCGTTGACGTTCACCTTCTCGTGCGGCACGCCCATCTCGCGCATGAACTTCATGGGCACGGCGGCGAAGGCCTCGTTCACCTCGAACAGGTCGATCTGGTCAATCGTCATGCCGGCCTTGGCCAGCGCCTTGCGCGCCGCGGGCATGGGGCCGGTGAGCATGATGGTCGGGTCGGCCCCCGAGAGCGCGGCGGCGACGATGCGCGCGCGCGGCTTCAGGCCATGGTCGCGCCCGGCCTGTTCGCTGCCGATCAGGATGGCGGCGGCGCCGTCCACGATGCCCGAGGAATTGCCCGCGTGGTGCACGTGGGCGATGCGCTCCACCTGCGGGTAGCGGCTCAGCGCCACGTCGTCGAAGCCCATGGCGCCCAGCTGCTCGAAGGCGGGCTTGAGCGAGGCCAGGCCCTCCATCGTCGTGCGCGGCTTGATGAACTCGTCGTGGTCCAGCACCACCTGGCCCAGCATGTCGCGCACCGGCACCACGGAGCCGGCGAAGAAGCCGCCCTCGCGTGCGGCGGCCGCGCGGCGCTGGCTCTCCAGCGCGAAGGCGTCCACGTCGTCCCGGCTGAAGCCTTCCAGCGTGGCGATCAGGTCGGCGCCTATGCCCTGGGGCACGAAGGCGGTGGCGGTGTTGGTCTCCGGGTCCTGCGCCCAGGCGCCGCCGTCGGAGCCGATCGGCACGCGGCTCATGCTTTCCACACCGCCGGCGACGACCAGGTCCTCCCAGCCGGAGCGCACCTTCTGCGCCGCCATGTTCACGGCCTCCAGGCCCGAGGCGCAGAAGCGGTTCAGCTGCACCCCGGCGCAGCGCCAGTCCCAGCCCGCCTTGAGCGCGGCGACCTTGGCGATCACCGAACCCTGCTCGCCGATGGGCGAGACCACGCCCATGACCACGTCGTCCACCTGGCCGGTGTCGAAATCGTTGCGCTTCTGCAGGTCGGCCAGCACACCGGCCAGCAGGTTGACGGGCTTGACCTCGTGCAGGCTGCCGTCCTTCTTGCCCTTGCCGCGCGGGGTGCGGATGGCGTCGTAGATGAATGCCTCGCTCATGGGGGATCTCCAGCGTGTGACATTGCAGTATATTCATTTCCACCAAGCACCCGCTCAGTGAAAATCCAATGATAGAACGCACCCTCTTCAGCGCCGAGCACGAGGCCTTCCGCGACAGCTTCCGCCGCTTCATGGACAAGGAAATCGCGCCGCACCACGAGCGCTGGGAGGAGCAGGGCTACGTGGACCGCGACGTCTGGGACAAGGCCGGCGCCAACGGCTTCCTGTGTCCCACCCTGCCGGCTGCGTACGGCGGCTCGGACGCCGACAAGCTGTACTCGGTGATCCAGATGGAGGAGCTGGCGCGGGCCGGCTGGACGGGGATCGGCTTCAGCCTGCACAACGAAATCGTTGCGCCGTACCTGCTGCACTACGGCACCGAGGCGCAGAAGGAGCGTTACCTGCCCCGGCTCGCGAGCGGCGCGATGATAGGCGCCATCGCCATGAGCGAGCCCGCCGCGGGCAGCGACCTGCAGGGGGTGAAGAGCAGCGCGCTGCGCCAGCCCGACGGCAGCTACCTGCTGAACGGCAGCAAGACCTTCATCACCAATGGCTGGCACGCCGACCTGGTCATCGTGGTGGCCAAGACCAACCCGCAGGCGGGCGCCAAGGGCACCAGCCTGTTCCTGGTCGAGCGCGGCATGCCCGGTTTCGACAAGGGCAAGCGGCTGAAGAAGGTGGGCCTGAAAGCGCAGGACACCTCGGAGCTGTTCTTCGACAACGTCCGCCTGGCGCCCGAGCAGCTGCTGGGCGGCGCGGCCATGGAGAACCGCGGCTTCATCTGCCTGATGGAACAGCTGCCCTGGGAGCGGCTGCAGATCGCGGTCACGGCGGTGGCCTCGGCCCAGGCCGCCATTGACTGGACGGTGCAGTACACCCGCGAGCGCAAGGTCTTCGGCCAGCCGGTGGCCAGCTACCAGAACACGCGCTTCACCCTGGCCGAGCTGCAGACCGAGGTGCAGGTGGCGCGGGTCTTCGTCGACAAGTGCCTGGAGCTGGTGCAGGCGGGCGCACTGGACACGGCGACGGCCAGCATGGCGAAGTACTGGTGCTCCGACCTGCAGTGCAAGGTGATGGACGCCTGCGTGCAGCTGCACGGGGGCTACGGCTTCATGTGGGAGTACCCGATCGCCCGCGCCTGGGCGGACGCCCGCGTGCAGCGCATCTATGGCGGCACCAACGAGATCATGAAGGAAGTTATTACACGTTCCATGGGCCTGGGCGCCGCCTGAGCGCGGCGCGGCGGACAATGCCAGCCCCCAACCGCCAGGAGGCTTGCATGAACCCCGTCGTACATTTTGAATTCCCCTACGAGGACCGCGCCCGCATCGCGCGCTTCTACGAACAGGCGTTCGGCTGGAAGCTGCAGATGCTGGGCCCCGAGATGGGCCACTACGTGGTGGCCGTGACGGCCGAGTCCGACGCCGGGCCGCGTGGCGTGCGTGGCGCGATCAACGGCGGCTTCTTCCAGCGCCAGCCCGGCGCCGCCGACCAGGTGCCTTCGGTCGTCATCGCGGTCGACGACCTCGCCGACGCCCGGGCCCGCGTGCGGGAGGCGGGTGGCGAGCTGCTGGGCGAGCCCATGCCGATTCCCGGCGTGGGGCAGTACGCGAGCTTCCGCGACACCGAGGGCAACCGCGTCAGCCTGTTGCAGCCGCTGCCCATGGCCTAGCGAGGGAGCCCGGCCCAGGTGTGGGGCACGGATACAGGGGGGCCGCTTCGCACCGTTTCAGCGTTGCCGCCACACCGGCGTGCCTTGTGGCGGCCTGCTGTGACGCTTGGCTACCATTGATGCGCTTGGAAGCCGGACGTAGCGGATGGCTGTGGCAACCTTCAATGGTTCACCCCATCCGCTCGCCATGAATCTCGTCGTCGCCGCCCGCCATGAAGGCCCCCTCGTGCGTTTCCACGTGGAGGGACGTTGGCAAAGTGGCGATGCGCTCAAGCTGGCCTACTTCATCAAGGCCGCGGCGAGCCGGGTGCGCGGCGACCAGCTCCTGATCGACCTGACCGGCGTGCGCACGCCGCCCGGCGTGCAGGAGAAGTTCCTGATCTGCGACCGGCTGCGCCGCGCCCTCACGCCCAAGATGCGGGTCGGCCTGGTGACGCCCGAGGACCTGGTGGATGGCAGCGAGCTGCCCGCACCCCTGGTGGGCTGCCCGGACATCGCGCTCTTCCCGGCAGAGCCCGAGGCCCGCGCCTGGTTGCGCCACGCCTGAGCCAGCACCAAAAAAATTCCCCCGGACCGCAGGGGACCGAGGGAATAGAAGGGCCGGGGGAAGAAACTTGAAGAAAACCCGGCCCTGAGATTGGAGTGTGCGTCCGGGCGACGGTTCCCGCAAGCCATGAATCGATGCCGTCCTACACCGCGAGGCGTGCTCGTCTTTCCACAATGGACGCCCGCCAGGAGAGCGAGATGGAACGCATCACCGGACCCTTCAACGGCTTCTTCATCGCCACGCGCGTGACCCACGGCCACGGGAACGAGGCCGGCTGGCAGGCCCTCGCCAAGATATGCCGCGGCCGCCCCGACAACTTCCGTGACGCCTTCTGCTGCGCCAGCGTGGCCCCCGCCCAGGCCTTCGAGACCGCCCAGGAAGCCCTGGCCGACGCAGAGGGCCGCGCCCGCGCGCAGACCGGCACCCTGGCCGCGTTCGCCTTCGCACCCGCCCAGCAGCAGGCCACGCCCGCCTGAAGCGCACCCCATCCAGGGCCACCGCAGAACCGGCTCTGCCGGTCTGCTGGTGGCGCCCCCTTGAGGGGGAAGCGCCGCAGGCGCTTCGGGGGTGGGCATTGACGTGACATATCTCACGCGATGCGCCTTCAAGCGCAGGCCGTGCTTGCAAACACTGGTTGGGCAGGGATGCGCTCTGTAGGATTGCACTGACATCACGGCAGGCAGTACGCGCGTCTTCCCCATAAAAAAAGCGGCCCGGACAGAAGAGCAACCGCCGCGCGACCCGCCCCCGTCCCGAAGAAAACGTTTGATTTGCCATCCCCACGGCGACCCGCGAGCGAGCGGGGCGGCGCGGGCCTGTTTCGCCTCTTCAAGGTCATCCATGTCGGATCTTTCCGCCACTTCCTCCACCGCCGAGTCGCTGCCCGACGAGGACGCTCCCGGCAGCTTCTGGCTCAGCGTGCGCAAGCTGGCTGCACGCGTGCAGGACTGGTTCATCATCCAGCCGCTGTCCATCCGCCTGCTGGTGGTCGCCGTTGCGCTGCTCATCCCGGCGACGGGCATTTACTCCGCGTCCGTGATTCGCGAGCAGGCGCAGATGGCCGAGGTCGTCAAGGGCATGGGCGGCGGTGCGCCGCAGGGCCAGGCGGCCGCCATCGACACGCACCTGCCCATCGCCTTCGGCAGCGGCTCGCTGGTCGGCTTCCTGGACGCCAACCCGGTGCAGCGCATCACCGTGGTCTACAAGCCGCTGATGTGGAACGTGTCCGAGCGCATCGTCATCGTCGAGTCCGCCGGCCACCAGTACGCCTGGTACCCCAGCGACCTGGAAACCAAGATCTTCACCGACCGCGCGGTGAGCGCGGGCTGGGGCGGCAAGCTGGCCTTCGTGCCCCGGGCCGACCTGGACCCCGCCAGCCTCACGGTGCTGGAGCGCCTGGAGAACCGCTTCCAGGGCGCCCGCCCGCAGTCCGAGAAGGAAGGCTGGAAGGCCGGCGTCAGCGGCGTGCTGTCCGCCACCCTGACCCTGGGCCTGATCGGCTTCCTGTTCTTCCAGATGAAGGGGCAGTTCAAATCGCTGAAGTTCATGGAGCCCGGCCAGGTGCAGGGCGACCTGGACGACCTGGTGGGCATGGACGACATCAAGGCCGAGGTCGCGCAGATCAAGGACCAGTACCAGCGCCGCGCCGAGTACGCCGAGTACGGCATCAGCAAGCCCTTCAACGTGATGTTCAGCGGCCCGGCCGGCACGGGCAAGACCAAGCTCGCCAGCTACCTGGCCAAGGAACTGAACCTGCCCATCCTCTTCCACTCGGCCGCGAACCTGGAGACGGGCTACGTGGCGGGGGGCTCCAACACGCTGTCGCGCATCGTCGCCCTGGCCAAGCGGCGCAAGCGCTGCATCGTCTTCTTGGACGAGGCGCAGGACCTGTTCATGAAGCGCGGCGGCCACCGCAAGTTCGACGACGACACGCAGAACACGCTGCTTGCCGTGCTGGACGGCGTGCGCACCAAGAGCGAAGCCGAGATCATCTGGATCGTGGCCTCCAACTTCAACAGCGAGCAGATGCAGATGGACGAAGCCATGCTGCGCCGCTTCCAGATGAAGGTCGATTTCCGCCTGCCCAACCGCGAGGAGCGCCTGGCCATCGTGCAGCACTACCTGTCGCAGCGCGCGGACAAGGTCGAGCCCGGCCTGGACCTGCGCCACCTGGTGGAACTGACCGAGGGCCGCAGCCCGGCCGACCTGGAGACCATCGTCAACCAGGCGGGCATCACCGCGGTGCAGGCCGGCGGCATGATAGGCACCGCCACCCTGATGGGGGCCGCCGAGCGCGTGCTGGTGGGCAACGTCAACGCCAACACCACCAAGGAGCGCGAGCGCGACCGCCGCATCATCGCGATCCACGAGTGGGGCCACTTCCTGGTCGATTTCGAATCCGAGCGGCGCCTGGCCGGTGGCGACTGGGAGGTGCTGCAGGCGCAGATGAAGACCATCAAGATCTCGCTCAAGGCCAACCCGCGCAACAACGCGCTGGGCTTCGTGTTCCACAAGCAGGGCGCGAACCTGCTCAAGACCAAGGGCGACATCGAGCACGACGTGCGCGTGCTGCTGGGCGGCATGGCCAACGAGGAGCTGTTCTTCGGCGAGGAAGGCACCACCAACGGCGCCCACAACGACATCACCCGTGTCACGCGCCTGCTGCACCACGCGGTGGCCGAGATGGGCATGTACCGCAAGACGCGGCTGAACTTCGGCGCGCTGTCGGACAACGGCGGCAAGTCGCTGGACGAGGAGACGCGCAGCATCATGGAGGCCCAGAGCGAGCGGCTCTACGGCGAGACCAAGACCCTGCTGGCCCGCATGAAGCCGCTGACCGAGCACCTGGCCGGCAAGCTCATGGACAAGGGCGAGATGGGCCTGTCCGAAGCCCTGCACGAGATCCGCAGCTTCGAGGCGGCCTGCCACGAGTTCTCCAGCCGCGCCGGCCTGGCCAGCGCCTGAGGCCGGGCGGCGGGCACGCACACAAGGGCCGGGCCTACAGCAGACGCCCGGCTTTTCGCACGGCCGCAGGCCACCTCGTCCGTCGGGGTGCGACGGCCGCGGCACCTAGGCTCTTCTCATCGCGGGAGGGCAGGCTTCGAGGAAGGCTCCTCCTGCATCGCAGAAGGAGCTTTTTTCATGGGCGACGAGACAGCGATGGCCGTGTCGCACGACGACGCGCTGGTGGTGCGGCTGGACCCGGAATGGGAAAGGCGCAACTGGATTCACTGGCTGCATTGCAGCGAACCCGAGTTGCGCCTGGCGGTGGAGACCGTGGGGGACGATCCCGACAACGTGCGCCGCTTCCTGCGGCAGGCCCGCTGAGGCCTTACTTCTTCGCCGGCTTGCTGGCGGAGGCCGCACCCTGCGGGGCACCGCTCACGCCCAGCTTGCGGGCGATGGACTGCTCCAGGGCCTGCACGCGCGGCTCGACCGTGGGACGCGTTTCCGCGATCAGCTTCTCGACCAGGACGCGCTGCATGTCGTCGCCGGTGCGCTGGAACTTGGTGTAGACCGGCGACTCCAGGAAGGCCGCGACCTGGCGCAGTTCATCCTCGGTGAAGCGTTCGTCGAGCAGGGCGCCGATGGTGGAGGGGCCGAGCGCGACGGCGCGCTGGCGAACCTGCGGCGCGGTGTCGTTCACGTACTTCTGCACCTCGGCCTGGATGTCCCGGCCCACGGCTTCCTGCTTGTCCTTGGCGACGCGCTGGGGCAGGGCGTTGCCCGCCGCATTCATCAGCTCGGCCGCCGGCTGCTCCACCAGCCGCTGGGCGATGGCTTCGATGCTCGGCTGCTGGGCCTTGAGGATGCGCGCGATCAGCTCGCGCTTGGCGGGGCTGGAAGGCGCCGCCGGCGCCGCGGGGGCCGCGGGTGCCGGTGCGGGCGCCGCGCCCTGGGCGTACACCGCGCCGGCCGCCAGGGCCAGCGCCGCGATCAGGCTGTGGCGGGTGCGCACGCGCTCAACCGCCCTTGTGCGGGCGCTTGCCCGGGTTCTTCTTGCTGCGCGTGGCGACGCCGCGCTCGAGGCTGACCTTCTGGCCGCCGCCGG
>NZ_JADDOJ010000077.1 GCF_015159745.1 Ramlibacter aquaticus | reverse complement strand
CAGGCAGACGAACCCAAAAAGAAGGAGAAGACCAAGAACTTATCCACACCGTGAGCCGCAAGGCTCGCAAAGAGGGTGGGTCAATATTCGATGGAAATGCCGGGTCAGGATTCCATGGAAATCAACAAGCTCCCGCTGCGGAGCAGTCATTCGCGATCCAGGTAGCCAGATGTCTACTTCCGACCCACTGCAGACGTCAGTCAGCGACTCCGACCCGGCATTGGTCCAAGCACCGCCATTTGCACGGACCTGGTACAACGCACGCGCTCGATCGACCCCGCTGAGCACAAGCCGTCAGGACGGGCATTCATTCAGGACCGCAGTCGATTAGTGACGGGCACGAAGACTGGAAGCCTGTCGTGCTGGCTTCGCTCCGAGCCAGCTTTTAGTTCTTGGAGATAGTCAGCCCACATCTGCATCATCGCGACGCGCTGGACGATGAACTTCGTACGGTTGTAGGCGCGGCCGTTCGTGTCCTTCACAGCGTGATCGAGTTGCATCTCCACGACGGCCTCGGACAGATTGAGCACCTCCACCACGAGCGTGCGCGCCGTGGCCCGGAAGCCGTGAGCTGTCACCAAGTCAGCTCCGTACCCCATGCTGCGCAACGCGCTGTTGAGTGTGTTGTCGGACATGAAGCGGCCTTTGCGCCCTTCGCCCGGAAACAGAATCCCCGTGTGCCCAGTGTGCTGGAACAGTTCCTCCAGCATGGCCACGACCTGACGCGCCAGGGGTACGAGGAGAGGCTCTCCGTTCTCCTTTTCGCGCTTCGTCCGTTTCAGCCGAGCAGAAGGCACATAGAACAGGCCGTTGTCGAGGTCGAACTCGTCCCACCGTGCTTGGCGCAGTTCCCCAGGGCGCAGCATCAGGAGGGGGGCCAGGCGCAGCGCCGTCCTCACGACGAACGATCCCGAGTACCCATCGATCGCGCGAAGCAGAGCCCCGAGTTCGTCAGGTTTTGTGATGGCCGCATGGTGCTTGACCGGGGGCTGCTTGAGGGCATCCCGGATGTCGTTGCAGGGATCGCGCAGGTCCATCCCTTCCGCGATTGCGAATCGAAAGACGCGTCCGCAGTGCTCACGCAGTCGGTGGGCGGTTTCGAGGGTCTCGTTGCGCTCCACGGCTCTGCAAGCCTCCAGCACGAGCTTGGGAGTGATCTCGCCGATGGGCAAGTGCCCCAAGCGCGGGAAAGCGTGCAGTTCCAGACGTCGGATGACCTTGGAGCTGTACGAGTGCATCCATTGGTGGCGCTTGACCTCGAACCAGCGCCGCGCGATCTCTTCGAAGCTGCCGATAGGGGGCTGTCCAGCCTTTAGCCGCTGAGCGTTCTTTTCGTGGGCTTGGCGCTCCTGCTCGGCCGCCTTGCGCGCCTGCATGGGGTCGCCGCCTTTGGCAATGCACGACCAGGCTTCTCGGGCCTTGTAGCGGGCTTCGTCGAGGCCGACCTTGGGATAGGTTCCCAGGCTCAGCGTCCTGCGCTTGCCGCTGATGGTGTAGTCCAGGCGCCAAGCATGGGTGTCACCCCATGCGAAGGGCACCAGGTACAGCCCACCGCCATCGTTCAGGCGCCCTGCGCCACGCTTGAGGGCGCGGATCGCCCGCTCGCCCTTGATCATCTCCACAGCCATCCCGGCCTCCTGCGCTGCTCTCGGTTGAAGAGCGCTGCGAAGGTTTTGCGAAGATGGAAGCACCTTCTGCAAATTCTTCTGCAACGGCGCGTGGCTCGAAACGGCCCTTCGCGGACAGATCCGGAATGAAAAAGCCCTAAGTCATTGACGACAAAGGGCTTTTCGGACTCCGGCGGACAACGCCGGAAGGAAGTCTGGTGGCCTGGGGCGGAATCGAACCACCGACACGCGGATTTTCAATCCGCTGCTCTACCAACTGAGCTACCGGGCCAGAGAAGCGAGATTATATCAGGCTCCGCGCTTGCCCCGGGAGAGGTCGACGCCCAGCTGCTTGAGCTTGCGGTACAGGTGGGTGCGCTCCAGGCCGGTCTTCTCGGCGACGCGGGTCATGGAGCCGCCTTCCTTGGCCAGGTGGAACTCGAAGTAGCACTTCTCGAACTCGTCCCTGGCGTCGCGCAGCGGCTTGTCCAGCTCGAAGAGCTGGCGCGCCTGCGGTCCCATCTCCATGACGGGGGGGAGGCTCTGGCCGCCGGTCATGGCCGACTCCACCGTGAGGTCCATCACCGGCACCATGCGGCCCACGCTTCCGCCATCGCCCGGCTTGCGTGTGTGCACCGCGGGGCCGGTACCCACCGGGGTGCGCGTGAGCGCCGCCTCCACCGCCTTGAGCAGCTTCTGCAAGGTGATGGGCTTCTCGAGGAAGGAGTGGGCGCCGATCTTGGTCGCCTCCACCGCGGTCTCGATGGTGGCGTGGCCACTCATCATGATCACCGGCATGGTAAGCATGCCGCCGGTGGACCACTCCTTGAGCAGCGTCACACCGTCCGTGTCCGGCATCCAGATGTCCAGCAGCACCAGGTCGGGCCGGGCGCGGGTGCGGGCGTTTCGGGCCTGGGCGGCGTTTTCAGCCAGCTCCACGTTATGGCCTTCATCGTTCAGGATTTCCGAGAGCAGGTCCCGGATGCCCAATTCGTCGTCGACCACCAATATGTTTGCCATGTTCCTCGTGCTGGCGGACTGTTGTCAGGCCGCAACTGCGAATGATAGCGACACTTGTGCACCCTGCACGAGCCCGTCGTCGCCGGCCCGGTTCTTCAGGTCCACCCGGGCGGCGTGCTCATCCGCGATTTTCTTGACCACGGCCAGCCCGAGCCCGGTGCCCTTGGCCTTGGTGGTGACGTAGGGCTCGAAGGCCCGCTTGAGGATGTGCTCCGGGAAGCCCGGGCCGCTGTCCTCCACGACCAGGCGCACCCGGCGCGACTGCGGGTTGAAGCGCGTGCGCACCATCACCTCGCGCAGCGCGCAGCCCTCGGTGGCGTCCTGCGCGTTCTGCAGCAGGTTGTGGATGACCTGGCGCAGCTGCTGCGCGTCGCCCATGATGGCTGGCGCCTGCGGGTCCAGCGCCATGCGCATCGCGGCGTGGCCGTCCTCCAGCCCCTCGCGCACGTACAGCTGCAGCACGTCGGCCACCAGCGCGTTCAGGTCCAGGGGCTTGAGTTCAGCAGCCGGCAGCCGGGCGTAGTCGCGGAACTCGTTGACCAGGCGCTTCATCGCGTCCACCTGGTCGACGATGGTGCGCACGGACTTGGTCAGCACCGCCCGGTCGCCCTCGCCCACCTTGGCCGACAGCTTCATCTCCAGCCGCTCGGCGGACAGCTGGATCGGCGTGAGCGGGTTCTTGATCTCGTGCGCCAGGCGGCGTGCCACCTCGCCCCAGGCCTGGGCCCGCTGCGCCGAGACGATCTCGGAGATGTCGTCGAACACCAGCAGGCGCGATTCACCCGGCATCTCCGCGCCGCGCGCCACCAGCGTCACCACCTCGGCGGTGGCCGAGCCCTGCCCGATCGCCAGCTCGAACGATTCCTGCCAGTGGTCCAGCCCGTGCTGGCGCCTGTCGTTCATGTACTCGTCGAACTGGCGTTGCACCGCCTGGCCGAAGTGCTCCAGCCCGGGCACCTGCGACAGCAGCTGGCCCTCGAAGGCCGCCACCGGCGCGCGCAGGATGCGGGTCGCGCCGGGGTTGGTAGTCTGGATGTGGCCCTGCGGGTCCAGCACGATGACGCCGGCGGTGAGGTTGTCCAGGATGGTCTGCAGGTTGGCGCGCGCGGCGTTGACCTGCACCATGCTCTTGTCCACGGCCGCCCGGGCGTCGGCGAGCTGCTGCGTCATCTCGGCGAACGAGCGCGTCAGGCCGCCCAGCTCGTCCTTGCCCTGCAGCGCCGGCTTGGGCGAGAGGTCGCCGGCCGCCACCTCGCGCACGCCAGCGGCCAGCAGCAGCAGCGGCCGCGCCAGCTGGTTGCCCAGCAGCACCGCGAGCAGCACCGCGCCCAGCACGGCCAGGAACAGGCTCAGCGTCAGCGTGCCGATGTACATGCGGCGCAGGCCCTCGCGGCCCAGCGCACGCTCCTGGTACTCGCGGTTGGCCTCCTGCACGGCGATGGCGTTCGCTACCAGCGAGGCGGGCAGCGCCTGCGTGGCCTGCAGGATGCGCGGCTCGCTCACCAGCCCCAGCCCGGGCTGCGCCACCACGGCCACCGCCTTGATGCGAGCCGTGTTGCCCCCCGTCGCAGCGGCCTCGTCCAGGCCCTCGATCACGGCCACCGAGCGCTGCGCCCGCGCGTTGCGCACCAGCTGCGGGCTGGGCCGCTCGGGCGCGAGCTGGAAGCGCGACTGGCCGGCGCTGGCGATGAGCTGGCCGTTGGCGCTCCAGACGATGAGGTCGGCGGCCGACATCTGCTCGCGCAGGCGCTCCAGGGCCAGGGGCACCGCGGCGTCGGGCAGGTCGGCCAGCTGCTGGGCGCCGGCGCGCGTCTTGTTGGACAGGTCGTTGGCCAGCGCGTCCAGGGTGGCGCGGCCCAGGCTCAGGCCGGCGTCCAGCGCGCCCTCGACCTTCACGTCGAACCAGGTCTCGATGGAACGCGAGACGAACTGGTAGGACACGACGTAGATGAGCAGGCCCGGCACGATGCCCACCAGCCCGAAGATGGCCGCCAGCTTGACCAGCAGGCGGCTGCCGAACTTGCCGTTGCGCAGGCGCCCCAGCAGGCGCAGGCCCATCCAGGTGATGACCAGGAGCAGGATGCCCGCCACCACCACGTTCAGCGCGAACAGGCGCCCGTAGTTGCGTTCGTAGAGCTCGCGGTTGTTGGTGGCCTGCGTGAGCAGGAACAGCAGCACGATGCCCAGCGCGACGATCATGGCCGCGCCCACGCCGACCGCCCAGCGGAAGGCGCGGGAACTGCGCAGGGCCGCGCGGCGTGCCGGAGCGGGGTCGCCGCGGTTCATCGCGCCGGCTCGGGGGCGAGGCGCACGTTGCGCGCCGCGTTGATGCTCCAGTCGCCGTGCCCCACGGTGCCGATCTGGAACGGCCGGGGCAGCTGGGAGACATCGAGCCGGAAGCGGAAGTCCACGCTGTAGCGGGCCTCGGGGTCCAGCTCCTGCAGGTCGGCGATCTTCCAGTGCGAGATGCGCTGCACCGCCGCGAGCGCCTCCTCGCGCGAGTCGAAGATCTGGCCCAGGGCCAGGCCCGCCGTGCCCACGGGGGCCGCGGAGACCACCAGCCGCCAGCGCCGGGTCAGCGGCTGGTAGGACAGCCGCATGTGGCGCGTCGCGCTGGCCACCTGCTTGTCGTACCAGTACCAGCGGTCCCGCATCAGGAAGGCGTCGGCGACGAAGAACATGGGGATGCCCTTGGCCAGGGCGTCGTCGACCACGACCGGCAGGTCGAAGCGCAGGTTGGCCGACAGCAGCACGCCCTCGTCGCTGCGCTCCACGCTCAGGGCGCTGACGTCGATGAAGGATTCGGCCCGGGCGGCGGTCCCCAGCAGCAGCAGGGCCGCCAGGGCGCAGCGCAGGATGCGCTCAAGCCGGGCGAGCCCCATGCCCGCCCCGCGCCAGCAGGGCGTAGAAGAAACCGTCGTGGTCACTTGGCTGATTGTCCCCGGGCGCATTGTCGCTGTCCCCGGAATGGGGCAGCAAATGGCCAGGGGCGGGGCGCGCGGACGCCTCTTTGTTGTGCGCAAGAAACGTTTCCACCTGGGCCTGCCCCTCGGCACGGAACACCGAGCAGGTGCAGTACACCAGCCGCCCGCCGGGGGCGAGCAGGGGCCACATCTGCGCCAGCAGGCGGGCCTGGGTGGCGGCGAGCTGGGCGATGTCGCGCTCGCGGCGCAACCAGGGCACGTCCGGGTGGCGCCGCACGATGCCGGACGCGGTGCAGGGCGCGTCCAGCAGGATGCCGTCGAAGGGCTGGCCGTCCCACCAGTCCTGCGGGCGGCCGGCGTCCGCCACCACCACACGCGCCGAAAGCCCCATCCGGCCCAGCGTGTCGCCGATGCGGGCGGCACGGGCCGGGTCCAGCTCGATCGCCGTAACCTGCGCGTCCGCCAGTTCCAGCAGGTGTGCCGTCTTGCCGCCCGGGGCGGCGCAGGCGTCCAGCAGGCGCAGGGGCCGGCCGGGCGGCGCGGCCAGTTCACCCAGCAGCAGCGGGGCGGCGAGCTGCGCGGCCGCATCCTGCACCGAGACCCAGCCTTCGTTCCAGCCGGGCAGGGCCTGCACCGGACAGGGGCGCGACAGCACCAGGCCCTGGCCGCCCGTGGGCCGGGCCGCCATGCCGGCATCCTGCAGGCGGGCCAGGTACGCGTCCCGGCTGATACGGCGGGTGTTCACGCGCAGGCTCATGGGCGGCTGGGTTCGCCCGGCAGTGAGCACCGACTCCCATTGCTGCGGATGGTCCGCGCGAACGCGCTCCAGCCACCAGCGGGGGTAGTTCCAGCGCGCCTCGGGGTTGGCCTCGGTGGCCGCGACCAGGGCGTCGCGTTCGCGCAGGAAGCGCCGCAGGCAGGCGTTGACGAAGCCGGACTGGGGCTTGGCCCGGGGGTCGCGCTTGGCCGCTTCCACGGCCTGGTCCACCAGCGTGAAGGGCTCGTAGGGCGCTTCCGTGGCGTCCCAGGCCAGGGCCAGGGCCAGCACCAGCAAGGCATCGGCATGGGGCGGCGGGGGCCGTTGGGCGAGCAGCCGCCGCAGCGCCTCGGCCCGCCCCAGGCGGCGCAGGGCCTGCGAGGCCAGGGCCTGGGCGCCCGGCCTCAGGCCCGCCTCCACGCCCGCCAGTGCCGCCGTCGCCGACTGGCCGCCCTTCACGGCCGCGAGCACGCCCGCGGCAGCCTGCAGCAGGCGCCACAGCGGCGGGGCCTGGCCCGGGCCCCCGGGCTGCGCCTGCGGCGCCGCCGGGACCGGGCGGGCGGGCGCGCGGCCGGGCCGCTTCGCCGCCTCAGCCACCGGCCAGACCCGGCAGGCGGGCCTCGATGGAGCGGCCCGGGCGGAAGCCGAAGAGCAGCGCGAGCAGCAGGGCCGGGAACTGCGCGATCGCCGCGTTGTAGCGGGCCACCGCGGCGTTGAACTGCTCGGCGGCCGCGCGGGCCTGCAAGGCGAGCTGCGCGCGGCGCAGGCTGAGGTTTTCCGGCAGGCGCGGGCCGGCCAGGTCGTGCGCGTCCTCGCGCTCCACGCGCTCCCAGGCCAGGGAAAGCACACCCTCGGCCGCCGAGAGCGCGGCGATGCCGCCCGGCTCCAGCGGCCGGGCCCGGGCCGCGGCCAGGGTGGCGGCGAACTGGGTCGCGGCGGCGTGCAGCGCGACGAACAGGCCCTCGCTGCCGCCCGGCTGCGGCGGCGGCAGCTCGCCGCGCACCAGCTCGACCTGACGCGTGAATTCGGCTTCCACGGCCGCGAAGGCCGCGTGCGCCTCGGCGCGCAGGCGCACCAGGCGGTTGTAGGCACCCACGCCCCAGAACAGCAGGACGGCGCAGGCCGTCCAGGTCAACCAATGGTCCATGTGCAAATGAAAAAACGCCCCGGCCCTGGCGGGCTCGGGGCGTCCAGTCTAGACGATGCGTTTCAGTCGGCCGGGGCGCTTTCGCCCGCTTCCGTGGGCGCGGCACCTTCGGTCACGCCCGCCAGTTCGGCGGCTTCGGCGTCCGCGATGGCGCGGCGCTCGGCCTCGTCCATCTGGTCCTTGGCCTTGCGTGCCTGGTGGTAGGCCATGCCGGTGCCCGCGGGGATCAGGCGGCCGACGATGACGTTCTCCTTCAGGCCGCGCAGCTCGTCGCGCTTGCCCATGATCGCCGCCTCGGTCAGCACGCGGGTGGTTTCCTGGAAGGACGCCGCGGAGATGAACGAGTCGGTCGACAGCGAGGCCTTGGTGATGCCCAGCAGCAGGTTGCTGTAGGTCGGGGCGATCTTGCCCTCGCCGCGCAGGCGGTCGTTGGTGTCCAGGATCTCGGAGCGCTCGACCTGCTCGCCGGCGATGTAGGACGACTCGCCCGGGTTCTCGACCACGACACGGCGCAGCATCTGGCGAACGATCACCTCGATGTGCTTGTCGTTGATCTTCACACCCTGCAGTCGGTAGACGTCCTGCACCTCGTCGACGATGTAGCGCGCCAGTTCCTCGGCACCCAGCAGGCGCAGGATGTCCTGCGGATCCGCCGGGCCGTCGACCACGACCTCGCCCTTGTTCACCACCTGGCCTTCGTGCACCAGGATGTTCTTCTCCTTGGGCACCAGGTCTTCCCAGACCTTGCCTTCCGGGTCGGTGATCTGCAGGCGGATCTTGCCCTTGGTCTCCTTGCCGAAGGACACCGTGCCGGTGATCTCGGCCAGCACGCCCTTGTCCTTGGGCGAACGGGCTTCGAACAGCTCGGCCACGCGCGGCAGGCCGCCCGTGATGTCGCGGGTCTTCTGGCCTTCGATCGGGATGCGGGCCAGCACTTCGCCGCCGCCCACGTCCTGGCCGTCGCGCACCTGGATCAGCGCGCCCACCGGGAAGCCGATGGTCACCGAGTGGTCGGTGCCCGGGATCTTCACTTCCTGGCCCTGGGCGTCGATCAGCTTGACCTGCGGACGCAGGGCCTTGGTCGAGCGCTTCGGGTCGAACTTGATGACCACCAGGGTGGACAGGCCGGTCACTTCGTCGACCTGCTTGGCCACCGTCAGGCCCTCTTCCACGCCCTCGAACTTCACCTGGCCGGCGAATTCCGTGATGATGGGTCGGGTCAGCGGGTCCCAGTTGGCGAGGATCGCGCCGGCCTTGACGGTCTGGTCCGCCTTGACCGCCAGGATCGCGCCGTACGGCACCTTGTGGCGCTCGCGCTCGCGGCCGTGCTCGTCGTGGATGATCACTTCGCCGGAGCGTGCGATCACCACCAGCTCGCCCTTGCTGTTGGTCACGTAGCGCATCGTGCTGTTGAAGCCGATCACGCCGTTGGACTTGGCTTCCACGCTGGAGGCGATGGCCGCGCGGGACGCGGCGCCGCCGATGTGGAAGGTCCGCATGGTCAGCTGCGTGCCGGGTTCGCCGATGGACTGGGCGGCGATCACGCCGACCGCCTCGCCCACGTTCACCAGGCCGCCACGGCCCAGGTCACGGCCGTAGCACTTGGCGCACAGGCCGAAGCGGGTCGCGCAGGTCAGCGCGGTGCGGACCTTGACTTCGTCCACGCCGCTGCTTTCCAGCACCTCGACCGTGTCCTCGTCGAACATCTGGCCGGCCGGCACGACCACGTCGCGGCTTTCCGGGTGCAGCACGTCCTCGGCTGCGACGCGGCCCAGGATGCGGTCGCGCAGCGATTCGATGACTTCGCCGCCCTCGACGATGGCGCGCATCAGCGAGCCTTCGCTGGTGCCGCAGTCTTCTTCCGTCACCACCAGGTCCTGGGTCACGTCGACCAGGCGGCGGGTCAGGTAGCCGGAGTTGGCCGTCTTCAGCGCCGTGTCCGCGAGGCCCTTTCGGGCGCCGTGGGTGGAGATGAAGTACTGCAGCACGTTCAGGCCTTCACGGAAGTTCGCCGTGATGGGCGTCTCGATGATGGAGCCGTCCGGCTTGGCCATCAGGCCGCGCATGCCCGCCAGCTGGCGGATCTGGGCGGCGGAACCGCGGGCACCGGAGTCGGCCATCATGTAGATGGAGTTGAAGGACTCCTGCTCCACTTCCTTGCCGTTGCGGTCGATGGTCTTTTCCTTTCGCAGCTGGTCCATCATCACCTTGGACACGGCGTCACCCGCCTTGCCCCAGATGTCCACGACCTTGTTGTAGCGCTCGCCGGAGGTGACCAGGCCCGAGACGTACTGCTGCTCGATGTCCTTCACTTCCTTCTCGGCGTCCTCGATGATGCGGTGCTTCTCTTCCGGCACCAGCATGTCGTCGATGGCGATCGAGATGCCCGCGCGCGTGGCCAGGCGGAAGCCGTTCTGCAGCAGCTTGTCGGCGAAGACCACGGTCTCCTTCAGGCCGCACTTGCGGAAGGACACGTTGATCAGCTTGCTGATCTCCTTCTTCTTGAGCGCCTTGTTCAGCACCGCGAAGGGCAGGCCCTTGGGCAGGATCTCGGACAGCAGCGCGCGGCCCACGGTGGTGTGCACCAGCGAGGTGGAGGGCACGAACTCGCCCGTCACCTTGTCGCGGTTCCATTCCGTCAGGCGCACCGAGATCTTCGCCGTCAGCTCGACCACGTTCGCGTCCAGCGCGCGCACGACCTCGCCCACGTCGGAGAAGATCATGCCCTCGCCCTTGGCGTTCACACGCTCGCGGGTGGTGTAGTACAGGCCCAGCACCACGTCCTGCGAAGGCACGATGGAGGGCTCGCCGTTGGCCGGGAACAGCACGTTGTTGGAGGCCAGCATCAGCGTGCGGGCTTCCATCTGCGCTTCCACCGACAGCGGCACGTGGACGGCCATCTGGTCGCCGTCGAAGTCGGCGTTGAAGGCCGCGCAGACCAGCGGGTGCAGCTGGATCGCCTTGCCTTCGATCAGGATGGGCTCGAAGGCCTGGATGCCGAGGCGGTGCAGGGTGGGCGCCCGGTTCAGCATGACCGGGTGCTCCTTGATGACCTCTTCCAGGATGTCCCACACCACCGGGGTGCCGGATTCCACTTCCTTCTTCGCCGCCTTGATGGTGGTGGCGATGCCCATGGCTTCCAGGCGCGAGAAGATGAAGGGCTTGAACAGCTCCAGCGCCATCAGCTTGGGCAGGCCGCACTGGTGCAGCTTGAGGGTCGGGCCCACGGTGATCACGGAACGGCCGGAGTAGTCGACGCGCTTGCCCAGCAGGTTCTGGCGGAAGCGGCCGCTCTTGCCCTTGATCATGTCCGCCAGGGACTTCAGCGCGCGCTTGTTGGCGCCCGTCATGGCCTTGCCACGGCGGCCGTTGTCCAGCAGGCTGTCGACAGCCTCTTGCAGCATGCGCTTCTCGTTGCGCGCGATGATCTCGGGCGCCTTGAGTTCGAGCAGGCGCTTCAGGCGCGAGTTGCGGTTGATGACGCGGCGGTACAGGTCGTTCAGGTCGGAGGTCGCGAAGCGGCCGCCGTCCAGCGGCACCAGCGGACGCAGGTCCGGCGGCAGCACGGGCAGCACTTCCATGACCATCCAGCCCGGCTTGATGCCGGACTTCTTGAAAGCCTCGAGCACCTTCAGGCGCTTGGCGTTCTTCTTGACCTTGACTTCGGAGCCGGTCAGGTCGCCGCGCAGCTTCTCGATCTCGATGTCGAGGTCGATGCCTTCCAGCAGGTCCTTGATGCCCTCGGCGCCCATCTTGGCGATGAACTCATCGCCGTATTCCTTGCGCTTGGCGTCGTAGTCGTCCTCGGACATGATGCCGAACTTCTTCAGCGGGGTCATGCCGGGGTCGGTGATGACGTAGGCCTCGAAGTACAGCACGCGCTCGATGTCGCGCAGCGTCATGTCGAGCACCAGGCCCAGGCGGGACGGCAGCGACTTCAGGAACCAGATGTGCGCGCAGGGCGCGGCCAGGTCGATGTGGCCCATGCGCTCGCGGCGCACCTTGGTCTGGGTCACTTCGACGCCGCACTTCTCGCAGATCACGCCGCGGTGCTTCAGGCGCTTGTACTTGCCGCACAGGCACTCGTAGTCCTTGATGGGGCCGAAGATCTTGGCGCAGAACAGGCCATCGCGCTCCGGCTTGAAGGTGCGGTAGTTGATGGTCTCGGGCTTCTTCACCTCACCGAAGGACCACGAGCGGATCTTCTCCGGCGAGGCCATGCCGATGCGGATGGCATCGAAATGCTCGTCCGGCGTGAATTGCTTGAACAGGTCGAGTAGCGATTTCATGAGTCTTGACCTTCCTGAATTAAGAACGCTCGAGTTCCATGTCGATGCCCAGCGAGCGGATTTCCTTCACGAGAACGTTGAAGGATTCCGGCATGCCGGCCTCGATGGCGTGTTCGCCCTTGACGATGGACTCGTACACCTTGGTGCGGCCCTGCACGTCGTCGGACTTCACGGTCAGCATCTCCTGCAGCGTGTAGGCGGCGCCGTAGGCTTCCAGCGCCCACACTTCCATCTCGCCGAAACGCTGGCCGCCGAACTGCGCCTTGCCGCCCAGCGGCTGCTGGGTGACCAGGCTGTACGGGCCGGTGGAGCGGGCGTGCATCTTGTCGTCCACCAGGTGGTGCAGCTTGAGCACGTGCATGTAGCCGACGGTGACCGGGCGCTCGAACTGCTCGCCGGTGCGGCCGTCGCACAGGTAGGCCTGCGTGCGCGTCGCCGTCAGGCCCTTGGCCTTGGCGATTTCCTCGGGGTAGGCGAGGTGCAGCATGGCGCGGATCTCCTCTTCGGAGGCGCCGTCGAACACCGGCGTCGCGAAGGGCACGCCCTTGGCCAGTTCGAAGGCCATCTTCGCCAGGTCCTCGTCGGACATGGTGGCGAGGTCTTCGCGGCGGCCGGACTTGTTGTACAGCTCGTCCAGGAAGCGGCGCAGCTCGGCCGCCTTGGAGTGCTGCTGCAGCAGGTCGCCGATGCGCTGGCCGATGCCCTTGGCGGCCCAGCCCAGGTGCACTTCCAGCACCTGGCCCACGTTCATGCGCGAAGGCACGCCCAGCGGGTTCAGCACGATGTCGCACGGGGTGCCGTCGGCCATGTAGGGCATGTCCTCGACCGGAACGATCTTGGACACCACGCCTTTGTTGCCGTGGCGGCCGGCCATCTTGTCGCCGGGCTGCAGGCGGCGCTTGACGGCCAGGTAGACCTTGACCATCTTCAGCACGCCGGCCGGCAGCTCGTCGCCCTGCGTCAGCTTCTTGCGCTTCTCTTCGAACGCGAGGTCGAAGCTGTGGCGGGTCTGCTCCAGCGAGTTCTTGATGGACTCGAGCTGGGTCGCGACCTCGTCTTCCGCCGGCCGGATGTCGAACCAGTGGAACTTCTCGATCGAGGCCAGGTAGGCCTTGTCGATCTTGGTGCCCTTGGCCAGCTTCTGCGGGCCGCCGTTGGCGACGCGGCCGTTCAGCAGCTTCTCGATACGGTCGAAGGCGTCGGCCTCGACGATGCGCAGCTGGTCGTTCAGGTCCAGGCGGAAGCGCTTGAGCTCGTCGTCGATGATCTGCTGGGCGCGCTTGTCGCGCTGGATGCCCTCACGGGTGAAGACCTGCACGTCGATGACGGTGCCCTGGCTGCCCTGGTCCACGCGCAGCGAGGTGTCCTTCACGTCGGAGGCCTTCTCGCCGAAGATCGCCCGCAGCAGCTTTTCTTCCGGCGTCAGCGTGGTCTCGCCCTTGGGCGTGACCTTGCCCACCAGCACGTCGCCGGGCATCACTTCCGCGCCGACGTAGATGATGCCGGACTCGTCCAGGCGGTTCAGCTGCTGCTCGGACAGGTTCGGGATGTCGCGGGTGATTTCCTCGGCGCCCAGCTTGGTGTCGCGCGCCATGACCACCAGTTCCTCGATGTGGATCGAGGTGTAGCGGTCGTCGGCGACCACGCGCTCGGAGATGAGGATGGAGTCCTCGAAGTTGTAGCCGTTCCAGGGCATGAACGCGACCAGCATGTTCTGGCCCAGCGCCAGCTCGCCCAGGTCGGTCGAGGCGCCGTCGGCCACCACGTCGCCCTTGGCGATGGTGTCGCCGCGCTTGACGATGGGACGCTGGTGGATGTTGGTGTTCTGGTTGGAACGCTGGTACTTGATCAGGTTGTAGATGTCCACGCCGACCTCGCCCGCCTGGGCTTCGTCGTCGTTCACGCGCACCACGATGCGGGTCGCATCCACGTAGTCCACGATGCCGCCGCGGTTGGCGGTGACCACCGTGCCGGAGTCGACCGCGGAGACGCGCTCGATGCCGGTGCCCACGAAGGCCTTCTCGGGACGCAGCACCGGCACGGCCTGGCGCTGCATGTTGGCCCCCATCAGCGCGCGGTTCGCGTCGTCGTGCTCCAGGAAGGGCACCAGCGAGGCGGCCACGGAGACGATCTGCGCCGGCGACACGTCCATGTACTGGATGCGCTCTGCCCCGCAGAGGATGGATTCACCCTGCTCACGGGCGGAGACCAGGTCACCGGTCAGGCGGCTGTCCTTGTCCAGCGTGGCGTTGGCCTGGGCGATGACGTACTTGCCTTCCTCGATGGCGGACAGGTAGTCGATCTGGTCGGTCACCTTGCCGTCCACCACGCGGCGGTACGGCGTCTCGATGAAGCCGTATTCGTTCAGGCGGGCGTACAGGGCCAGCGAGTTGATCAGGCCGATGTTCGGGCCTTCCGGCGTCTCGATCGGGCACACGCGGCCGTAGTGGGTGACGTGCACGTCACGCACCTCGAAGCCGGCGCGCTCGCGGGTCAGGCCGCCCGGGCCCAGGGCCGAGACGCGGCGCTTGTGCGTGATCTCGGACAGCGGGTTGGTCTGGTCCATGAACTGCGACAGCTGCGACGCACCGAAGAACTCCTTCAGCGCCGCGGAGATCGGCTTGGAGTTGATCAGGTCATGCGGCATGAGCGGTTCCTGCTCGGCCTGGCCGAGGCGCTCCTTGACGGCCTTCTCGATGCGGGCGAGGCCGGTGCGGTACTGGTTCTCGGCCAGCTCACCCACGCAGCGCACGCGGCGGTTGCCCAGGTGGTCGATGTCGTCCACTTCGCCGCGACCGTTGCGCAGGTCGACCAGGATCTTGACCACGGCGAGGATGTCCTCGTTGGTCAGGACCATGGGGCCGTCCGCGGTGTCGCGGCCGACCTTGGCGTTGAACTTCATGCGGCCCACGCGCGACAGGTCGTAGGTGTCCGGGTTGTAGAACAGGCGCTGGAACAGGGCCTGCACCGCGTCCTCGGTCGGCGGCTCGCCGGGGCGCATCATGCGGTAGATGGCGACGCGGGCGGCGAACTCGTCCACCGTCTCGTCGGTGCGCAGGGTCTGCGAGATGTACGCGCCCTGGTCGAGCTCGTTCGTGTAGATGACCTGCAGGTCCTGGATGCCGGCCTGGCGCAGCTTCTTGAGCAGGGCTTCGGTCAGCTCGTCGTTGGCCTTGGCCAGGATCTCGCCGGTGTCCGGGTCGACGATGTTGCGGGCGACCACGCGGCCCAGCAGGTAGTCTTCCGGCACGCTGATGTGCGTGGTGCCGGACTGCTCCAGGTCACGGGTGTGGCGCGCGGTGACGCGCTTGTCCTTGGCGACGATGACCTTGCCGGACTTGTCGGTGATGTCGAAGCGGGCCACTTCGCCGCGCAGGCGCTCGGGCACGAACTCCATCTGCGCGCCGCTGTCCATCAGGCGGAAGTTGTCGTTGACGAAGAAGTTCGCCAGGATGGATTCCGGCGTCAGGCCGATGGCCTTGAGCAGGATGGTGACCGGCATCTTGCGGCGGCGGTCGACGCGGAAGTACAGCAGGTCCTTGGGGTCGAACTCGAAGTCCAGCCAGGAGCCGCGGTAGGGGATGATGCGGGCCGAGAACAGCAGCTTGCCCGAGCTGTGCGTCTTGCCCTTGTCGTGCTCGAAGAACACGCCCGGCGAGCGGTGCAGCTGGGAGACGATCACGCGCTCGGTGCCGTTGATGATGAACGAGCCCTTGTCGGTCATCAGGGGCACCTCGCCCATGTAGACCTCCTGCTCCTTCACTTCCTTCACGACCTTGCTCTGCGGCGTGGAGGACTCGCGGTCGTAGATGATCAGCTGCACGCGGGCGCGCACGGCCGACGAGAAGGTCAGGCCGCGGGTCTGGCACTCGCGCACGTCGAAGGCGGGCTTGGCCAGGTTGTATTCCAGGAACTTCATCTCCACGAAGCCGTTGTGGGAGACGATCGGGAAGGCGGCGTTGAAGGCGGCCTGCAGGCCTTCGGTGGTGCGTTGTTTGGAATGGACGTCGGCCTGGAGGAAGGCGGTGTATGCGTCCTTCTGCATCTGGAGCAGGTACGGGATTTCAAGCACGCTGTCGCGCTTGCCGAAGCTTTTGCGGATGCGCTTGCGTTCGGTATAGGAATAGGCCATGAGATCTCCGGGCTAATGAGCTCTTGCGCAACTGTTGCCAAGCCTGCCGGGGTGGCCGGGGCTCAGCGTTCTTGGCGGGTTGGCCACTACCAACCATGGCGGACAGCGATGCATTGCACATCGCCCGAACCAAGGCGTCTTCTGCAGTCGGGGTCAGAAGACACTCGCAAACACTGGGGACAACCCTAGATTGGAACAGTGTTTGCGAGTGCGCTCTTCGCACACTCTTTAAAGCACCAAAGGCTGGAGGCCCTTTCGGGACGCTCCAGCCTCGGGTCGGGGCTGAATTACTTCAGTTCGACCTTGGCGCCGGCGTCTTCCAGCTTCTTCTTGGCAGCCTCGGCGTCGGCCTTGGGCATGCCTTCCTTGACGGGCTTGGGCGCGCCGTCCACCAGGTCCTTGGCTTCCTTGAGGCCCAGGCCGGTGATTTCGCGCACGGCCTTGATGACCGACACCTTGTTCGCGCCGGCTTCCATCAGCTGGACGGTGAACTCGGTCTTCTCTTCGGCGGCGGCCGGGGCGGCGCCACCACCGGCGGCGGCCGGGGCGGCCATCGCGGCGGCGGACACGCCGAACTTCTCTTCAATCGCCTTGACCAGGTCGTTGAGTTCCATGACGGTCATGCTGTCCAGGGCCGTCAGGAAAGCGTCTTTGTCGAATGCCATTTTTCGGATTCCTTAATAAAGTTGGGGTCAGGCCGCTTGCTCAGCGGCTGCGGGGGCCTCAGCGCCACCCTTTTTCTCTGCCAGGGCGCCCAGCACCACCGCGGTGCGGGAGATGGGCGACATCAGCAGGCCGCAAAGCTGCGCCAGCAGAACTTCCTTGGAGGGAATGTTCGCCAGTTGCTTCACGCCGTTGACATCCAGGGCCTTGCCCGCGAACGCGCCACCACGAATGACCAGCTTGTCGTTGGTCTTCGCGAAGTCGGCCACCACCTTGGCGGCGGCCACAGCGTCCACGGAGAAGCCGTAGATCAGCGGACCGGTCATCTGGTCGCCGACGACTTCGAACGCGCTACCGGCGACAGCACGGCGGGCCAGGGTGTTCTTCAGAACACTCAGGCTCACACCCTTGCTGCGCGCGTCGTTGCGCAGTTTCGTCATGTCAGCGACCGTGATGCCGCGGTATTCCGCCATCACCAGCGTTTGAGCTTTAGCGGCGAGGGAGGTCACCTCTGCGATGACCGCTTCCTTCTCACTGCGATTCAGACTCAAGGTCTACTCCTTCAAATGCAGCCCTTGCGGGCTGCGCCTTCGTTGCAGCGACCAACTTCAGAAAGAAACCTTCAGATTCCATCTTCAGCGGGATCGCCATCTGCGTTGGCTGTCCTTGCGGATTAAGCGGCTCGCACCGCGCCAACGGTCTTGGATGGCCTGCCGGGTCACCTTTCGGGGCCCGGCAGCCCACCACACCCGGCCGCGCCTGCCCGCGCAGCCAGGAATTCCTCAAGCGATCAGGCCGAGATGGACTGGGTGTCCACGCGGACGCCCACACCCATGGTCGACGAGACCGCCACCTTGCGCAGGTACACGCCCTTGGACGTGGCCGGCTTGGACTTGTTCAGCGCATCGATCAGCGCGACCAGGTTGCCCTGCAGCTTGTCCGATTCGAACGAGCGGCGGCCGATGGTCGCGTGGATGATGCCGGCCTTGTCGGCGCGGAACTGCACCTGGCCCGCCTTCGCGTTCTTGACCGCGGTGGCCACGTCGGGGGTGACGGTGCCGACCTTGGGATTCGGCATCATGCCGCGCGGGCCCAGGATCTGGCCCAGCGTACCCACCACGCGCATCGCGTCGGGGGCGGCGATCACCACGTCGAAGGGCATGTCACCCGCCTTCACGCGGGCAGCCAGGTCGTCCATGCCGACGACGTCGGCGCCGGCGGCCTTGGCCTCCTCGGCCTTGGCACCCTGGGCGAACACGGCCACGCGCTTGGTCTTGCCGGTGCCGTTGGGCATCACGACGGCGCCACGCACCACCTGGTCCGACTTCTTCGGGTCGATGCCCAGCTGCACGGCCACGTCGATGGACTCATCGAACTTGGCGGTCGCGCATTCCTTGACGATGCCCAGGGCGTCGCCCAGGGCATACAGCTTGGTGCTCTCGACTTTGCCCTGCAGGGCTTTTTGCTTCTTGGTCAGCTTGGCCATTTAAACGCCCTCCACCGTGACGCCCATCGACCGGGCCGAACCCGCGATGGTGCGAACCGCCGCGTCCAGATCGGCCGCGTTCATGTCCTTCATCTTGGTCTTGGCGATCTCCTCGAGCTGCGCCCGGGTGATCTTGCCGACCTTGTCGGAATGGGGCTTGGCGGAGCCCTTGTCCAGCTTGATGGCCTTCTTGATCAGGGTCGTCGCGGGCGGCGTCTTGATGATGAAGGTGAAGCTCTTGTCCGCGTAGGCCGTGATCACCACGGGCAGCGGCAGGCCCGGCTCGACACCCTGGGTCTGGGCGTTGAACGCCTTGCAGAACTCCATGATGTTGAGGCCGCGCTGGCCCAGCGCGGGGCCGATCGGGGGCGACGGATTGGCCTTGCCAGCCGGCACTTGCAGCTTGACAAAACCGACGATTTTCTTCGCCATGTTTTCTACTCCTTGCGGGTTCTAGCGCCGGGCCACTGCGGGCACCGGCTCCCCGGGGGTTGTCGACTCAGGGGGCTTTCACCAGGCGCGGAGTCGGGGGCCCGCCTGGCCATTCGTCAGGTCTTCTCGACCTGGCTGAATTCAAGCTCGACCGGGGTGGCACGACCGAAGATCGTGACCGACACGCGGACCTTGCTCTTTTCGTAGTTGACTTCCTCGACGGTGCCGTTGAAGTCGGTGAAGGGCCCGTCCTTGACGCGCACGTACTCGCCGACCACGAACTCCACCTTGTGGCGGGGCTTCTCGACGCCTTCTTCCATCTGGCCGAGGATCTTGGCGACCTCGTCTTCCGAGATGGGGGCCGGGCGGTTCTTGGCGCCGCCGACGAAACCGGTCACCTTGTTGGTGTGCTTCACCAAGTGCCAGGTGTCGTCGTTCATGATCATCTGGACCAGCACATAGCCGGGGTAGAAGCGACGCTCGGAAGTGCGCTTCTGGCCGTTCTTGATCTCGACGACTTCCTCGGTGGGCACCAGGATCTCGCCGAACATGTCCTGCATGCCGGCGCGGTTGATGCGCTCGCGGATGTTGCGCTCCACGGCCTTTTCCATGCCGGAGTACGCGTGCACCACGTACCAGCGCAGGTCAGGGTTGACCGGCTTGGCGGGCGGCGTCTCGGCTTCGGGCGCGGCGGGGGTATCGCTGATGTCGCTCATTACTTTTTCCAGCCCAGGATCAGGTCGTAGAGAGCCCATTCGAGGGTCTTGTCGGTGAGCCACAGGAAGAGGGCCATGATCGCGCAGAACGCGATCACGTACGCCGTCATCTGGATCGACTCCTTGCGGGTCGGCCAGACGACCTTCTTGACTTCCTTCCAGGAGTCGCGGCCGAAGGCGATCAGCTGCTTGCCGGTTTCGGCGGTGAAGAAGATGCCGGCGGCGGCGATCAGGCCCAGCACCAGCACGCCCCACTGCACCAGCGCACCCTGGCGCGAGAGCAGGTAGAAACCGGCGAGCGCGCCCAGCACGAGGACGGCAGCACCCGCCAGCCGGGCCTTGTCGGCGCCGGAGCTCACGGTTTCAACTTGCGTAGTGGCCATTTGCGGCGATTTCCTGCTTCAGATTTGTCGTCTCTTGAAGAGACTGAAGCCCGACACGCGGCCGGGCTTGGTTTTTGGCGCCACTCAGGTGGCAGGGGCAGTAGGAATCGAACCTACAACCTTCGGTTTTGGAGACCGACGCTCTGCCAATTGAGCTATACCCCTACGGCCATTACTCCATGATCTTCGCGACGACGCCGGCACCCACGGTGCGGCCACCTTCGCGGATGGCGAAGCGCAGGCCTTCTTCCATGGCGATGGGGGCGATCAGCTTCACGGTGATGGTGACGTTGTCACCG